>NZ_DJAU01000007.1:0-19714 GCF_002429725.1 Lysinibacillus sp. UBA5994 | reverse complement strand
AGACTGGTGGTTCTGATTAATGGATAGAAGGCTGAATATGAGAGATAAAGTTCCGAATGTGTTGGATAGAAAGACAAAAGAAACGGATAAAACGTGGGAAATTAGCTGTCCCAAACTTTATTTTTCTGTTAATTCCGAAAATTTTGTTGAAGTTTACGTTAACGTCAATGGTATACTGTTGCCAATTAGGAAAGGGGAGATGGTTTTGAAGACGATTCAGGAGGTAGCAAAGGAGTTTAATGTATCTACGCGGACAATTCGTTATTATGAGGAACTTGGGCTTCTTTGCCCCCATCGTTCATCTACCAACCAACGAACCTTTTCCAAAAAAGAATTGGCGAAACTCAAGCTTATTTTCAGAGGCAAGCGTTACGGATTTTCGTTGGAGGAAATCAAAGAGATGGTTCTACTATTTGATTTTGATCGCTCAGGAATTCAGCAATTAGAGCGAACGGTTGAATACGGGGAACAAAAAATTCAAGAGATTGACAGTAAAATAGCTGAGCTGACGCAGATGAAGCGTGAGTTACAACAAATGCATGGCATGTTTAGCGAAAAATTAGCGACTTTAAAGGGAGAGATGCAAGATGAATAGTTCCAATTTATTAGCACGTAATGCCCGTAAGTATCCGAAAAATGAAGCCGTTATTTGTCATGGCAGAAGAGTAACCTACCAAGATTTAGATAAGCAGGTGACATGTTTTAGTCATGCTTTACTAGAGCAGGGAGTAAAGCAGGGAGATAAGGTTTTAATTTTTATGCCAAACGTTTTAGAGTTTGTTGTCAGTTACTTTGCTATTCAGCGTATTGGAGCGATCGTTGTGCCAGTCAATGCGAAGTTTACATTGCAAGAAGTAGAGTACGTGGCGCAGCATGCCGAGGCAAAGGCAATTGTCGTACATGAGGTTATTTTTGCAGCAGTTGAACAGCTAGCCGGTATTCCGTTAAAAATTAAAACAGGTCAAGAAAAAGTGGGATGGCATCAGTATGAATCAATGCTTCAAAATGCTAGTACACAAACAATTGATTGTCAGTTACAAGAGGATGACCCTTCCACGATTTTATATACATCTGGCACGACAGGAAAACCAAAGGGTGTGTTATTTAGCTACCGTAATATTTTAACAGTGGCGCAAATGATAGCTGTTGAAATGGAGGTAAAGTCTGAGAGCCGTATTTTGCTTATGATGCCATTAACACACTCTGCACCATTACATTTATTTTTAATGGCGGGTGTATTGGTAGGCTCAACAAATGTATTAACACCAACTTTTACACCCGATTTATTCATTGATTCCATTGAAAAGGAGAAAACAACACATTTCTTTGGTGCACCTGTTGCTTATTTATTAACGGCACAACTGCCAAGGCTACATTCGGCAGATTTGTCTTCTATGAAATGGTGGGTCTATGGTGGGGCACCGTTATCTCAAAGTGAGGTTCGGTTCATTCAGCAGGCATTCCGCACAAATAATTTGACTTGTGTATATGGATTAACAGAGGCAGGGCCAAGTGGTTCATTATTATTTGGCAAGGAGCATGAAGCAAAGGCAGGAAGTATTGGTCAGCGGGCGCCACTTGGTACAGAGTTGCGTATTGTGAATGACAGTGGAGAAGATGTAAATGTAGGCGAAGTAGGGGAAATTGTCTTGTTGGGTGAGGGCAACATGCTTGGCTACTATAAGGATGAAGTAGCTACTAATGAAGCCTTTATTGATGGTTGGTTAAAAACAGGAGATCTAGCTCGCAAGGATGAAGATGGTTTTATTTGGATCGTAGATCGTAAAAAGGATGTCATTATTTCGGGAGGTGTCAACATTTATCCGAAAGAAATTGAAGATTGTTTATTGAGCTTTGAAGGTATATTCGAGGTTGCGGTAATTGGTGTACCACATCCGCAATGGGGGGAAACTGTAAAGGCGGTGTATTCTGCTAAACAAGACATCCATGAGGAATCTTTGAAAGCTTATTTAGAGGAGCATCTTGCAAAGTTTAAAATACCACGTATTTTTGAAAAAGTAGAAGCGCTACCACGCAATGCATCAGGCAAAATATTAAAACAAAATTTAAAGGGGCAAGAGGTGAGATAGCATGAAAGTATTACAACAAGAAGCAATGCGTACTACGAACTTTTTTACTGAAGATGACACGCTTCAAAAAATAGTAGAAATGATGTTAGATAAAGAGTTTTTATCCTATGCCCAACGAGAGTTAACAGATTTTGGTGAGCTATGTGCAGGTGATATTGATACGAGGGCAAAGCATACAGATCGACAGGGTGAGCCTCGCCTTCAAAGATATGATGCCTATGGTGAAGAGATATCGGAGGTTTGGGTTAATGATGGCTATAAAAAAACGATTGAAGAGACATATAATACTGGGATTGTAGGCTATGTACACAAGCATATTCCGCAGCTAGGACACAAGGGGAATTATGTTTATAGCTTTGCACAAGGTTATTTGCTATCACATGCAGAGCCCGGTTTTTATTGTCCGGTAACATTGACAATGGCAACTGCCTATCTATTAGATCATTATGCAGATGAAGAGGTAAAGCAGCGTTTTTTACCACATGTGTGTGCAACAGGTGACACAGATTTATATGAAGGTGCGACCTTTTTAACAGAACGTCAAGGGGGCTCTGACGTAGGTGCAAATGTGGTGGAGGCGAGAATGGATGGCACTGCTTATCGTCTATATGGTGAAAAATATTTTGCATCAAATGCGGGCATGTGTGGTGTAGCGATGGTATTGGCACGTCTAGAAGGTGCGCCAGCAGGTTCCAAAGGCTTAACATTGTTTGCAGTTCCTTGGCGCAAAGAAGATGGAACAACAAATCATCTACGTATTCGCCGACTGAAAGATAAGCTAGGCGTTCGGGCAGTTCCCTCTGGTGAGGTAGAATTTGATGGTACACTTGCCTATGTTGTAGGGGAGCAAAATAAAGGGATTTATTATATGCTAGAAGCACTAAATCTCTCTAGAATTTGTAATGCAGTCGCTTCAATTGGTATTATGCGTCGCGGCTTCTTAGAGGCAAAACATTATGTAAGCAATCGACATGCATTTGGCAAGCCCTTAACACAGTACCCTATGATTCAGGATACTTTAGGGAAATTTGCAGCTAAGTTGCACGTGGAAGTAGCGACAGTTTTTGACCTTATCCAATTATACGATAAAGTGACAAGTGGACAGGGAACTCAGCAAGATCTTATTATGAATCGTTTATATATTGCCATTATGAAAAAGGAAACAGCAGAGCAAGCTGTTCATTATGCTAGTGAGGCAATTGAATTACACGGAGGTAATGGCTATATAGAAGACTTTGTAACGCCCCGCTTATTAAGAGACGCCCAAGTGTTAACGGTGTGGGAAGGGACGGCTAATATTTTGGCCTTAGAACTCATTCGTTTAGTAGATAAGTTTCATGCTCATGAACTGTTTGTACAGGAGATGGAGGAACGATTAGACAAATTAGCTGACAGCTCACTAGTACAAATCGTTAAAGAACAATTGGCGAATATGTCTGTGAAACTGCAAATTTTTAGCGCTTTAGACGAGGCAACGAAAACTTTTGAAGCTAAAGGTATGGCGGAAAAAATGGCTCACCTTTATGAAAGTGTCATAGCGGTTGAGTGGGCACATAAATTTGGTGGGAAATATGAAAAACTAGCAGACGTTTATTTAGAACAGACATGGTCATTAAGAGAAATGGGTGCTCAAATGAAAACAGTCCAATACTTTTCTGAAATTGTATAATGGCCGGGGAGTCGTCTTGAATGGAGGCGACTTTTTTCATTTTCATGTATAATGAAATCAACTGAATATTATAAAGGTTCTTTACTTAAGTAAAGTGAAAAGGGAAATCGGTGTAATTCCGATGCGGTCCCGCCACTGTAAGTGTGAGTTTTTTCAAATGATGCCACTGAAGATTTCGGGAAGGCTTGAAAAATCGCAAGTAGCACTAGCCAGGAGACCTGCCTTTATAACGACATGACAACCTACGAGGATAGGGTGGTGGATTTTGTATCAGTTTTTTGGTGCGATTTTGCCCCCTCATCGATCAAAGATGAGGGGTTTTATTTTGATGTAGAGTAAAGCGAAATGTCGCACGGATCAACGAAGGAGGATTCACATGAAGAAATTTTGGAAAATAGGATTATCAGCATTTTTAGCAGTAGGCTTGCTAGCTGCTTGTGGGCAGGAAGCAAAAGATAACAAACCATCTAACGAGCAGCAAACACAGCAAGAAACAGCACAGGTGGATGAAGCAACATTCCCAATGACGATAACAGATGCCCTTGGTAAGGACATTACACTTGAAGCACCTCCTGAGAAAATTGTTTCACTCATTCCGAGTAATACTGAAATCCTTTTTGGACTAGGTTTAAATGATGAAATAGTTGGTGTTACGGACAACGACGATTATCCGCCAGAGGCAGCTGAGAAGGATAAGGTTGGGGGTATGGAATACGATATTGAAAAAATTATTGCCTTAAAACCAGATATCGTTTTTTCACACGAATCTAGCATGTCTCTTTCAGAAGAGGCTATTGCACAGCTTGAATCAGCAGGTTTGAAAGTATTTGTTGTAAAAAATGCACAAGACTTTAATGAAACATATACAACAATTGAGCAACTTGGACGTGCTACAGGGAAATTACCAGAGGCAGAAAAAATTGTCGCTAATATGAAGGCAAAAGTAGAAGAAGTTTTGTCTAAAGTCAAGGATGTTGAACCCAAAAAAGTGTTAGTTGAAGCATCAGATGAGCCAGATATTTATACAGCTGGCAATGGTACATTTATGAACGCGATGCTTGAAATGATCAATGCAGACAATGTAGCTGTAGATGGCGATAATTGGTATAAAATTGATGCAGAACAAATTATCGCAAAAAATCCAGATGTCATCGTGGTGACATATCATTATGTACCAGATATTTTAACGAAAATACCAAAACGTGCAGGCTTTGATACGATTAATGCCGTAAAAAATAATGCGATTGTGCAGGTAGATGAAAGTACGACAAGTCGTCAAGGGCCACGTTTAGCTGAAGGTCTAGAAGAATTAGCAAAAGCAATCTATCCTGAGGTATTTAAGTGAAAAAAATAGCACTAGCCTATACATTAACATGTACGCTTCTTCTTATTAGCATCTGGTGTGGCGTAGCGATAGGCTCGGTTCATATTCCATTAGAAGTATTGTGGAATAAGGCGGTTGATGAAACAGCCGCCAATATCTTTTGGAAAATTCGTTTACCTCGTGTGTTATTAGCGGGACTAGTAGGCGCATCTCTAGCTATTGCTGGAGCAGCTTTCCAAGGTTTATTAAAAAATCCATTAGCAGATCCATATACACTAGGGGTTTCATCAGGGGCTTCTGTTGGTGCTGTTTTAACGATCTTTTTTAGTATTTCTATACCTGTTGTCGGTTTGTATGCGCTGCCAATCTTCAGTATGATTGGTGCTATCATTACGATGGTAGTTGTTATGAGCTTTGCTAGACTCGTAGACCGCTCATTAAAAATGGAAACGTTGATATTAACAGGTGTTATTTTTAGTTCATTTTTAGGTTCCCTCATTTCATTAATGATTGCCTTATCTGGTGAAGAATTACGTCAGGTAATAGGCTGGCTACTTGGTTCTGTTTCGATGCGTGGTTGGCCATATGTCCAAATGATCATTCCATTTGTGATTGTAGGTTCAATAATGCTATGGACACAAAGACGAGAATTAAATGTCTTGTTGTATGGTGAAGAGCGAGCAAAACATTTAGGTGTTAATGTAAAGCGCAGTAAATATTTGATATTAACAGGTGGCTCTATGCTAACTGGAGCAGCTGTAGCAGTTTCTGGCACAATTGGCTTTGTAGGATTAGTAGTGCCGCATATGACAAGGATGATTTGGGGTTCTGATCATCGCCACTTATTACCATTATCTTTTTTCAATGGTGCAACATTACTCATTATTTGCGACTTAGTAGCACGAACAATCATTGTGCCAAGAGAGCTACCAATTGGTGTTATTACGGCATTTATTGGAGCACCTGTTTTCTCCTATATTTTTTATAAGCAGCGAAGAAGCAAGGGGGTACGGGCATGATTGTTGTTGAACATCTATCAGGTGGCTATGAAGATGTACCAATCGTCAGGGACATTAGTTTTACTGTTGAAAAAGGAAAAATTCTTGGCATTCTAGGGCCGAATGGTAGCGGGAAATCCACATTATTAAAAGTAATGAGTGGTATTTTACCAGCTACTGCTGGAACCGTTTCGATTGATGGACAAAATATTCTTTCTTATAATGCTCGTGCTTTGGCGAAAAAAATGGCTGTATTACCACAGCTTCATGCAAATGCTTTCTCGAACAGTGTGAGAGAGGCAGTTTCACTGGGGCGCTACCCGCATCAAACAGGCTTTTTCTCGAGTTGGTCTGCACAAGATGAGAAGGCAGTTCAACATGCAATGCTTCAAACAGGTGTAAAGCGATATGAGCATACACCGATGGAATTTTTATCTGGCGGTGAACAACAAAGAGTTTTTGTTGCACAGGCATTAGCTCAAACAGCTGAAATCTTACTGCTGGATGAACCAACGAATCATCTTGATATTGCACACCAACGTCAAATTTTAGATATGGTGCGGAAGGAAGCCATGGAGTGTGGTTTAACAGTCGTTATGGTACTACACGATATGAATTTAGCCTCTCTTTATTGTGATGAATTATTGCTGATGGAAAGCGGACAAATGAGAGCACTTGGTGCACCACATGAAGTATTAATTGCCTCCCAAATTGAAGAAGTTTATCAAGCACGGGTGACTACATATGCTCACCCTGAAATACCAAAACCTCAAATTACAATGATGCCCGCAGCTACAGACTATCAGCAGCGAGCTGTCATCAAAAAAGAGCACTTTACGATAACTGAACAATATATCCAACTTCAATCAGAGCTTCCTCTGAAGACCGTATCTTCTGCAGTTCATAACCCAGGTATTGGCTGGCATAATTGCTTATTAAATCGCTCAGTTCCTGGTGATTATGTCATTAGTGATGTGAAACGAGAAGTTAAAGAATTTTTGAAAAGGGAAAATTTTTCATCTACAAATACTGTTGTTATGCTAACAGCAGTACCAACAGCTCTAGTGGCCATCAATGAATTTTCAGCACCTTTTGGCAGTATAATCGTAGCTGTAACAGCTGGTGTAGGCAATGCAGTTGATGTATCTCGAGTACATGAAAGACAAGATGATCCATATATTGGTACTATTAATACATGGGTTATCGTTAATGGTTGTTTATCGGAAGAGGCATTTTTTCAGGCATTGATGACAGCAACTGAGGCAAAAACAAAGGCGTTGCAATCAGAAAATATTCGTGATGAGCGGAGTGGAACAATTGCAACAGGTACTGCTACAGATAGTCTGTTAATTGCTGCAACTCAAAAAGGAGAAGAAATGCTGTATGGTGGCCCAATTACGGAAGTTGGTAAAATGATTGCAAAGGGTGTCTATGAAACAACAGTTCAGGCGATTAGGAATTATAAAAACCAGTTTTAGGAGATGAGAGAAATGAAGCTTTACACGAAAACAGGCGATACGGGGAAAACAAGTCTTATTGGAGGACGGGTTGATAAAGATAGTTTACGTGTGGAAACATACGGGGCAATTGATGAATTAAATTCCTTTATTGGGAAGGCCGTAAGTGAATTAGATCAAGCACTTTTCAAGGATATTTTAACAGACCTAGAGACAATTCAGCATGAGTTGTTCGATGCTGGTGGAGACCTTGCTAATGTGATGAAAGAACGTCATTATAAATTAACAGAGCAACCGATTGAAGTACTTGAAGCTCGTATAGATGCTTTATCAGACGAAGCGCCACCTTTACAACGTTTTATTTTACCAGGAGGTGCACCAGCAGCGGCAACTTTACACATTGCACGCACGGTTGCACGCCGAGCAGAGCGTGAAATGGTGACACTTATGAAAGAAGTTGAAGATGTACCAAAGGTTGTACAAAAATATTTAAATCGCTTATCGGATTATTTATTTGCAGCTGCACGTGTTGTAAATGCTCGCTTAAACGTAGCAGATGTTGAATATATTCGCAGTGGGAATGTTTTTAAAAAATAAAGTTTGATTTAAAAAATGTTTTTGTACAAAAAATGAATTTCCAGATGTTAAGCTACGGGGCGGTATAGGTTTATATGCAATTTAGCAGATGTTCAAAAGTCTACTGAATATGCGACACCCCCCTAAGTATAATAGTTAAGGAAAGTAAAAATTGCTACTTTGAAAAATTCAGGGTGGCTTTTTTTCTTGTAAAATGTAAGAATATAAAATTATCAGAAATATTTCCGTTTTATGTTGACTGAATGCTCACTCANNTTATTAGAATAGGAATATAATGATAAAGTGAAGTACATTTCTGTTTGAACTAGCAAATTCGTCACAAAGAGAGAAAATTACGACAAACTAAAGGGGGGACCAACCATGAGTCCATTATTAATTGCTAACATTGTCTTAACAGTCGTGGTTGTGCTTTATGCAGTAGGATTGTTCTTCTACCTGTTAAAAACACGCTATAAGTATGTGCAATTGGGGAAAAAGGTTGAGTTTGATGAAAGTGTTAAAGAACGACTTCGTTATATTATGGTCAATGTATTTGGTCAAAATAAGCTATTAAAGGATCCAAAGAGTGGTTTAATACATGTTATGTTTTTCTATGGATTTTTGATGGTACAGTTAGGGGCCATTGATTTAATTTGGAAAGGACTAGCACCAGAGTCACATCTGCCACTAGGCATTTTCTATGGTGTCTTTACATTCTTCCAAGAACTGGTGGTTTTAATGATTTTAGTCGCGGTAGTGTGGGCATTTTACCGCCGCTATGTTGAAAAGCTAGTGCGTCTAAAACGAGGATGGAAAAACGGCCTTGTATTAATTTTCATTGGTGGGTTAATGGTATCTACATTAATCGCTAATGGTATGGGATTAATTTGGCATGGTGAGGGATTAACTTATACGGAGCCAGTTGCTTCAAGTATTGCTGCTATTTTTGGCTTCCTACCTACATCAGTTGCCGCTGGTGTGTTTTATGTAATGTGGTGGGCACACCTTTTAATTCTATTAACATTCCTTGTATACGTACCGCAGTCTAAACATTTCCATTTAATTGTCAGTCCACTTAATGTTTACATGAATCGATTAGATCGTACGGGTACATTAACACCAATTGATTTTGAGGCCTTGGAAGAAGCTGGAGAAAATGCTGAAAGCGAAGAGGATATGCCTTCTATTGGGGTAGGACGCATACAGGACTTCACACAAAAGCAAATGCTTGATCTATATTCTTGTGTAGAATGCGGACGTTGTACAAACATGTGTCCAGCAACAGGAACAGGAAAAATGCTGTCTCCTATGGATTTAATCGTAAAATTGCGTGACCATTTAACATTTACGGGCGCAGTCGTAACAAAACAAAAACCATGGGTGCCTTATCAATTCTTTGCCAATACAAAGGGTAACCAGCTTGCAATTGCAGCTGGTGCTGAAGGTGCTGTAATTGAGGATATCTACAGCCCATCTTTAATTGGCGATGTCATTACAGAAGAGGAAATTTGGGCTTGTACGACATGTCGTAACTGTGAGGATCAATGCCCTGTAATGAATGAGCATGTTGATAAAATTATTGATCTACGTCGTTATCTAACAATGACTGAAGGGAAAGTAAATCCTGATGCTCAACGTGCAATGACGAATATCGAACGACAAGGTAATCCTTGGGGCCTAAACCGCAAGGAAAAAGAAAATTGGCGTGATCTAGATCCAACAATCCAAATTCCAACTGTAAAAGAGCTGAAAAAATCTGGCGAGGAAATGGAGTATTTATTCTGGGTTGGTTCGATGGGAGCTTTCGACAACCGCTCTCAAAAAATCGCTTTAGCATTCTGTCGTCTATTAAACGAGGCTGGTGTGAAGTTTGCAATCTTAGGTAATAAAGAGAAAAACTCTGGGGATACACCTCGTCGTTTAGGGAATGAATTCTTATTCCAAGAGCTAGCTACAGCAAATATTGATGAGTTTGAGAAAAATGACGTGAAGAAAATTGTAACAATCGATCCTCATGCCTACAATATCTTTAAAAATGAATATCAAGACTTTGGCTGGAAAGGTGAAGTGTATCATCACACTGAGTTATTAAATCAGTTGATTGAGGAAAATCGTCTAGCTCTAAACTATGAGGTTCATGAAACGATTGTTTTCCATGATTCCTGTTATTTAGGCCGCTACAATGATGTGTACGATGCCCCACGTGAGATCCTTCGAGGAATCCCTGGCGTGAAGCTTGTTGAAATGGAACGTAATCGCGAAACAGCGATGTGCTGTGGAGCTGGTGGTGGATTAATGTGGATGGAAGAGCATGTAGGAAATCGCATAAACGTAGCGCGAACAGAACAGGCTCTTGCAACAAATGCATCAGTTATTTCATCAGGCTGTCCTTACTGCCTAACAATGCTAGAGGATGGTACAAAGGCTAAAGAGGTTGAAGACTCTATTGGAACATTTGATGTTGCAGAATTACTAGAACGTTCTGTGTTCGGTGAAAAAGTAAAGGCAGTTAATCCTTCTTCCGAAGAAACAGAAGAAACATACGAAGAAGTGGTAGCGTCTATAGAAAATGTTCAACAAGACGAGAATACGGAAGCGAACGCAGAAAAATGATTGCTATTGCAGAAATATTTTAGTTATCTGAAAAATATAAATTGCACAATAAAAAATTGTTTTGTAGAATAAGATTAAATGGGAATGGGAGTTGAGATAGTAAACTCCCATTTTTCCTCGATAGAAGTCGAGCGAGCGTTCAGTCAATAATGCTTTGCATCTTCATCGAGAACGTAAAACAAAAGGGGTGTTTTACTTGAATAGAGCTGTAATTTTAGCAGGAGCAAGAACTGTGTTTGGTAAATTTGGAGGTTCATTATCAGCATTACATGCAAGTGATTTAGGTGCGATTGCCATTAAAGGGGCATTAGAGAAGGCAAATCTTGCACCTGAGCAAGTGGATGAGGTAATTTTAGGTTCTGTTTTACAAGGGGGACAGGGGCAAATTCCTTCTCGACAGGCTGCGCTGAAGGCCAATTTACCAACAGCAGTAAAAACAGAAACAATCAATAAAGTTTGTGCTTCAGGGATGCGTGCGGTGACATTAGCAGATCAATTGATTCGTTTAGGGGACGAAGAAGTGATTATTGCGGGTGGCATGGAATCTATGTCCAATGCACCATATTATCTTCTGAATGGTCGAAATGGTTTGCGTATGGGAGATTCTACAATGGTAGATGGCATGCTATATGACGGCTTAACATGTGCTTTCGATAAAGCAAGACCACATATGGGTAGCTATGGTAATGCAACAGCTAAAGAGTTCTCGCTAAGCCGGGAAGAACAGGACACTTGGTCAGTACGCAGTCATGAACGCGCGTTAGCCGCAATTGAAAAAGGTTACTTCGCTGAAGAAATCGTACCAGTGGAGATTCCTCAACGAAAAGGTGCACCACTTATTGTTGATACAGATGAGGCACCAAGAGCAGGGACGTCTTTGGAAGTACTGGCGAAGCTAAAACCAGCTTTTGACAAGGATGGCACGATTACAGCAGGTAATGCACCTGGGGTTAACGACGGTGCATGTGCACTTGTCGTTATGAGTGAAGAACGTGCAAAACGTGAAGGTAGAGAACCATTGGCAGTAATCATTGGTCACGAAGAACTTGCGCTTGAGCCAGAAAACTTCCCGCAAACACCAGGTCTTGTTATTAATAAATTACTGAAAAAGACTAACAAATCATTAGCAGATATTGATTTAATTGAAATCAATGAAGCCTTTGCAGCGGTAGCTTTAGTCAGCAAGCAGTTGGCAGATTTAGATGCAGAAAAAGTGAATGTTAATGGCGGTGCAGTTGCTTTAGGTCATCCGATTGGGGCATCTGGTGCACGTATAATATTAACACTTGCACAGGAATTGAAGCGTCGTGGCGGTGGCATTGGCATTGCCGCAATTTGTTCAGGCGGCGGCCAAGGTGATGCAATTATGATTGAAGTACCAAAAACAGGGGGACTGAACTAATGGGAATTCAAAAGGTAATGGTCATTGGTGCAGGGCAAATGGGCTCTGGTATTGCCCAAGTTTGTGCACAAGCAGGCTTTGATGTGAAATTGAACGATATCAAACAAGAATTTTTCGAGCGTGGATTAGGGGTTATTACGAAAAATTTATCACGTGATGTAGAAAAGGGTCGTAAAACTGAAGATGAGAAGGCTGCTGTTCTAAGTCGAATTAGTATGTCGCTAGATTTACAAGATGCTAGTGATGTAGATATTATCATTGAAGCAGCTGTGGAAAATATGGAAATTAAGCAATCCATCTTTAAGCAACTTGATAGCATTGCGCCAGCACATGCTATTTTAGCTACGAATACATCTTCACTGCCTATTACAGAAATTGCAGCAGTAACAAAGCGTCCAGAGCAAGTAATTGGTATGCATTTTATGAACCCTGTACCAGTTATGAAACTTGTTGAAATCATTCGAGGTTTAGCAACAACAGATGAAGTGTACAAAGCTGTCGAAGAGATGACGGTTAAATTATCGAAAACACCAGTAGAAGTGAATGATTTCCCAGGATTTATTTCAAACCGAATCCTACTACCGATGATTAATGAAGCGATTTACGCACTTTACGAAGGTGTGGCAACAAAAGAAGCAATTGATGATGTGATGAAGCTTGGTATGAATCATCCGATGGGGCCATTAACATTGGCAGACTTCATTGGTTTAGATACTTGTCTTTACATCATGGAAATTTTACATGAGGGTCTTGGAGACAGTAAATATCGCCCTTGCCCACTGCTACGTAAATACGTTGCAGCTGGCTGGTTAGGTAAGAAATCAGGAAGAGGTTTTTACGTTTACGAATAATCCTATGGGGATGGGGTTATTTAGATGTTTCGGGACAACTTAGAGGGGTGACATTATAGATGCATTTGCAATTTACAGATGAGCAAATTATGATGCGCGATATGGTTCGTCAATTTGCTCAGGAAAAAATTCAACCATGGGTGGAGCGAATGGAAGCGGGAGAATTTCCACGTGAGCTTCTACAGCAAATGGGTGAACTTGGCTTAATGGGGATTACGACTCCAGAAGACTTAGGTGGCTCTGGTATGGATTTTACATCTTATATTATTGCGATTAATGAACTATCAAAAGTAAGCGCTGTAATGGGTGTTATTTTATCCGTCCATACTTCAGTTGGAACGAATCCAATTATTTACTTTGGGAATGACGAACAAAAGAAACGTTATGTACCAAAGCTTGCAACAGGCGAATATTTAGGTGCATTTTGTTTAACAGAACCAAGTGCAGGCTCAGACGCTGGCTCTTTACAGTCAAAGGCAGTGCGTGATGGCAATGAATATGTGATTAACGGCTCCAAAGTATTTATTACAAATGGTGGAGAAGCTGATGTGTATATTGTATTCGCATCTACTAACCCAGCTGAAAAAACAAAGGGTATCTCAGCATTTATTGTTGAAAAGGGAACACCTGGTTTAATCATCGGAAAAGATGAGCATAAGATGGGCTTACACGGCTCACGTACAGTTCAGCTGACATTCGATAATTGTCGCATTCCAGCCGACAACCTACTTGGGGAAGAGGGAGAAGGCTTTAAAATTGCGATGGCCAATTTAGATGTTGGACGAATCGGCATTGCGGCACAGGCGTTAGGAATTGCTGAGGCGGCACTAGAGGCGTCTACTGCTTATGCTAAAGAACGCATTCAATTTGGTAAGCCGATTGCCGCACAACAAGGTATTGGCTTTAAGCTTGCGGATATGGCAACGGCTGTTGAATCTGCAAAACTGTTAGTCTATCGTGCAGCCGATTTACGTGCAAAAGGTTTACCATGTGGAGCAGAAGCTTCAATGGCTAAACTTTTCTCATCACGAACCGCGGTACAAACGGCAATAGAGGCTGTTCAAATATTTGGCGGCTACGGCTATACGGAAGATTATCCAGTAGAGCGCTATTTCCGCGATGCAAAGGTGACAGAAATCTATGAAGGTACAAGTGAAATTCAACGACTAGTCATTAGTAAACATTTACTGAAATAAAGCCTGATATTGCGAATGGTACAAAGTGATGGAAACCGTTCAAGAGTGAGGGAAAAACGTTTATAAAGGGTGTAGAACTGCTCTGAAATAAGGCAAAACCGCTCAATCCAACCTAACAATAATCAGGTAACACAAAACAGAGTCTAACTAAAAAGGGGAAATGGACAATGAACTTTCAGTTAACAGAAGAGCATGAACAATTACGTGAAATGATTCGTGATTTTGCTATAAATGAAGTGGCGCCAACAGCTGCTGAACGTGACGAAAATGAAGAATTTGACCGTGCGATTTTCGACAAAATGGCGGAGCTTGGGCTTACTGGTATTCCATGGCCTGAGGAATATGGTGGTGCAGGATTTGATTACCTTGCATATGTCATAGCTGTTGAGGAACTTTCACGTGTTTGTGCTTCGACTGGTGTAACTTTATCTGCACATACTTCACTGGCAGGTTGGCCACTTTACAAGTTCGGTACAGAAGAACAAAAACAAAAATACCTTCGTCCAATGGCTGAAGGCAAACATATTGGTGCATATGGTTTAACAGAACCTGGCTCTGGCTCTGATGCGGGTGGCATGAAAACTTATGCAAAACGTGATGGCGATGATTATATTTTAAATGGCTCAAAAATCTTTATTACGAACGGTGGAGTAGCAGATACATATATTGTATTTGCAGTAACAGACCCAGAAGCAAAACATGGCACATCCGCATTTATCGTGGAAGCTGGATTTGAAGGTTTCTCTGTAGGGAAGAAAGAAAAGAAATTAGGAATTCGTTCATCTCCAACAACAGAGATTATTTTTGATAACTGTCGTGTTCCAAAGGAAAATCTATTAGGGGCTGAAGGGGAAGGCTTTAAGATTGCCATGACGACACTAGATGGTGGACGTAATGGTATTGCGGCTCAAGCAGTAGGAATTGCACAAGGAGCACTCGATGCAGCAGTTGACTATGCCAAAGAACGTGTGCAATTTGGTAAACCGATCACTGCAAATCAAGGCATTTCCTTTAAATTAGCCGATATGGCAACTCAAATTGAGGCTTCTCGACTTCTTACATACCAAGCGGCATGGTTAGAATCTAATAACCTACCATATGGTAAGGCATCTGCAATGGCGAAATTAATGGCTGGCGATACAGCAATGAGTGTAACGACAGAGGCGGTTCAAGTATTTGGTGGCTATGGTTATACAAAAGATTACCCTGTAGAGCGCTTTATGCGTGATGCTAAAATTACACAAATTTACGAAGGTACGCAGGAGATTCAACGTCTTGTTATCTCGCGTATGCTAACGAAATAATTGATGACTGATAAAGATAAAAGGCCCCAAGTACAGTCAACCGTAAAAGATGAAAATCTAATCGCCATTCGTCGTGAACAAATGATTCAAGGAGCTATTAAGCTATTTAAAGAAAAAGGCTTTCACCGTGCCACGACGAGAGAAATTGCAAAAGCTGCTGGCTTTAGTATCGGTACTTTGTATGAATACATCCGAACGAAGGAAGATGTTCTATACCTTGTTTGTGACAGTATCTATCACCATGCAATGGAGCGTCTTTCAAGTTATGAGATTAAAGCAGGAACTATTGATGAGTTAAAAGAAATGATTCGGGAATACTTCCTGCAAATCGATAGTATGGTTGATGAGCTAACAATCATGTATCAAGAAACAAAATCATTGTCAAAAGAAGCACAACGCTATGTTTTTAGTAAAGAGTTTGAAATGGTTGCCACATTTGAACGCTTGTTACAGCGATGTGTCCAGTCTGGCGAACTAACTATGACAGAGAAGCAAATCCATTTAGCAGCCAATAACTTAGTTGTTTCAGGACAAAGCTGGGCGTTTCGCAAATGGGCTTTACATCGTCAGCATTCAATAGACGAATTCATTGACATGCAAATCACCTTGTTCATTTCAGGCATAAAGGGGTTTTAATATTTGTAAGGGGTTTGTCGGCAATTGCATATAGCGATATTGCAATGCCGGCTTTTTTTATTCAATAAGGGGAGAAAGTGGGGATTTCATATGACAAAGGTAGAAGTATATCGTCCAAAAAATCACGTACGTTTTGTGACAGCATCGAGTCTTTTTGATGGACATGATGCTTCAGTCAATATTATGCGACGCATTTTACAATCGAGCGGTGTAGAAGTAATCCATTTAGGTCATAATCGTTCTGTTGAAGAAGTCGTGAATGCTGCGATACAAGAAGATGCACAAGGGATTGCGGTTTCTTCTTATCAAGGCGGACATATGGAATACTTTAAATATATGTATGATTTACTGCGTGAAAAAGGAGCACCACATATTAAAATTTATGGCGGTGGTGGAGGAGTTATTTTACCTCGTGAAATTAAAGAGCTTCATACGTATGGCATTGCAGGGATATTCTCACCAGAGGATGGCCGTGTTTTAGGGCTACAGGGAATGATTAATGAACAAATTAAAGGTACAGATTTTCCTACTGCAACAGGTAATTATTTAGAGAAATTAAAGTCTTTAACGACAGAGACGCCTGAAATTTTAGCCAATCTAATAACAGCAGCTGAGTCAAATGACGATGAAGCTACGAAAGAAATGCTAGCAGAGGCAAGAAAGCTTTCAAAAGGTACGCCAGTAATGGGGATTACGGGAACAGGTGGTGCAGGGAAATCATCCTTAACGGATGAACTGATTCGCCGCTTCCTAAAAGAATTCCCAGATAAACGTGTAGCCATTCTATCAGTCGATCCAACAAAGCAAAAAACGGGTGGAGCATTGCTTGGGGATCGTATTCGCATGAACGCTATTTTTAATAACCGTGTTTATATGCGTAGTTTAGCAACACGTGGCTCACGTACAGAATTATCTGCATCAATTGGTGATGTGCTAGATGTAGTACGTGTAGCAGGTTATGACTTAATCATCGTAGAAACAAGTGGAATTGGTCAAGGTGATGCCGAAATTACTAAATACACGGATCTATCTATGTATGTCATGACAAGCGAATTCGGTGCACCTACACAACTTGAGAAAATTGATATGATTGACTTTGCAGATGTTATTGCGATCAATAAATTTGAGCGAAAAGGCTCAGAGGACGCCCTTCGACAAGTACAAAAACAATATCAACGTTCCCGCGAGCTTTGGGATGAATCACTTGATAACATGCCAGTCTACGGTACAATAGCTAGCCAGTTTAATGACAAAGGCACAAATGCGTTATTCGCCGCCCTCGTTAAAATAATTAACGAAAAAACAGGTTTTAATTGGGAAACAAGCTATGAGCAATTTGCGAAAACGCAAAAGCAAGATGTTATCATTCCAAACGATCGCCGTTATTATTTACGTGAGATTACGGACACTGTCCGTGGCTATCATAAAAAAACTGAGCAGCAGGTGGCATTTGCTCGTCGACTATTCCAATTAGAAGGTGCTATTGCAGCTGTCCAAGAAAAAGCTCCAGATGATGTGCTTGTGGCATCGCTTACTTCTTTAGCAGAAGGTGTTAGAGATGAATTAACAGCAGAATCCAAGCGTATATTGGATAATTGGCAGGCATTAAAAGAAGCGTATGCTGGCGATGAGTTTGTGACTAAAGTTCGCGATAAAGAAATTCGTACCATCTTAAAAACAACTAGTCTTTCTGGCACGAAAATTCCAAAAGTAGCATTACCGAAGTTTGAAGACTATGGGGAAATCTTGCGTTGGGTTTATAAAGAAAATGTTCCTGGCGAATTCCCATATACGGCGGGTGTATTCCAATTCAAACGTGAGGGTGAAGATCCGAAGCGTCAATTTGCTGGCGAGGGAACACCAGAACGTACAAATAAACGCTTCCATTATTTATCAAAAGATGATGATGCAAAACGTTTATCTACAGCTTTTGATTCTGTAACCTTGTATGGGGAAGACCCAGATTACCGTCCAGATATTTACGGTAAGGTTGGAGAATCAGGTGTATCGATCTGTACACTAGAAGATATGAAAAAACTTTACGCAGGCTTTGATTTATGTGCACCGTCTACATCTGTATCAATGACTATTAATGGACCAGCACCTATTATTTTAGCAATGTTTATGAATACAGCAATCGATCAACAAGTTCAATTACGTGAGCAAGAGCTAGGACGAACTTTGACAGTTGAAGAGTTTACCGAGACACGTGAAAAAACATTGCAAGTTGTACGTGGAACAGTACAAGCTGATATTTTAAAAGAAGATCAGGGCCAGAATACATGCATTTTCTCAACAGAGTTTGCTTTGCGTATGATGGGCGATATTCAGCAATACTTTATAGACCATAAAGTACGTAACTATTATTCTGTTTCCATTTCTGGTTATCATATTGCGGAAGCTGGAGCAAACCCTATTTCCCAATTAGCCTTCACCTTAGCTAATGGTTTTACGTATGTAGAGTATTATTTAAGTCGTGGCATGAATATCAATGACTTTGCACCAAATTTATCATTCTTCTTCTCAAATGGACTAGATCCAGAGTATACAGTAATCGGTCGTGTGGCACGACGTATTTGGGCTATTGTAATGCGTGATAAATACGGTGCTAATGAGCGCGCTCAAAAGCTAAAGTATCACATTCAAACGTCTGGGCGTAGTTTACACGCACAAGAGATTGATTTTAATGATATTCGTACAACATTACAGGCTTTAATGGCATTACAAGATAACTGTAACTCATTGCATACAAACGCCTACGATGAGGCCATTACTACACCTACGGAGGAATCTGTAAGACGTGCTATGGCAATTCAAATGATTATTACAAAAGAGCATGGTTTAGCAAAAAATGAAAACCCACTACAAGGCGCGTTTATTGTTGAAGAATTAACAGATCTTGTGGAAGAAGCGGTTCTTGAAGAGTTTGATCGTATTAATGATCGTGGCGGTGTGTTAGGTGCTATGGAAACGCAATACCAACGTGGTAAAATTCAAGAAGAATCTATGTACTACGAAATGTTAAAACATTCAGGGGAGTTACCAATCATTGGTGTTAATACTTACTTGAACCCAAATCCACCTTCAGATGCTGATATAGATAATATGGAAATCGCACGTGCATCGACAGAAGAAAAAGAGACACAAATTCGTAATTTACAAGCTTTTTGGAAAGCCCATGAAGAGGAAAGTGAAGCTGCGATTGCACGTCTACAAGAAGTGGCTGTCAATAATGGTAATATTTTTGCTGAGCTGATGGAGTCAGTAAAAGTAGCAAGTTTAGGACAAATTACAAAAGCTTTATATGAAGTTGGCGGACAATATCGTCGTAATATGTAAGCAAGGTTGATCAAAACTTCTTGTTTTCTATTCAAGTATCATGCTTCTCTAATTTCTAGTGTCTAGTCTTAAGATTAGGCACTTCTTTTTATTTTCGTTATAATAGAAATGTAAAAAAAGGGGAGGCGCAGTAGAGGATGAAATCAGCTATTCACTACATAATTATATTAGCTTTAGTATTGGGAGCCATTTTCCTGTATAATAAGCAAATTGGCGCTATTCCTTTACTACTATTATCTGTCTATTTGTTTTATCTTGG
>NZ_DJAU01000011.1:0-19872 GCF_002429725.1 Lysinibacillus sp. UBA5994 | reverse complement strand
TTAGACTGGTGGTTCTGATTTACAAAAGAAATCCCCTGTAGATTACTACAGGGGATTCGTCATTTTTATTTTAATGATAAACATCTATTTAAGAAGCTTGCAAATTGCGCACGTGTAATTTGTGAATCTGGTCTAAATGTGTTATCTGGGAAGCCGCCAGTTAAATCATTTGCCACAAGTGCTTGGATATGGCTGTATGCCCAATGTGTTGATTTCACATCAGAGAAGCTTACTTTGCTTGTACCCGTTAATTTATAGGCCCTTGTTAAAATGGCAGACATTTCAGCACGTGAAAGCTGTCCGTTTGGATTAAACTTCCCTGCCTCTTGCCCTTTAATAATGCCAGCCTGCTCAACTGCGGCAATGGCACTGTATGCATAATGGCTCTTACTCACATCTTTAAAGCTAGAATCCTTCGTTGTAGTTAGATTTAAAGCTCTAGCGATAATCGTAGCTGCCTCGGCACGTGTAATGGATGCCTCTGGTTTAAATGTTCCATTAGAGTATCCTTTAATAAGGGTTTGATCATATAGACTTTGGATTTCGGAAAATGCCCAATGTCCTTTTGTTACATCTGTATAAACTAATTCCTCATGATTATCTTTATAAACGGCTTGTAATTGATCGAAATACAGCTGACCTTTCTTTTGAAGAGAAGCTGTTGGCTGAGCAACATACAAACGCTCGAATTTTAGTGGCTGTGGTAGATCACTTGGAATATCTGCCGTCACGTATTTCCAGCCACTCCAGTCTAAACCGCCCTGGCTTGTGAAATCAATTGTATGCTTAGCTCCAGCACCATCAATCACAACGCCTCTTAGCCAATGCTTACCAGCATCGCCAAATACCCAAAGACCGATATTTTTAGGCTGCCCTGAAATAGCAATTGGTGTTTTCGCAACCATATAGGCTGCTTTTGTACCTGTGCCTGCTGTTGTGAAATCATAGTTTAATTGTAAGCTAGCAGTTCCCTGTCTAGCATACTCTTTAGAGCTTGCTAATGAAGCATTAGCTTTCGCCACTTCTGTTGTCCAAGATGACGTATTATCAAAGCTATCTAGTACAATAGGTTTTTCTGCTAGATCTACTACTTTCACAGCTGTAGACGTACGAATTCCTTCATACTCGCCAATAATTTTTCCTTCACCCTTTTGTGTTGCTGTGAAGGTTGCACCATCCATTTTGCCGATATTACCTTCAACTGTCCAGTTCATATTTGCTGGGTTGATGGTCATTGGATTCAAGTATTGATCATAGGCACTTACAACCTGCATATCTACAGAAGAACCTTTCATTACCTGACCAACACTACTTAACGTAATTGATTTTACTTTCCCTGGTGGCGCTGTATTCACTACCTGTAAAATGGCAGATACACGACGTTCACTACCCTCTGACGGTCTATTCACTAGGTTGGCGAAATAACCTCCTGGGTTACGCGCCACCATTGCTGTAGAGCCGCCTCCGTCTAGGTTAATAGCCGAAGAAGCACCCACTGAAATTAAATGAGCAGCTAAATCTGATAAATTAACACCATTACTATGACCACTTATGCGACCATCAATAGTTACAAGAGATACCTTTGTACCTGTAGCATCTATAGCTACTGCTGTACGTGGACTACGTGTAGAAGCAAACCCTGAATTCGTTGGCATAGAAATATCCACTTTGCCGTTACGCACAAGCATTGGTCCAGCTGCTAAGATGAACTGTGCATCCATCCATTTTTGATCGATTGATAAGCTGACATCCACGCTTGTACCTGCTGTAATGCTACTTAATTCAGCGGCTAACTCTTTATTTTGGACAGAGATAACAAAGCCATCTGCTGGTACAGAAGAGTTACCTTCTGCTCCGTAAGCTGTTACATGAGATACTGTACCTGAGAACTGATCACCAAAATGCAAGGTACTTGTATCTTGGCTAGCGCCCGACACAACGAGTTCTACCCCCCATGTATTTGTCCCTGTTGATTTTTTCTCAGGTGTATATAAAACGTTTTTATTTGTTCCTCGTTCACTATTAATAAGATCAATAGGATAGCTTTTGCCATTCACTTGGAAAGTTAGATTCGTAGAATAATAATCTGCAATAGCTTTCCCTGATTTCGATAAACCAAATGCAACTGGCTTTTGTGTTGGGCTATCATATGTATCTCCCAAAATACCATAGTTCACAATTTCATTGTTTTCTGCTAACAAGTTCGCAGGCATACCATTTCCTAAAAAGTAAGAGGCATTGACAGCCCCAACCACACGATGCCCATCATATGTGTTTTGCTTGGCCATCGCTGATGTTGTTTTTAATGAATTAATAGGATTTGGCATACCAATTTCTAGTTTTGTATATGTATTATTTAAATTTACATCTAAAACATTTACAAACTGTCGTATCGAACCTGACGTATAGTTTTGCTGTGAATGTATTACCTGTGGTGAAACTTCTGTTTTAACTTCACTGACTTTATTGCCTAAACCAGCAGCTTGTCCATTGATGGGGCTAACTGTTAGTGTAAGCATGAATAGGACTACAATAATCGTTATTAGTTTTCTTGCCATTTTTCACTCCGAATTAATTCAAAGTATGGCACGTACCATGTCACATGACCCGTGCCAGTGACTTTTTTATTTTGTTTCTACATAAATCGCTACTGGAAGATTCACACCACCAGCATGCATTAGTTCTAATTCAATCGTATCTTTTGAACCCTTCATCTTGAAATCTGGTAATTCAACATACTCTGCCCCTACTCTTAAAGAAGGCACTAAATACACTTTGCCATTCACCTTAATCGCTCCGCTGTATAATCCTCCTCGACCAGCCAACTTCAGCTTAATCGTTTTTGTAGAGCCTGTTGGATTGACAACAGGAATGGATACTTTATAGTTCATACCGAAGTGACCTGGGTTTCCTACAGCACCATTGATTTGAGAAAATGAATTTTCAGCCGTTTGTAAATGGTCTGTACGGCCATTGGAAATGTTATAGCCTACCTCTGGAGTATCTACTGTATAGGCTGGTAGCTCTGCTAGAATGGTAGCACTTGGCCAAGCACCCCTTGGATGTTTCGCATACTCATCAACCGCAACCTGTTCTGATTGGATTGTTGTTAAATCTGTATTATCTTTTGAAAGCACAGTACGAATCGTATACTCTGGCTTTCCACCATTGACTGCTTGAATATCTAAATCATGTAAAAAGCCGATAATATAATCATAGTGTAAATCGTATGTTTCAATGACCTTTGTTTCCCCTGGTGCAATGACAATACCACTACTTTCTGATTTTTGAAGCTTGTTATTTAAAGTAGCGTCCGCAATTGACAAACCTAGGTCATGACCTACCCAGCTATTACCCGTTTTTTGGCTAATGCCCTTCGAGTCAGTCACTTTAATGCTCTCTGTCGTAGACTTGTTTTGAACGGTAATGCCAAGATTGACGTCCGTACCTAATGTGTTGTAATGCCAGCCAAAGACACGATGCTTATTCGTTGCCGCAGTTGGTTTGACATCATATTGGGCAAGCGTCGCATTATTCATTGGCACAAGCTTACGTGTTAACGTTTCGGGATTATCACTAATAAATAAATCACGATCCCCCTCTAAACGAGCAGAAGGAACAGCCTCGGGTGATGACGTCGTGCCATATGATTTATCTAGGAAGGGGCTTGTAAACATATAACGGTAAACATAAATATACATTTCTTTTTTCTCTGTGATATAACGTAAATTTCCACCTAATGTATCCACAAGAAACTTAGCAGGAATGTACATTTTGCCTTTTTGTATAAATGGCTTTTCGATCATTGTCACTGCTTCATTATTAACCAAAGCCTGATTGCTGTTATCATTGAAAATAAAGCTCATCCCACCAATTAACAATTCAAAGGAACCATCAGGCTGCCAAGTACCAGATGAATCATCTAAATAATCATAAATATAGCTAGCAGGTAAATAGGTTCTTCCATCCTTTGAAACAATCGGATCTTTCATGACAATACGTTTGTTATTGATATGTAAGATATATGGGTCTTCCTGCGGTGGTGCTGTTGTTTCATCTGATAATGTAATATCCACCGATTGAGTAGCCTCATCCCAATTAACAACTCCATCAAAGTTTTCGCTGACGAAACGTAATGGCATGTAGGTACGATCTTTATACATAAATGGCGCAACATCCATTGCAACCTCTTGACCATCTACTAAAGCCTTATTCGAATCGATTGTTAAATCAACCATCTTACCATTGCGAATCGCCGATGCCGTCAACGTTTCCTTATCCCAATCCACACTTGCACCAACCGCTTCATACAATGCACGCATTGGTAATAATAAGAAATCCGATTTATTTAAAATAGGATCATTGACTTGAATCGTCTCTCCATTAATCGTAATCGAAACATTGTTTTTTATCTGAATTCCATTGTTACTAGTCGCTGATGCAGACGCTTGTCCTGGCAAAATCGTAGCCAACGCAACTGCTGATACAATACATGTAGTCCTTAGTTTCTTAAACATCTTAATCTCCTTTTTCCTCTTACAATAGTCTTTATCATCTTAACACGAAAAACCCCTAAAATGTGGGATTTATATCGAAAAGAGTAGAATTTGGTACTAGGGTGCTATTCTTTTTCCTTCCAAAGCTTCATATAAAGTAAATGATATTCCAAAATACCGTGATCATTTACTATTAAACTCTTTAATACTTGATAAAGAATTCTAAAACTGGCTTTTTATCAAACTCAATTCGATCTATATATAAATAGTATTTGAGAAGTAATTCTAAAATTGAATGCACTAGTACACACGTTAAAGCTATTTTCTTAATTAGACTTGTTATTTCAAAAAAAGTTACATTACTTTTGGATAATCCCAAAAGCAATTGAAATATAAAAATTGTAGCCTACATAGCATCGCTAGAGGTTGTAGAATAATCCCCTACCTCTTCATTTTTAGTGGACCACTTCTTTAGATTACTTACAAAAAGAAAAGATGAGCAAATCTTTTTCGCTTAACACGTGATCTATTACGACTGTAACAATTGCCACTAGTACAATTTTTAATAGTTCTTCTTAAACTCTAATCTCTCTTCCTTCCAAAAACTAGTTGTTACATCGGGATAACTAGCGTTAAAGTCACCAATTTTTAGGCATACAAAAATACACATGCTATGTATTACTTGAACTTTTCATTTTCTATGCTATAAACATTTACTTATGTCGCCAGTTTTCCATTAGAAATGTCGTGAGTTCAACTTAAAACCAGCTCATTCCCTAATAGTAATTTCTCAAAATAGGCAATGTATTGACGGATGATACTACGGAGTTTTACATCTTGTATTCGATTGACCAAGTAAAGTATTTCATCTACTTCTATAGTTACTTCTTCTACAAACTCAAATGGTTCTAGTGACTCAGTTAGAAATTTCCCGTAATAATCGATGACATTCTTATCTCTGTAGAAGGTATCACCATTCACCTGTATTTGCACATATCGCCTAGCATACATCATCATCATTGCCTGCAAAAACATTGAGAATGTCTTCACTATTAATTAACCACACTTCATACGGTGATAATCCAAATTCGTCACGAGACACAGATAATTACATATAATAATTCCCCTCTGCTTCTGTATAATCTACTGAAGTTGTCACTACAGGTTCTAAGGTGATAGTATTTCTGTTGGAATTATTGTTTCATCGATTTCTTCTTTCTCAAACTGAAGAGATTCATAACCAACTTCGTCAATTGAGATTATCTTTCCTATTAACTTACTGATACCTTCTATAAAACGTTATAATGATTTCATTCTTTAAACTTCCTTTTACTTACAGGTACAAAATGTTTCTCCTCTATATGAACTCCTCCTGAAACATAAAAAGAGGCTGGGACAAAAAGAAAAAACGTTAGACCAAGATACAATTGGTTTAACATTTTTTTGATTTAGGAAGGCATATTTAACTTCTTGAGGTTAAAAAGTTAACATCCATTTTTATTGTTTTATCAATTTAATCAAGTTCTGTCCCAGCCTTTTTAAAATTCTGTATCAATAATATATTAACTATTTGAAGTGTGTGTTATTACGGGTTATTAATTCTTAAAGGAGCACCTACTCACACAATAAATGTAGTCTTTAATTCTCTAAAAAAGCCACTTTCCAACTTTTCATTATTTATAATTTCTACATCTTTAAACCCTGAGATATTTTTGTTCAAATTCATACAGCACCCAAACCCTTTTATTACTTGTATCTAGACAATTAAAGTATATTAAAAGTGTGAATTTGTGCTTTTTATATTGCGAAATTATTTGAATACCCCAATAAAGATTATTGTACAACAAAAAAAGTCCTATAAGGGAAATCCCCTATAGAACTTTTAAAGTATATTACAAATTATTTAATTGTAATAGTGGATTCAGTAACATTACCTGTTGCAGTACCGATTAAACCAGCTTCTTTTTCAGTGAAGATAATTTCTCCAGTTGCGCCAGCAGTTACATTATATAAGTTAGTCACTGCGTTATCTGCAAGTAATTTTGTTAATACATTTGTAGCAATTGTATTAACTGTATCGCCTGCTGAAACAGCAACAGTTACATTATGATCAACATTGCCACGTTTGATGTTTACAACTACAGATCCTGCATTAGTAGCACCAGTAGTAGCAATTGTTAATGTATAAGCACCTGCAACAGCAGCAGTTGGTGTAACACCAGCTACAGCAGTAGCTTGAGTAGTTGTAGCATTATCAGTAACTAAGAAGTTGAAGTTAGTATCAGCAGCACCTACAGTTTTCTTAGTAAGTACTAATTTATTAGTATCAGTAGTTACATTAAAGAATGCAGTAACTGCAGCATCTGCTTTTAATGCAGCCTCAGCTTTAGTCAATACTTGAGCAGCAGTATCAAGTGCACTTGTTGAGAATGTTACATCTTTAGCTACACCATTATTGAAACCAGTAGCAGCAATTTGTACTTTAGCTGATGAAGCTCCAGCATTAGTTGTACCAATTACTAATTCTTTTGCTTCAGCCACGCCAGCTACACCAGGTGCAGATTTAGCAGCAGTCGCAGCAGTTACATTAGTAACAATTGTCGCAGGAGTAACTGAAACTGAGCCTTTAACTAGAGTTTTTACAGCTCCTGCTTGTTCAACCTTAGTTGTATCATGACCAGCAACAGTTAATGTACCAACAGCTAAACTAGTTGCGCCAGTAATGTCAAATGTTAATGTTGTACCATTACCATTAACTGGAGTTGGAACAGCTACTGTACCATTAGTTAATGTGAAGTTAGAAACTAAAGATTCAACATTTGCTGCATTTACAGCTTCACTGAATGTAATAGAAAGTTTATCCGCTTTACCATCAGCATCAGAATCTGAAGCTACTGCTGATTTAACAGAAACAAACAATGCATTATAGTCAGCTAATAAGCTTGATGCAGTAATTGCTTGCGTAGTAGCACGAGTTTGTAAATCCGTTGCAAATGCTGTTACTTGAGCAGCAGATAATTCAGGATAGTTAGCTTTAACAATTGCTTCTTTTCCAGCTAATGTTGGAGCATTGTTAAGTTGAGCTACAATACCATTTACACCAGTAGCAGTGTCAATTACGTTAAATGTGAATTTACCATCAGTATCTTTTGTAATAGAAACTGTAGCTGTGTTTGCTTTAATGTAATTTTCAAAAGTAGCTACATCAATTTTGTTTCCATTGTATTTATAAGTAGCATCAGCATAAGTATATACAACATTTTTAATTGTAAGAACATCTAATGCAGTGTTTACATTTGTTGCAACGCCAGTTACTTCAGCAGTACCGTATTGTGAGAAGTCAACAGCTACTGATGCTGGGTTTGTAGATGGAAGTACTACACCTGCACGAGAACCAGTTGCGCTTACAGTTACTGAAGATGGGTTTTGAGCTACTACACGTACGCTTGCTTTTGTTCCATTTGATGGAATAGTAGCATTAACAGTTTTAGTTCCACCTGGTTGAATTACAGTAGTACCATCAACAGTTACAGTACCCGTACCAGCTTTAACTTCAAATGATACAGTTGTAGCATTACCATCTTTAGAACGACGTGGTTTACCATTTTGGTCAACTAAAGAGTAAACAAAGTCAGCATACTCAACACCGTTTGCTACTACAGCTTTTACTTCTTTACCAGCTGCATCTACAGCAGATAATTTAGCCGCATATGTTACGTCAGCTACGAAGTAAGTAATTTCGCCTTGAGCTTGTAAATCGTCAGCATCTAATGCACCAGCTGCTGTTGATTTACCGTTGTCAATGAATGCAACTGGAGTTACATAGTCATTAACGTTTGTGCTAGATACAGTGAACTTAGCTTTACCTTCTTTTTCTACAGTTACTTCATAGTAACGAGTACCTGGAGTAGTAGCAGAAGTTGTATAAGTAAGCTCTTTATTGTCAGCATCTAATACATGTAATGTACCGTTAACACCTTTAGTATCGATAGCAACTTTTACTTTTGTACCTGGTGCAGCAACTTTACCATTTTTATCAGTGTAAGTTACTGTGTAATCACGACCACCAGTTTCAGTATCATTTAAGTAAGTTGCAGAATTTTGAACGCCTTCAGCTTGAATAGTTAAGCCTAACTCATGTTTAAGTTCGAATTTAACTGTTGAAGCTTTAGTTTGTAATGCTGTTGCAGAGTAATCAGCATCTACACCTACTAAAGTTTTAGTAGCATCTACAAAACCTTTAGAGTAAACGATTGGAGTTACTGCAGCATTGCTACCAGTTACAACTAAGTTTGCTTTACCATTGCCATCTAATTTAACTGCAGTTACAGCTTTACCGCCTGTAGTGTATGCATATGGGTATCCATTTACATTTGTAGTTGCAGTTAATTTACCAGCTGAATCTAAAACATAAGTGTTTAGGCCTTCAACTTTAGCACCTGTTACAGCTTTGTTAGGAGCAACATCAAGGTTTTCTTCGAATGCTACGAATACATAACCATTAGCGTTGTCTTTAGAGTTGATTTCATATACTTTTTTAGCGCCGTTTACTAAAGTTGTAGCTTCAGTAATGTCTTTAACAGTTAATTGAAGAGCGTTAGCCCAGTAAACTTTTGCACTTGAGTATACAGAAGATTTGCTTGTTGCATAAGCAGTTACAGAATCAACTGAAGAGTAGTAACGAGTGTAAGAGTAAGTAGCTACACCATTTTCATCAGTTAAAGCTTCAACTTCTACTTTATCGTTAGTAGTTTTATCATTAACGATGTTGAAAGTTACAGGAATACCAGCTTTAGATTGACCTTCAGCAACAGTAACTTGTGCTTTAAGTGTTACTTCGTTACCAATTACACCTTGTACAGATGAAGTTGTAAGTTTAACAGCTGTTGGGATTACAGCAGCAACACCTTTGAATTTACCGATTTCTTCGTCTTTATAAGAAAGAACGTAGTCTTTATCAGCAGTTTGAGCTTCAGTTGTTAATACAACAACTTTTTTGTTAGTTTGTTTAACAGAAGCGTTTTTCACTTCTAAACCATCGATTTTGAAGTTAGCTGCTTTTACATCATCAACATTTACTTCTTCGTCGAATGTTACTTCAACAGTTGTGTTGTTGATAGCTTTGATTGAAGCGTCAACTGTTTCAACAGCTAGATCAAGCGTACGAGCGAATACTACTGCGAAGTCTTGGCGAGTGATCGCTGCGTTTGGTTTAAGGTTTAATTTGCCGTTTTCTTCAGAACCAGTGAAGATTCCGTTTGCTACAGCAGTTTCTAGAGCATCTTTAGCCCATGGTTTAACTTGAGAAGCGTCAGCGAATTGGCTTAAGCTTTCGCTACCTTCTAAACCGAAAGCATCTACAAGAACTTTAGCTGCTTCAGAACGAGTTAAAGATTTGTTTGGAGCGAATTCGTTTGCACTTACGCCTTCAAAAATGCCGTTTGCTACTACTGCTGCGATTGAGTTGTAGTACCAAGCACCTTTTTTAACGTCTGAGAAGTTTACATCGCCGTCAGCTTCTAATTCTAGAGCTTTCGTGAAGATTTCTGCAGCTTGTGCACGAGTTACTGTGTTAAGTGGGTTGAAGTTCCCGTTAGTGTCACCTTGGATTACACCAGCGTCAACTAAAGATTGAACTGCTTCTTTAGCGTATCCAGAGATTTTGTTATAGTCGTTTACTTGCGCAGCAGATGCTACAGGTACGATTGCCGATGCAACTAATGCAGCTGTTGCTGATGCCGCGAAGAACTTACGGCCTTTGTTTTGCTTTGCCATTAATGTATTCCTCCCTAAAATTCCTTAAATTGATATTAATCCAACGAAAACTATAGTACCGCCTAGTTACCTAAATGTATGTATTATAGCTTTCTTGAATAATACAAAACTAAAGCAAATTTGTTAGTAAATTTACTAGAAAAAGCGTAGTAGAATACCATTCTAGTAAGCTTATTCACTTTCTACAATAATATAACACTATCTTTTCCGAAATTCAAGCATTGGGACATAAATTTAGTTATAGAAGATTTTTTTACCATACCTAATATGGTATTTAATAGAAACCATTAAAATTACAACTAATTATATCCTCATTTGGATTGGTAACATATAGTTCCGTTACCTATTATACCTTACTCTCAATAATAACCAAGCATTTTCTGGAATGGTTACTAAATTGTCAAAAATTAAAGACTCCCGTAATATTTTAGTTATAATTGTAAAGAAACAGAAATATAGAAGGCGTTTCTTAGCGAATTCTGCCTCTTCCCCAACAACTTTATGAGTTTCTTCTTTATTAAATAAAAAGCTTAATCTATCTGTCCCCATGTTGTAATAATAGATTGCCACTTTTTATGCTACACTTTTGATAGTTTGATAGAACATATCAGCTATTGAAGGGAGCTTAAAAAATGAAACGTAAATTTCCTCTTTACGGGGCCGTGCTGGCAGGCATGTTATATCTTGCGCCAACTTCCGCTTCAGCAGAAGATATTTCGAAGCACTGGGCCTACCATGAAATGAACTATCTTATTACCAACGATTTAATGAAGGGTGATGAATTCGGCCAATATCGTCCGAATGATGCTGTCACTCGTGCTGAATTTGCAGCCTTTCTTGTTAGAACACTGAACTTACCAGCAGCTTCTAGTCAGGCAACCTTTACAGATGTTAAAAAAGGTGACTGGTATTACGGAGTAGTCGAGCAAGCAAGCTATCACGGGCTAATTAAAGGTGACGAGCAAGGTAAGTTCCATCCGAATAATCACATTAATCGTCAGGAAATGGCGGCTATGTTAAAAAGAGCTCTTACTTATCAAAACATCAATACATCTTCCTCCCCTATTGCTTTTAGTGATAATGCGCGCATTGCCAAATGGGCCTATGCAGATGTACAAGCTGTCGTCACAACAGGACTACTTGTTGGGAAGCCAAATAATCAATTTGCGCCTCTTGCTCAAACAACTCGTGCTGAGGCAGCTACCGTGCTCTATCGTTTAATCCATTTAGAGACGCCTGGGACAGGTGGTAAGCAATATATGACGACGAATTACTCATATGATTACTCCTCTGTAGTAAGTAAACAAACAATGAATAATCCAAAGGTCGATGGTGCTGGCATTTTCACGGCTAGCGAGGCACTAGTGTCATACTATGTACACCCAAAAAGCTTTATGCAGGATAGCCCATCTTATTATCAATTCCTAAAATTATCTACTGTCGTCAATAATCTGAGTGCAAAAGAGCTAAATGATAAAGTACTTGCCAATAAAGGAAGCTTAGCAGGTACAGCGGATGCCTTCATTCAAGCTGGTGTAGACAATAAAATTAATGCTATTTATTTAGTCTCGCATGCCTTGCATGAAACAGCCAATGGAGGTTCTGCACTAATTAAAGGGATCGAGGTTGGCTTAGATACAAATGGCAAGCCAATGGTAGCAACACCAGAAAATCGGGATAAATTAACTGCTATTAAGACAACCTACAATGCTTACGGTATTGGCGCTATAGATGCCGATGCTAATAAGTATGGTGCGGAGCGCGCTTATACAAATGGCTGGTTTACTGTTCAGGATGCCATTATCGGCGGTGCCCAATTTGTAAAGGATCAGTATATTAGCAGGGGGCAGGATACGCTCTATAAAATGCGTTGGAATCCTGATAATCCAACAGTCCACCAGTATGCAACACATGTGATGTGGGCTGTCATTCAAGCGAAAAAGATTTATGATATTTATGAATTAATTGGTGCTCATACGACAACAAACCTAGTGTTTGATGTGCCTGCCTACCAAAGTCAATCTTCCGCTCCTTCATTACCGAGTCCATCGAAGCAATACGCATTGGATTTAGGGTTAGCTGGAGCAACAGGTAAAACGACGATTAATCTCAATATGAGAACGTATCCGAATACAGCAGATAATGCTTCCATTATTACGAATTTGCCAAAGGATACCTCCTTTAAAGTTCTTGGTGAAAATGGTGGTTGGTTGAAAGTAAGTGTCAATGGACAAGAGGGCTGGGTGATTGATGATTATGTGAGTCTTGAAAATGGCTTACAAATTGTTAATATGAACATTACACTTAATGTTCGAAGTGAACCATCTACGACAAGTGCTATTTTAGGTACTGTTAAACCGAATGGCTTTATTATCGGTGTTGTAGACGATAAAGGTGAGTTTATAAAAAATGGTGCCTGGTATCAGGTGCTTTACAACGGAAAAACGGGTTGGGTACATGGCGATTATATTGTAAAAAAATGATTTTAATTGGATGCGCAAAAGAAGAGTGCGAAGATAATTCGCACTCTTTTTGTTAGTCATTTTTTATCACCGAGATGAAAGCGCTATATAATAGAAGAAACTCGAAATTTTAGGATATAATTTTCATACTATCCCCCTAAAATTTAGTAAATTCTACGTCAAAATAGTGTCCTAAAAAAGCTTAATAGGACAATTGCTATACCATGTAAAAATCGTTACTAATAAGAGCTATACTTTAGGTAATCATCGTTAAACCCATTATCGAAAATTTCCTGTCAATATTGCTTTTATGGTATGATAGATTGCAGTGAAAATGGAATTACAGAAAGGTTTGAACACTATATGAGGCATGTAACGATTATGGGCGTACCCTTTTTACATATTGGTCAACAAGGGTTTGTTGATTTACTCGTTAATCGTATTGAACAGCAAGAAAAAACTTTCGTTGTGACAGCCAATCCTGAAGTTGTCATGCAGGCAAATGAAAATCCAACTGTCATGAATTACTTAAAGCAGGCAACATACATTTGTGCAGATGGCATTGGTGTCGTTAAGGCTGCACAAATCCTTGGAGATTCACTTCCAGAGCGCGTAACTGGCTATGATACGATGGTACGTCTGTTAGAGGTTGGTCAGCAAAAGCATTTTAAAATCTATTTACTAGGTGCTCAAAAGGAAACTATCGAAAAGACGGTTGCCAATATTCATAAGAACTATCCAAACGTTGATGTCGTTGGCTATCATGATGGCTACTTCGACTGGAATAATAATGATTTTGCAAAAGAAATTGCAACTTTACAGCCTGATCTTGTATTTGTGGCATTAGGTGTACCAAGACAGGAAAAATGGATAACAGAAAACCTTGAAAAATTTTCAAAGGGTGTATTTATCGGTGTAGGTGGCTCCTTCGATGTCATCGCTGGTACTGTAAAACGTGCACCAGTAATTTGGCAAAAGTTAAATCTTGAATGGCTCTATCGACTGTTACGCCAGCCGAGTCGGTTTGGAAGAATGCTTGTACTCCCTCGCTTTGCTTTAAAGGTATTTGCATTAAAGCTTAAAGGTCAGGGCAAAACAAAATGAGTCAGTCAACATTTGTTAAAAGCACACTCATCCTGACGATTGCCACCTTACTTTCCAAAGTAATCGGAAGTATCTTCCGTATACCACTTCAAAATATTGCTGGTGATGAAGTACTTGGTATTTTTAGTCTTGTCTATCCTGTTTATATGGTAGCACTTTATTTATCCGTTGCGGGTATCCCTATCGCTATTTCTAAGCTAATAGCCGAAGCTAGGACGAGTCATGATACTGCCAAAATTAAGAAAATTTATGTGACTGCAAGAATCCTTGCATTATCCTTTGGCGTCATTAGTTTTACAATCATTTACGGCTTTTCAGAGCAGATAGCGAATGCACTTGGTGGACCTTCAACAGAGATTGCCTTAATTATTGTTGCCCTTACATTACTGGTAGCCCCCTATATGGCTGTCTATCGTGGATTTTTCCAAGGTTTTGGGGATATGCGACCTACTGCCATTTCTCAAGTGATTGAGCAGTTAGTACGTGTTGCATTAATTTTAATTGTTGCGTATTTCCTAGTAGCAATGGATTATTCAAATGATATCGTAGCTGGTGGAATTATGGCAGGCTCTGTATTAGGAGCCCTCGGTTCACTTTTCTATTTACTCTTTAAATATTTCCGTTCTTCGGTAAAAGTGACGAGTAAGGAGAAATATTCTGGTAAGGATTTCTCTAAATACAGTAAAACCATTTTAAAAATTTCGATTCCCATTGCGATCGGTTCTGTGACAATGGCACTCTTTAACTTTGTAGATTCCTTTACGGTTACATATGGCTTAAGAAGTGCTGGTGCAGATGCGAGTGAGATTAGCTACCTTTATGGTATTTATGGTCGAGGACTAACATTAGTTCAAATTACGACTGTTTTTGCTTCTTCAATTATCTTGCCGCTTGTGCCTTTGATTACAACGAAGCTAGCTGAGCGTAAATTGGATGAAACACGCACTATTATTGAGCAAACTCATCGTATGACACATCTTATTTCATGGCCAGCTGCGATTGGGCTACTAGCCTTAACCTTGCCTTTAAATCTAGCTCTTTTTAAAGACTTAGAGGGAAGCTTAATGTTAGCCATCATCAATCTAAGCTCTGTCTTTACATCACTAACTTTGCTAGGAACAGGTATTCTACAGGGCATGAATGCTGCCAAAACAGGAGCTCTCATTATTTTGAGCGGTGTTGTCCTTAAGGTCTTTTCTAACATCTTCCTTATTCAAGCATTTGGTTTAGATGGTGCTGCCTATGCAACTTTGCTAGTGTATTTTGTGTTATTTATTGTGAATTCTGTCTTTATTTATCGTACGATTCGCTTTACTGTCCTTGGAAAAGATACGGTGAAAATGATTGTGTCTTCCATTGTAATGGGAGCAGCAGTTGGATTACCAACACTTTGGCTTGACTTTACACATTGGTCAAGAATGTCGGCAATGGGCTATCTAACTGTCGCAATCGTAGTTGGTGGAGCTCTTTACTTCCTTCTACTATGGCTGATGAAAGCTATTCATAAACAAGATTTAAAGAAAATCCCTGTTATCGGAAAAAGATTTTCATAAATAAGAGAGGTAGGACACTTATGTCAAAACAGAAATGGCTTTGGGGAATCATTGTTCTTTTACTCGTCGTTTCCTCTACAGGTATTATGAAGAGGTGGAATGCGGAGCAATCGAATGATGCTTATGAGATTGTTATTCCCTATGATGAAATACAAACCGCAGAAAAAAATAGCGACCTAACAATGGATGAAATTCTTTCTTCCTTAAAGGATGCTGGGCTGAATACTGTGAGTCTAGAGCCCTTAACATTAAAGGAAATGGAAAAGCAAAACCTAATTACCGTTTATAAAGAAAGTGAGTTAGCAGCCCAATTATTGTTTACACCTTATAAAGATACTGTTGATATCACTAATAGCGGCTATTATATTCGAGTGCCTGAAAACGAAAGCTACCAAAAACTGATCATGGAGAGTGTTGAACCAGAGGAAGTACAAATAGGAGAAGAAGCTTTCTATTTCCTTCCTGCTTCTAACCACAATTTTGATTTAAAAACTCCAATTGGCTATGATCAGCCTGCTATTGACATGATTAGTAAGCATGGACTAGCTCACATCTTTAAGGTGGAAAATGCGGATAATGAAGTAGCTAATGAAAAGTTGGTCAATCAATTAGTCGATTTAAAAGAGGCTTCAGCAGGCCGCTTACTTGGTCAAGGTGATGAAGCTATTGGTTTTGGCCAAGAAGACGGCAATCAATTAGTTGAAAAATTAAATGATGCTGGCTATTACTTCTACACAATTGAAAGTAACCCACTTAAAGGCGAAAGTAAAATCGCTCAAATGACGGATTATAATATGATTCGTTTGCATAGCATCAATGTCAATAGAGAGACTAAATTAAAGCTAAATGCAAGTATTGACCGTACAACACGAGCTGTCAAAGAGCGTAATATTCGCTCTATTTTCTATCATATTAAAACAACAGGTAATGCCAAAGAAAATGTGGAAGAAACGATTGATTATTTAAATGGTGTGCATGACACAATGCCAGATCATTTCAAAGCAGGTGAACCAAAGCTATTTGATAAAGTAGTAGTGCCAGCTTGGGTCACAGCAACCGTATTAGTAGCAGGTATTTTATTTACCTTTATCATTTCTGAATTAGTAAAATGGATGCCTCTTCGTATCGCGGCAGCTGGCTTTATGGCTGTACTAGCAATTGCGTACTTTATCCTGAAAAGTACTCTGTTTTTACAAGCATTTGCACTCATTATTGCAGTCCTTGCACCAACCTATGCAGTCATCAAATCAGCGCAAGGTTCTACGAAGGTGTCTATCATATTGGTCCAATACTTAAAGGCAGTAGCAATTAGTGTAATTGGCATTGTTATTGTCATTGGCTTATTGAATGGTAATGCCTTTATGACAGGCTTTGCTGTATTTAAAGGGGTTAAGCTTGTTTATCTTATTCCAATTATGGGTGTTTTACTATTTACAGTGATTGAGATAAACCGACTAGCTGAACAAAACATTAAGAACTCTTTATCAAATACGGTAACATTGTTAAATAAAGAATTAAAATATTGGCATGTGCTACTACTCGTTGTGTTGGCAGGTGTCGGATTATTTTACATTAGCCGAACAGGGAACTCTGGCTCTGTAAGTGATATGGAATTAGCCTTTAGACAATGGCTAGAAAATACATTGTATGTTCGACCAAGAACAAAGGAATTTTTAATTGGTTTCCCATTCTTCATTTTAGCGTTATATGTAATGGGTATTAATCGAAAATGGGGAAGTATTCTCCTAGTACCAGGTGTTATCGGTTTCTTATCCATCATGAATACATTTACTCATCTACACATCCCAGTAGCTGTTTCTGTATTACGTACACTATACAGTGTATCTCTAGGTCTTGTAGTAGGACTTGTGTTTATCCTAATCTTCAAAATCGGTTATCGTTGGGTTTCTAAGGCAATCGCGAGGTGGTCATAATGCACGTTGTTTTATCTGGCTATTATGGATTTGATAATGTCGGAGATGATGCCATTCTACTGTCCATTATCCAATCTTTAAAAAAGTGGCAAAGTGATATAGAAATCACGGTATTATCTAATAATCCAGCAGCTACTGAGCAAACATATGGTGTCAAAGCCATTAACCGTTGGAAAATGAAAGAAATTCGTCAATTACTTAAAACAGCAGATGGACTGATTAGTGGTGGCGGTAGTCTCATGCAGGATCAAACAGGCATGAAAACGATTCCTTACTATGCGGGCGTTATTCAAATCGCAAAATGGTTGAAGAAGCCAGTATTTGTTTACGCCCAAGGTATGGGCCCGATTAATCACCCACTTAGTAAATTTATTGTTCGTACAGTTTTTAATAAGGTCGAACAAATAACAGTCAGAGATAGAGCCTCTCTAGCTCTTTTAACAGAGATCGGTGTGCGAAAAGAAACAAAGATCGTACCAGATCCTGTTATGGGACTTAACGGTAATGACTTTCATTGTGAGTGGCTAGAAAATGTCTCTTTGTCAGCCGATAGCTATATCTCTGTAAGCGTTCGAGATTGGCCATCCGCTGTTGCCTACAAGGAAAAAATTGCACACAGCCTAGATGAATTAGTACGTCAGGGTGAGCAAATCGTTTTCCTGCCTATGCATGGTGAGCATGATTTTATTACTTCACAGGAAGTAGCAGCACTTATGAAGGAAAAGAGCTTGATTGCTCCTGCTGATTTATCTATTGAAGAAAAAATCGCAGTGATTGGTCAATCTCAACTATTAATAGGTATGCGACTGCACTCCTTAATTTTCTCAGCAATCTATGCGACACCGTTTATTGCCATTTCGTATGATCCGAAAATTGATGCGTTTGCTGATATCGTTGATCAGCCTGTCATCGGTCATGTCGAGGTTGATGATTGGAATGGTGTAACATTGTTTGAACAAGCTGTAGCAATTCTTGAATCCTATACAACAGTTCAAGAAAAAATGCGCCAGGCCGTCATCCCATTGCAAGATGAAGCAACTGCAACTGCTAAATTAGCAATTGATGCTTTGTCAAAATAAACATTAAAAAATGATGAATTTCAATGTTAATTGAAATTCATCATTTTTTTCCTACTTCTAATAATTTTAAAATGGACTGGGCCTGTTGCATATGCATGGCTAAAACATATTGACCTGCTTGCATTAGAATTTGCGCCTTCACCATATTCATCATCTCTTTTGCGATATCTGCATCTCGAATACGAGACTCTGCTGCTTGTAAATTCTCTGCCGTGTTCACATTAGCATTATAGGCATGTTCCAAGCGATTCTGATAGGCACCAAGACGTGAGCGCTCATTGGAAACACGTTTTAAGGCTTCATCCATTGAAGACATAGCTTTTTCCGCATCCTCACGAGTAGCAATAGAAGCATCCTTCATCCCAAGTTCCTCGGACCCCATCCCATTGATAAATAATTCTATACTCTGTCCTGCATTGGCGCCTGCTTGAATCTTGATGCCATTTGTTTCATAATCCCCATTAAGTAATGTCTTCGTATTAAATTCTGTATCGGTTGATGTGCGCTGGATTTCCTTTTTTAATTCTTGAAATTCCAAATCTAATTTTTTACGATCATCATCTGTTAATGTATCATTGGCTGCCTCCACTGCTAACTCACGCATACGCTGAATCATGGCATGTGTCTCATTCAGTGCCCCCTCTGCCGTCTGCACAAGCGAAATACCATCCTGTATATTCTTAGCTGCCATATTCAAGCCACGAATTTGAGCACGCATTTTTTCAGAAATCGCCAGTCCAGCTGGATCATCCGCTGCACTATTAATTCGATATCCGGAAGAAATTCGTAGCATGGCTTTACTCATCGCCCCATAATGACGATTCATATTATTCAGGATTGCCATCCCTGTTGCTGACCACTTACCAAGCATAATTTCACCACCTTCTTGTTTTTATATCGGTCCAACATCTCATCTATTGACCTTAATATTGGAAATGGTTTCTAATTTTTTATGCGTTTTTAACATTTTATAGTTGATTAACTACATAATAAAAGCACCTGCTTGTCATTTATGATAAGTAGGTGCTTACTGGACATTCCATCTATTCAATTTTGAAACCCCCAAGTTGATGGCTCTTTTGCTGTAGCAATTCGAAAAAGAGTTCTTTATCATTCTCTAGTAATGCCTGATCAATCAAATGATCCAAATTTTTCTCCTCTAACTCTGCAATAAGCTGATCGATTTCACCAACCGTCACAGTAGAAACCATCGGAATTTGTTGCTTTGGTGTAGCGCTTTCAAGTATTGGTGCTAGATGCTCATGAACATTAGTAATAAGCAATAGTTGATAAAGTGGTAACCGAATAAAGCGATTTCCTTTTTGGAAAACAAAAACCTCAGATAAATTTTCAATCTGCTGTGTCTTCATGTTGATGATCATCTCTTTACCTTCTATGGGAATGAAATGGAAAATCTCATTCTCTTTTAAAATAGAGAAATATTGATAAGCAAATACGAGACGTAATTT
>NZ_DJAU01000023.1:0-38497 GCF_002429725.1 Lysinibacillus sp. UBA5994 | reverse complement strand
ATTACCGATAAAGGTTTTGCAAGTAAATTGTCTAGTCTACTCAACGAAAAATAATCGGGGGTGAGCAGATGACCAAAATCAGAGTTCATGAATATGCGAAGCAAGTGAATAAAACGAGTAAAGAGGTTATTGAAGCACTAAGTAAATTAAATGTGAGTGTAACAAACCATATGTCTATGTTGGAAAAAGACGCTGTGGCAAAGTTAAATCAAACATTTAAAGCAACACCTGAGAAAAATGTAGCAAAACAATCAACTCAAAACATGGCACAAAAACCTCAATCAAATGGCCAGCAAAAACCACAGCATTCGGTGAAAAAGCAAGAAGGACAAAGGCAGCAATCTGCTACTTCTAAGCCAAAAGTAAACAATCAGCAACATGCACAGCAAAACTCAAATTCGTCTAACGAAAAATCTAAGAATACAAAAGGTAATCAAAATAGAAATATGACACAAAATAATAATAATAACAATAATAATCGTAGAGGTGGCGGTGGTTACAACCAACGTCCAAAACCAGGGATTCATGGAGGCAAACGTCGCCATCCAAAAACGCATCAACCATCAATTCCAGTGAAACAAAAGGAACTTCCAGAAAAAATTACTTTTGTTGAATCATTATCAGTAGCAGAATTAGCAAAAAAATTACACCGTGAACCATCTGAAATCATTAAAAAATTATTCATGCTTGGCGTAATGGCAACAATTAACCAAGAATTAGATAAGGATGCAATTGAATTAATTTGCGCAGACTACGGTGTAGAAGTGGAAGAAGAAATTCGTGTAGATATTACGGATTTAGAAACACACTTCGAGCAAACAGAAGAAGTAAACGAGGCAGATTTATCAGAACGTCCGCCAGTTGTAACAATTATGGGTCACGTTGACCATGGTAAAACAACTTTATTAGACTCTATTCGCCATACAAAAGTAACGGCAGGAGAAGCTGGTGGTATCACACAACATATTGGTGCATACCAAGTTACAGAAGGCGACAAGAAAATTACATTCCTTGATACACCAGGACATGCAGCTTTCACAACAATGCGTGCGCGTGGTGCAAAAGTAACGGATTTAACAATTTTAGTTGTAGCTGCTGATGATGGTGTTATGCCACAAACAGTAGAAGCGATCAATCATGCCAAGGCTGCTGAAGTACCAATAATTGTGGCTGTGAATAAAATGGATAAACCATCTGCAAATCCAGATCGTGTGATGCAAGAATTAACAGAACATGGCTTAGTTCCTGAAGCATGGGGTGGAGATACAATTTTCGTTCCAATTTCAGCGTTAAAAGGTGAAGGCATTGATACATTGTTAGAGATGATTTTACTTGTAGCTGAAGTAGGCGAGCTTAAAGCAAATCCAGAACGTTTAGCACTTGGAACAGTAATCGAAGCTCAGCTTGATAAAGGTCGTGGCTCTGTTGCTACGCTTTTAGTACAAGATGGAACATTAAAAGTAGGTGACCCAATCGTTGTAGGTCATACGTATGGTCGTGTACGTGCGATGGTAAATGACAAAGGTCGTCGAGTAAAAGAAGCTGGCCCATCAACTCCAGTTGAAATTACAGGTTTAAATGATGTACCTCAAGCAGGTGACCGTTTCGTTGTCTTTGAAGACGAGAAAACAGCACGTCAAGTTGGAGAAACAAGAGCAATGTCAGCGATTCAAGCACAACGTTCAGAAAAACAACGTGTAACGCTTGATAACTTATTTGAACAAATGAGCCAAGGCGAAATGAAAGAGCTCAACTTAATTGTGAAAGCTGACGTTCAAGGTACTGTTGAAGCTATGGCAGCCTCCCTAATGAAAATTGATGTGGAAGGCGTAAATGTGAAAATTATTCATACAGGTGCTGGAGCTATTACCGAATCTGATATTTCTCTTGCAGCAGCTTCTAATGCCATCGTTATTGGATTTAATGTACGTCCGGATGTTAACGCAAAACGTGCAGCAGAAGAAGAGGGTGTAGATATTCGCTTACACCGCATTATCTATAAAGTAATTGAAGAAATTGAACAAGCAATGAAAGGTATGCTTGATCCTGAATTTGAAGAAAAAATTATTGGTCAAGCAGAAGTTCGTCAAACAATTAAAGTATCAAAAGTTGGTACAATTGCTGGTTCATATGTAACAGAAGGAAAGGTGACACGTGATTCAGGTGTACGTGTGATCCGTGATAACGTCGTTATTTTTGAAGGTGAGCTAGATACGCTTAAACGCTTCAAAGATGAAGTAAAAGAAGTGGCAAAAGGATACGAATGTGGTATTACGATTACAAACTTCAACGATATTAAAGAAGGCGACATTATTGAAGCCTATATTATGGAAGAGGTTAAACGCGCCTAATGATCGTGTATGCAGAGGTTGAATTTATCATTCAAACTGCCCATTCGTTAAAGGAAAAGCGTGCTGTCTTACAGCGTATGATTACCCGCACAAAGCAGAAATTTAACGTTTCTATTGCGGAAATTGACCATCAAAATGTATGGCAGCGTACGAAATTAGCACTTGTTGCTGTTTCTTCGTCCAAAGAAGCAGCTGAACGAGAAATTAATCACGCGCTCCACTATTTAGAGTCAAATCCGTCATGGGAACAGCTTAATGTGTGGCGAGATTATTTATAAGTAGTAGTAGATAGTTGTCTAGCTTACGAAAGCATGGAACACACAACTATCTGTACATCGAAATAGAGGTGATAAATTATGTCTCTACGTTCAAACCGTGTTGCCGAGCAAATGAAAAAGGAGCTTGGTGATATTCTTGGCCGTAAAATAAAAGATCCGCGTGTTGGTTTTGTGACTGTTACAGGTGTTGAAGTAACGGGTGATTTACAGCAAGCGACAATCTATATTACATCTTTAGGCAACGAACGTGAACGAGAGGAAACGCTTAAAGCTTTAGTAAAAGCTTCGGGCTTCATTCGCTCTGAAATCGGATCACGCATTCGTCTACGACGTACACCAGAATTAATCTTTGAATTTGATTCATCGATTGAATATGGGAACCGTATTGATTCATTGTTAAGAGATTTACACAAAGAATAAGCTAAAAAAGTCTGCCACATGCATGTTTATGCAGGCAGACTTTTTAGCTTCATGGAAAAAGTTATATTGCCAATGAATAAATAAATGATAGAGTAAGCAGTTTGGGAGGAGCTATATGAACGGTATTTTACCGCTTTGGAAAGAAAGAGGCATGACAAGCCATGATTGTGTCTTTAAATTACGCAAAATTTTGCGGACAAAAAAAGTTGGGCATACAGGTACACTGGATCCAGGTGTTGAGGGCGTACTACCAATTTGTATTGGCCAAGCAACTCGAATAGCAGAATATTTAACTGACGCAGGGAAAACCTATGAAGCAATCATTTCAATCGGTCGTACCACGACAACCGAGGATGCAGAAGGTGAAACCGTTGAAGAAGATCTTACGATAAAAAAATTTTCTCGTGAGCAGTTGTTAGAGGTTTTAGCTTCATTGACTGGAGTTATTGAACAAACACCACCCATGTTTTCAGCAGTAAAAGTTAATGGGAAGCGCCTCTATGAATATGCGCGAAAAGGTGAAAGTGTTGAAAGACCAACTCGCCAAGTAACAATTTATAATTTAGAGCTACTTGATGAGCTAGCACATTATGAGGGACAAGAAATCACATTTCCAGTACGTATCGCCTGTAGTAAAGGGACATATATTCGAACACTAGCTGTGCAAATTGGTGAGGCGCTTGGCTATCCAGCACATATGAAGGAGCTTGTACGTACTGCTTCTGGTACTTTTACACAGGATAACTGTTTTACGTTAGCACAGGTTGCTGAGCTAATGGAGACTGAGCAAGTAGCTTCCTGCATTTTACCTGTCGAGTATGCATTAGCAGACTATCCATATATTGAGATTACGAATGCCAATGAAAAAGAAATTTTCAATGGACAAGTGCTTCCAGCAGATGCATTATTAAATAGTCATGATAAAATTGTGTATGGAATCAATGGAAAGGCAGTTGCGGTTTATCAAGCTCACCCAACAAAGGATGGTTTGATGAAGCCACATAAGATGTTTCCGACGATAGAGTAGGAGGATTTTTCAATGGAGGTCATTCATTTAAAATACCCACATCAATTACAGCAACGAGAAAGCATGCAGCCGTATTCATTAGCTCTTGGCTTTTTCGATGGTGTACATAGAGGGCATCAAGCAGTTATCAAGGCAGCTAAGGAAGAGGGCAACAAGCGACAAATTCCAACTGCAGTGATGACATTCGATCCACATCCTTCATTAGTCCTTGGTGGACGTAACGAAAAGGTTTTTTATATTACACTCTTACAACAGAAATTACAGCTGTTTGAAGAACAGGGTGTGGATACGGTATTCGTTGTCCACTTCACTTCAGATTTTGCCAAACTTTCACCAGCGGCATTTATTGATACATTTATCCGTGGATTAAATATTCAGCATGTGACAGCTGGCTTCGATTATTCGTTTGGAGCATTTGGTAAGGGAACAATGGAAGATATGCGTTTATTAAGTAATGGTGATTATGGCGTTACAATTGTTGAGAAGAAAACAGATGATGTTGAGAAAATCAGCTCTACCCGTATACGCAAGCTATTACAAGAAGGCGATATGGAAGAAGCAACAGTTTTATTAGGGAGACCGTTTGAAATCAATGGGATTGTTGTCCATGGTGATAAACGTGGTCGTACTATTGGTTTCCCTACTGCAAATGTCCAAGCATTAGAAGGAACGTTTATTCCAGCTAGTGGTGTTTATGCTGTTCGTCTGCTTGTACAAAATAACTGGTATGATGGTGTTTGCAACGTGGGCTATAAGCCAACTTTCAAAGATCCAAATGATAAGCAATTATCGATTGAAGTCCATATTTTAAACTTTGATAAAAATATCTACGGTGAAGAAGTACATGTGGCATGGTATAAACGTATACGAAGTGAACGGAAATTCGATGGTATTGAGGCCTTGAAAACACAAATTGAAAAGGATAAACAAGAAGCAATCCGTTACTTTAACCAGCTATAAGAAGTACTTCATTACAGTAGTCACATTAGCCAAGTCGACGTTTTACTTGCTTGACTATGTGATTTATGGTAATATTCATAAGTGCATAAATGCTTAACCTTAGCTCGGTATATCGATGACTCCAACGTTTACTGTGCTAATGGGGATTAATTATAATTTAGGAGGTCCATACAAATGGCTATTACAAAAGAACGTAAAAACGAAATTATCGCTGAGTACCGTACTCACGAAAGTGACACTGGTTCACCAGAAGTACAAGTTGCAGTATTAACAGAGGAAATCAATGCTCTAAATACTCACTTACGTACTCACAAAAAAGATTTCCACTCTGAGCGTGGTCTTCTTAAAATGGTAGGTCGTCGTCGTCACTTATTAAAATACCTTCGTGAAACAGACGTACAACGTTACCGTGAATTAATCAACCGTTTAGGCTTACGTCGCTAATTAATAGCAAAAGTAATCCTATATTAGACTGTAGACAAACTGATGTTTGTCTACAGTCTTTTTTTGAGATAATCTTGTTAATTTTGTTCAACAATAAGCCATAACTTTTTTACACTACGATGAACGATAGATAAAAATGATTTGATACTTGATAAAAGGGTGATATATTCTAATCACATTTCACAGCCCATTTATAGTCATTGCGTTCATCATTTGCAAGTGTAATTGAAGTAGATAAATTGAAGGCTAGATTGCTATTATATTTCATGAAATACAATCCAGCAAATTATAGGATAGAGGCTCAAAATTGGTACATAAGCGTCAATCATACAATCTAAATGCTATCATTGAATACTAGTAAACGATGGCTATGGGTTAGAAAACTTTCTATGTTAATAGTTGGTGAAATGTAAACTAAATCATTTAGAAGGGTGAGTAGGATGTTTAACCAATTATTAAGAGAGAATAATATTGTTGCAGGTATTTTAACAGTTATTCGTGTTTATTTAGGCTGGCATTGGCTTACAGCAGGTTGGGGAAAATTGTTTAATGGCTTTGATGCATCTGGCTTTTTAGCCAATGCTATTGCAAATCCAGTGACAAGTGGAGAAGAGCTCGCCTACCCACTGTATGTAAAGTTTATTGAATCATTTGCTTTGCCAAATGCTGAGCTAATTAATATTCTTGTGCCTTGGGGAGAATTTTTAGTAGGGCTAGGATTAATTCTGGGATGCTTAACGACATATGCTGCATTTTTTGGTATGGTCATGAATTTTGCCTTCCTAATGGCAGGTACTATATCTAGCAATCCTTGGGATATTTTACTTGCAATCTTTATAGCCGTTGCTGGTTACAATGCTGGGAAATTCGGGCTTGACCGCTTCATTATTCCAATCATAGGTGAAAAGATGGCGAGAAATAAGAAAAAAGAAGTTGTTCAACCTGTTAAAATTACATAATAAACTTTTTACATATCTTATATTAGGAGACTACTCATTAGTCTGAATATACCCCGCCCATTATATGGGTGGGGTATTTAAGTTGTTGAAAAAAGAAATGTCACTAGCAGAAAAGCCCTTTTTGCAAGGTGAGGGGGTGATTTCCGTTCCACTGGGCGTCCGATGATCCAGCTTTACTCACTTACGCAACTTTCACAAAAATTCTATTGATGGTTTTACTTTTCAACACTATGTAAATCCCGACTATTATTTGCCTGACTTACTAACTTTCCTAGATGAGCCAACTTTCTTTTACCTTATAGGATGTTGTATGATAAGCTCCATGTTATAATAAGTCTATTGTTTAAACTTGTATTTGAAAAACTAATGTTAGCGAAGCAGTTATTTCCATTTACATACATTACTTTTCGTCAAGAAGGAATCAATATAAAAAAATCCATATACCAAAAATGCTTTTTCAATAAAATAATGAAATAAATCTTAAATAAATTGGCAATAACTGAATTTAAATGTATGATTATTTCATGAAATATTATTTAGCATAGAACAAGCATTTTTGGTACACTTACTATTAGTACATACAGACGAAGTAAGTGTTTTTATAATAGAGAGGGGTTCATTGAATGAACGAAAAGAAAGTCTATTCCTATGAATGGGCTGGCCGTCCACTTGTAATTGAAGTAGGACAGTTAGCAAAACAAGCAAACGGAGCCGCATTAGTACGCTATGGCGATACTTCTGTACTTGCTACAGCAACAATGTCAAAATCACCTAAACCACTTGATTTCTTCCCATTAACAGTAAACTATGAAGAGCGTCTATATGCTGCAGGTAAAATTCCTGGCGGCTTTATTAAGCGTGAAGGACGTCCATCTGAAAAGGCGATTTTAGCAAGCCGTTTAATCGACCGTCCGATTCGTCCGATGTTCCCGGATGGTTTCCGTAATGAAGTACAAGTTATTTCTATGGTTATGTCAAATGATCCTGACTGTACATCTGAAATGGCAGCAATGGTTGGTTCATCATTAGCATTAGCGATCTCTGATATTCCATTTGATGGGCCTATAGCAGGTGTACAAGTTGGTTATATTGATGGAGAATTCATTGTAAACCCGACAGTAGAGCAATCGAATCGCTCAACAATTCATTTGTCTGTAGCAGGGAACAAAGATGCTATCAATATGGTTGAAGCGGGAGCACTTGAAGTACCAGAGGAAATCATGTTAGAAGCGATTATGTTCGGTCATGAAGAAATCAAAAAAATCATTGCTTTCCAAGAGCAAATTGTGGCAGAGGTTGGTAAAGAAAAGTTACCAGTGACACTATTTGAAATTGACGAAGCAATTCAAGCCGATATAAAAGCAGCTTGTGAGACTGATATGCATGACGCAATTCAAACGGCAGAGAAACATGCTCGTGATGAGGCAATTCAAGCTGTTAAAGAGCGAGTTATCGCTTCCTATGAAGAGCAAGAAGCAGATGACGAAACAATGAAACAAGTGTACACAATTCTTGACAAGATGGTAAAAGAAGAAGTACGCCGTCAAATCACGGAAGATAAGATTCGTCCAGATGGTCGTAAGCTCGACGAAATCCGACCACTTTCTTCTGAAACAGGCTTATTACAACGTACACATGGTTCAGGTCTGTTTACACGTGGACAAACACAAGCACTTTCTATTTGTACATTAGGTGCGCTTGGTGATGTACAAATTATTGACGGTTTGGGTGTGGAAGAGTCAAAACGCTTTATGCACCATTATAACTTCCCACAATTTTCTGTAGGGGAAACGGGTCCAATCCGTGGGCCAGGTCGTCGTGAAATTGGTCATGGTGCGTTAGGTGAGCGTGCACTTGAAGCAGTCATTCCTGATGAGTCGGTCTTCCCTTATACAATTCGTTGTGTATCAGAAGTACTTGAATCAAACGGATCAACTTCTCAAGCTTCTATTTGTGCGTCTACATTAGCCATGATGGATGCAGGTGTCCCATTAAAAGCACCAGTTGCAGGTATTGCAATGGGCCTTATTAAAAAAGGTGAACATTATTCTATTTTAACGGATATTCAAGGAATGGAAGACCATTTAGGCGATATGGACTTTAAAGTGGCTGGTACAGCTAAAGGTGTAACAGCTCTACAAATGGACATTAAAATTGATGGTTTATCTCGCAATATTTTAGAAGAAGCACTGACACAAGCAAAAGTTGGACGTATGCATATACTTGAATCAATGCTTGCTACACTGCCAGAGCCACGTAAACAATTATCTGCGTTTGCACCAAAAATTGTTATTGTAAAAATTAATCCTGATAAAATTCGTGATGTAATTGGACCAGGTGGTAAACAAATTAATAAAATTATTGAAGAAACGGGCGTTAAAATTGATACAGAGCAAGATGGTACAATCTATATTTCTTCTGCTGATGAAGCAATGAATGCACGTGCAAAACAAATTATTGAAGATATCGTACGTGAAGCTAAAGTAGGGGAATACTACTTATCAACAGTGAAACGTATTGAAAAATTCGGCGCCTTTTGCGAAATCTTCCCAGGGAAAGATGGCTTGCTTCACATTTCTGAAATTCAAGAGGAACGAACAAAGCAAGTGGAGGACGTCTTAAAACTTGGCGATCAATTACTTGTGAAAGTGATTGAAATCGACAAGCAAGGTCGTGTGAATTTATCTCGCAAAGTAGTAATTCAAGAGGAAAAAGAGCGCGCTGAACAAGAAAAATAATATTGATTAAAAGGCTGCGTAAATTGCGCAGCCTTTTTCGATAGTAGCAAGAAGAAAAGTAGAGGATTTTTATAATTGGGGGAGATAGTTTGGTTCAAGTACATACATGTCAGAATGGTGTTCGAATTGTATCAGAGCAAATTGATCATGTAAGATCAGTGGCATTAGGTATCTTTGTGAATGCTGGCTCTCGCTATGAGCTACCTGAAGAGAATGGTATCACACATTTTATTGAGCATATGTTGTTTAAAGGCACAACAACTCGTTCAGCTCGTCAAATTGCTGAAGAATTTGATCGAATCGGAGGAGAGCTAAATGCCTTCACATCGAAAGAAAATACATGTTACTATGCTAAAGTTTTAGATCATCATGCGGAGCTTGCGGTCACAATACTAGCAGATATGTTTTTCAATTCTATCTTTGCGGAAGAAGAATTAGAAAAAGAGCGACAAGTAGTATTAGAAGAAATTTTAATGAGCGAAGATGCTCCTGATGATGACGTTCATGAGAAGCTGTGGGGTGTCATGTATCCGAATGATGCACTCGGTCGTCCAATACTAGGTACGGCTGCTACATTAAAGACATTTACAGCAGATGCTATACGAAAATATATGGATAAACATTATGGGCCAGAGTCCGTTGTTATTTCTATTGCAGGTAATATTTCATCTCAGCTTATGCAAACGATTGAAGATTTATTTGGTAACTATCAACCTTCACCGCATGCTATGGCGCCTGTCCTGACAAATCCTTCATTTTATCCAGGGGAAATTACAAAAATACGCGATACAGAGCAGGCACATGTCGCGATTTCCTATCCAGCAATTGGTGTAAAAGATCCAGATATGTATAGCTTTATTGCGCTTAACAATATAATTGGAGGCAATATGAGTTCTCGATTGTTTCAGGAAGTACGAGAAGTACGTGGGCTAGCCTATTCTATTTTCTCCTATCAATCGTGTTATGCAGATGTAGGTGCTTTTACGATTTATGGTAGTACTAGTCGACAGCAATTAGCACAGCTTCAGCACACGATTGATGCCACTTTATTAGATATTGTAGCGGGTGGTGTGACAGAGGAGGAGCTTGATAATGCGAAAGAGCAGCTTAAAGGAAGCTTTGTCCTTGGATTAGAAGGTACGGGAGCTCGTATGAATCGAAATGGAACAAGTGAACTTGTTCATCGCAAGCATCGAACAGTAGACGAGGTTCTTAAATCGATAGATGCCGTATCGATGGAGTCAGTGGATCGGCTGATTGCTAAAATTTTAAAAGCAGAGCCAGCTATCTCAATCATAGGTCCTAGCGAATAAAGATATTTTAATAAGATAGTATTTGTTCAAGCTATTATTAGATAGGAGATTGGCATTTATTTTCAATGTGGATAAGTGACAACAGCCCTCCATAAAATGAGTAGTGAAAACCTTTACCCAGAAGGTAACACTTTATGAACTGGCGAGGGAAGGTACTTGATTCAAGGGGATAGCGAGACATGTCACCCTCTCTAAATGGAGAGGTAGCGAAGGAAGCCGCTCTGCACATGCTCATAGGAAAGCAAGTAGCCTGCAATGAAATCCATTTCCTTTTAATTGACTGTTTTGCTATTCAACACGATTAAAAATAGGCTGCCAAATAAGGCAGCCTATTTTTTGATGAATGTTTAGCAAATTTCCTTTGCCAAATATAAATAAAGACATTTGTGAAACACAAGAAAAGTGATGAGGATACTAACCAGTGTTGGTATGAATAAGATAATTAAATTTGCAGCTACTAGTGATAAATAATAATGAATAACAAAATTTAGCAGAATGATAAGCACAATAGCTGTAAGCATTCTAACCGTTCGCATTCTCTCTGTTTCATCAAGATGCTGAATATAAAATTGACTACAGATGAGGAAAGAGGCGCTACTTATATAAGCAAAGTACATAGCAAGATGCTCGATAAAATTTTCAGATGCATCGGGTTGTGAGAAATACATAGGCGCAAGGATAATAAAGAGCAATGCAATAAGGCCATAGCAAAATAAAAAATCGGATTGCAATTGTGTTTTCTTTGATAGAGGTAGCGTATTGACATACATTGTCCACTTTACTTGACGGTCGCCTCTATATAAATTATCTACGATGTTGGCTGAAATAACGACAACAAATAATCCGATAGAAGGACTATCTACAAAAGGTAAATGTACAAAATGAAGAAATAAACATATCGTCATTGTAAAAAGAATAGTCCATTTTTGTACGACAATTCTTTGTAACAACAGTGCTCGCATGAGATCCCTCCTAAAACTCTTTTCTTTTATAAATAGCAGTAGAAACTAGAGAGGAGAGGCAGAGCAGTATTAGCCCGCCCAAAGGTGCTAAATAGACATATTGCTTTAAATATAGAAACGTTTGAGTCATATCAGGGATATATTCTTTAAACATCCCCGTTAAGAAGCCAGGGATAAAACAAAACGCAATGAGGACTATTCTTCCTTTAATAGAGCCAAATTTAATATAGATAGGTAGTAATACGGCTAATAAACAGAGCGCCGATGTTATGATCAAATTAAACGTTAGGAAAAATTCTGAAGTGATGTCGTTTTTGGTAAAAAAATTGATAAAAAATAGGATAGGTAATGCCATAACAAGTCCGAAAATCATTAACATCACACTAAGTATATATTTACTAAAAACGATATCTGCTTTAGAAATTGGTAAAGTATTAGCGTATTTATCCCACTTACTTTGTTCATCGTAGCTAAGCGCAGTTATTGCTTGTATCGTAACAATAAAAACAATAACAGCTAGAAGCATTGCGCTTTGCTGCATAAAAATCGCCATCATAAGAAGAAATATAAGAACAAATGCTTGTGCTTTCATTTGTCGTTGAATGGTCATTAAATCTTTTAGGATAAGTCCTACCATATTTACACACTACCTTTCACGAAAAATAGCATGATATCTTCTATAGAAGGTCTTTCAAGTCTGAAAGCCTCATTTACTTCATTTTTCAGAACTAATGCTTCTATTCCAAACGCACCAGGACGGGTTCTTAGAATAGCATGCTCTGGCAAGTCGTTTACTTCCTCACTGTTACCTTTGAAAATACCATATTCATATAATAGAGCATCTTTACTCTCGCTCAATAAAATCTCACCATTATGAATTAACGTAATATAGTCAGCAATTTTTTCTAAATCGCTTGTAATATGTGATGAAAATAAAATGCTGTGCGTTTCATCCTGCATAAATGCTAAAAATAAATCCAGAATTTCATCCCGAATAATAGGGTCTAATCCACTTGTTGGCTCATCTAAAATCAATAATTTTGGATGATGTGCCAATGCTAAGGCAATTGATAGCTTCATCCTCATTCCTCGTGATAGTTCCTTTATTTTCTTCCTCTTTGGCACCTTAAATTGAGCTAATCTTTCAAAATAATAGTCTGAATCCCATGTTTGAAATACTTTTCTCATGATTTTGTCGAGTTGGGTCGCATTTAGCGTTTCTGGTACATGTAAATCGTCAAATACAACGCCGATGTCGTTTTTTATCGATAGTTCGTGTTCGACATGATCTTTGCCAAATAGCAAAATTTCGCCATATTCTTTTTTTATTAAATTCAGCATGCATTTTATCGTTGTTGATTTGCCAGCCCCGTTTTCTCCAACAAAACCCATTACCGTGCCTTGAGGGACGGAAAAACTTATATCTTTAAGAAAAAAGCCTTCAAAGCCCTTATGTAGATCATGAATTTCAATGGCATTCATATTACTTATCCTCCTCTAACATTAAAGATAGTAGTTCTTGTAATTCTTCACCAGAAAGTCCAGCGGTTTTCGCTATTTTTGCTGCCTTTTGCAAATGCCCCTCTACCTGCCGTAATAGCTCCTCACGTAGAAAGTCTTGATTTCGTTCTGTGACAAAGCTCCCTTTACCAGCGACAGTTTCAATGAAACCATCTCGCTCTAAATCAGCATAGGCACGTTTAGTGGTCATCACACTTATTTTTAAATCCTTTGCTAAAGCGCGGATAGACGGTAGTGCATCACCAGCCTGTAATTTATTAGCTAAAATAGCCTCTTTGAGCTGTATGGTGATTTGCTCATAAATAGGTTTTTCACTCGCATTACTTAAATGGATATGCACAAATCATCACCTCTTATAACTGTATATATACACTATATACAGAAGGCGATGAAAATGCAACATATTCGTACTTTAGGTAGGGGTCACGATTTGCAAAAAGTCCGCATATATTGAGGTAACGGCTCAAGGAGGGAGATGAGGCATGCTACTATCTGAGATGGTGGATAAGGAGTTAATTCAAATTGAGGGTGGCGTACATTTTGGCATCCTGGCACATACAGAATGCCTATTAGATGTGCAAACAGGGAAAATACATGGTTTTGAAATTGTGAAAGATAAACTACCATTCCAAAAAAAGAAAATGAAAGTTAGTGAAATGATACCTTGGCACGAAATTATTTTAATTGGTGAAGATCGTATTTTATTTAATAAGACATCTACAGTACAGTCAGAATATTTACAGTGAGGTGAGCTTTTGGAAAACGAAAAATGGCTTGTTATCGGTGAGGACTCCCGATTAAAGGAACTAGCTACAATGCTAAGAAGTCCATCGAGAACAGTATTTTATAAAAGAACAACCGTATGGAACGAAGAGTTAAATAAACTTGTTTTAGAATTCCAGCCTAATAAAATCGTATTACCTATTCTTCCATTAAAAATAGAAGTTGAGCAGCTCTATGGTATATCACAAGTGAAATTTTATACAGGTCGATTAACAATGCATTGGAAGCAATTACTAGAGAAAAATGAATCTATTTGCTATTTACAACAAGAATCATTTATTTGGCAAAATGCTCGATTAACTGCGGAGGGATTTATCGCCACGTTTTACGGACTCGAGCAAAAATGTATTTACGGACAAAATTTCACAATCGCAGGTTTTGGTCGCATCGCAAAAATGCTCGCCTCTTTACTAGTTAAGATGGGTGCAAATGTTCATATTGTTGCACGTTCAGTTGTACAAGTGAGTGAAGCAAAAGCTTATGGTTATAAAGCCACGAATTTAGATGATCGCCAATGGTCTATTACAGATGGCATTTTTATTAATACAATTCCTGCTAAATGGATTACAGAGTCTTTTATAGAGCATGTTCCAACTGTTTTATATGACTTGGCTTCAGAGCCAGGATGTTTAGATATAGATTCTGATCAATTACAAACGTATGTACTATTGCCATCATTGCCTGGGAAATACTTTGCACATGATGCAGCTACAATATTGTGCAAGGCAATAGAGGAGGAAGAAAATTGTTAACGGGGAAACGAATTGGCTTAGGTATTACTGCTTCTCATTGTACGTATGAAGATGTAGTACCTAAAATCCAAAATTTTATTGATGTCGGAGCAACAGTTATTCCAATCATTACCCATTCCGTTTTACATGCAGCAACACGCTTTGGTACAGGTGAAGAGTGGATTGCCAAAATAGAAGCTTTGACAGGAGAAAAAGTTATTTCTTCTATAAAAGAGGCGGAGCCATTTGGCCCATCCAATCCATTAGATGCAATGGTCATAGCCCCCATGACAGGCAATAGCATAAGTAAATTTGCTAATGCGGCAACAGATAGTCCTGTGTTAATGGCAGCAAAGGCAACTTTGCGTAATGGTTCGCCTGTAGTTTTAGGTATTTCCACAAACGATGCACTAGGCTTAAATGGCATAAATATTATGAAGCTGTTAAATGCCAAAAATATATATTTTATTCCCTTTGGTCAGGATGCCCCTCACTCCAAACCAAATTCTTTAATTGCTGATTTTGAGCAAATGGTGGATACTGTTCATGCAGCAATTACGCAGAAAAAGCAATTACAACCGCTGTTGATACAATATTTCAAATAAATAAGAGATTACACACAATTTTCAGTATTTTTGTGATACAATAGCACACATTATGGAACATGTATTCAAGGAGAGATGACAGATGACAAAGCAGTTAACAGTTGCGGTTGTTGGGGCAACAGGTGCAGTAGGATCGAAAATGATGGAGCAGTTGATTAAACGTAAATTTCCGATTGGACATATTAAATTTCTAGCTTCTGCTCGTTCAGCAGGAAAATCAATCGAATTTGATGGGGAAACATATACAATTGAAGAAGCGACACCTGAGGCTTTCGAAGGCGTCAATGTCGCTTTATTCTCAGCTGGTGGTTCAGTATCAGCTGTGCTTGCACCAGAAGCAGCTAAGCGGGGTGCAGTAGTTATTGATAATACGAGCCATTTTCGTATGGATCCAGAGGTACCGCTTGTCGTGCCTGAAGTGAATAGAGGCGACTTAGCGAAGCATAAGGGAATTATTGCGAATCCAAACTGCTCGACAATTCAAATGGTAGCTGCGCTTGAACCAATTCGTCATGCATTTGGTTTAACAAAAGTAATTGTTTCAACTTATCAGGCAGTATCAGGTGCAGGGATTTCTGCGATCCAAGAATTAAAGGCACAAAGCGAAAACTGGGATGCAGGTAAAGATGTAGAAGCAAATATTTTACCGTCTGGTAGTGATAAACGTCATTACCCAATTGCTCGTAATGTCATTCCACAAATCGATAAATTCACAGATAATGGATTTACATACGAAGAAATGAAAATGATTAATGAGACGAAAAAAATCATGCATGCACCAGAGCTAAAAGTAGCTGCTACTTGTGTTCGTGTGCCAGTCGTTTCAGGTCACTCTGAATCTGTTTATATTGAGGTAGAGAAAGACGCGTCAATCCAAGAGATTTTCGAAGTATTACGCAACGCACCAGGTGTGGTATTACAAGATGATATTGCAACACAAACTTACCCAATGCCTATTTATGCAGAAGGGGAAGACGCTACTTTTGTAGGACGTATCCGTCAAGATTTAGACAACAGCAAAGGGTTCCATCTATGGATCGTTTCTGACAATTTATTAAAAGGCGCCGCATTAAACTCTATCCAAATTGCAGAAGCAATGCTTGAGGATAACTTACTATAAGAGGGGTGTAAGGATGAATTTAGGTCGAATTGGAACGGCAATGATTACGCCGTTCAAAAATGATGGCACGATTAATTATCCAGAACTAGAACGTATTATTAATCATTTAATAGACAATGGTACTGATTGTATTGTTGCTTGTGGTACGACTTCTGAAAACCCAACTATGTCTACAGAAGAAAAAATTGAAGTTGTACGCTTTACAGTAGAGAAAGTAGCAGGTCGCGTACCAGTTATTGCAGGTACTGGGGATAATGAAACAGCTTACTCTATCGCAATGACACATAAGGCAGAAGAAAATGGAGCAGACGGCATTATGCTTGTAGCTCCCTACTATAATAAGCCAAATCAACGTGGGATTTATGCTCACTTTGAAACCATTGCTAAACAAACGAGTCTCCCGGTTATGCTTTATAATGTTCCAGGGCGTACTGGGGTCAATGTTGCCTATGAAACTTCTGTTGCATTAAGCAAGATTCCTAATATTGCTTGGATTAAGGAAGCGAGCGGTAACTTAGATCAGATGGGTGATGTTATTGAGAATGTTGATCCAGCTGATGATTTCTTAGTGTATAGTGGGGACGATGGTTTAACACTCCCCCTAATGGCCATTGGCGGAGCAGGTGTTATTTCTGTAGCTGCCCATGTGGTAGGCAATGATATGCAATTAATGATTAAAGCGTTTGAAGAAGGAAATCATAAGCTAGCAGCCCAAATTCACCGAGCCTTATTACCTTTAGTACGTGCGCTGTTCGCTCAGCCCAACCCTTCACCGATTAAATATGCGATGACAAAATTAGGATTTGATACACTCAATGTTCGTTTGCCGATGATGGAAATGACAGATGAAGAGAAAGCTAATTTTGACCGAATTTGGGATACGTATCAAGAAAAAGCGAAAAGTTTTAGATAAATAGGAGCGAGGCTGATAGCATTTCAGCCTCGTTTTTTATATTTTATAAATAAAAAGTATGTACAAAATTTGTAACTCCTCGTCCTTACAAATACTTATTTAGCTCTATTTATACAGGATAGCCAATATTTATTTTCCATCTGCTAGTAATAAGCAAATAGCAGGAAAATCTATTTCCAACGTGAAACATGTATTTTTAATTTGTGCAAAAGCTTAGCAAACCGTATAATAAATGTTAAGTGGTTGCTGTTCGGGATATTTTTTAGGAGGAAATAAATTGACAAAAAAGAAAAATGAATTAATCCGCATCATCCCTCTTGGTGGTGTAGGCGAAATTGGGAAAGCCATGTACGTAGTAGAAATTGATGAAGAGCTATTTGTGGTGGATAGCGGCTTAATGTTCCCAGAAGATGAAATGCTAGGTATAGATATCGTGATTCCTGACATTACTTACTTAGAAGAAAATAAAGAACGTGTGAAAGGTATTTTCTTAACACATGGTCATGAAGATGCAATTGGCTCTATTGCCTATGTATTACAAAAAATAAAGGCACCTGTGTACGGATCGAAATTAACTATTGCATTAGCAAAGGAACATTTAAAAGAATTACCTGCACCACATCAAGTGAAGTTTTTTGAAGTAACAAACCGTAGTCGTATGAATTTTAACTCAACGTATGTAACATTCTTCCACACAACACATAGTATTCCCGATTCGTTAGGGGTAGTGTTCCATACATCTGAAGGCGCGATTGTTCATACAGGAGAGTTTAAATTCGATCAGTCAGCGACAGGTAAATTTAAACCTGATTTAGCAAAAATGGCACAGCTAGGAGAAGAAGGCGTTTTCATTTTACTATCTGAGTCTTGCGAAGCTGAGCGACCAGGATATACGACATCAGAGATTGTCATTGAAGAACAATTATCAAAAACATTCCACTCAGCACCAGGTCGTATTTTAGTAGCTGTTTACGCATCGAATTTTATTCGAATTCAACAAGTATTTGCTCAAGCACAGAAATCATTCCGTAAGGTTGTAATTGTGGGCAAACCATTGGAAAAGGCAGTTGATTTAGGCGTACAGCTTAGTTATTTAACAGTCGAAGAAGATACAATTATTCCGATCTCGGAAATGCAAAAATATCAAGATGATGAAATTATCATTATTGCAACAGGCAACAGAGGAGAACCTCTCGATGCTTTAGAAAAAATTGTCCGTAAGCACCATCGTGACATTAAAATTAAACAAGGTGACACGGTACTAATTACCTTTACACCTTCTCCTGGCATGGAAGTTCAAATGGCGAATACAATGAACTCTATGTCAAAAGCAGGCGCTGAAATTTTGACTTCTAGCAAAAATGTCCATGTTTCAGGACATGGTAGCCAAGAAGATTTAAAGCTGATGCTAAACTTGATGCAACCAAAGTACTTTATTCCCGTACAAGGAGAATACCGTATGCTAATTGCGCATTCTAAATTAGCACAACAGCTAGGTATGCAAAAATCCCAAATTTTTATCGCTGATAAAGGGGATATCGTAGAATATAAAAATAATAAAATGCGCATGAGTGGTCGTGTACAAGCTGGTAATGTCTTAATTGACGGTATTGGTGTAGGCGATGTAGGTAACATTGTACTTCGTGACCGTAAATTATTATCGCAGGATGGTATTTTCATTGTGGTGGTAACATTAAATCGAGCACAAAAGAAAATTGCCTCTGGGCCAGAAATTTTATCACGAGGCTTTGTCTATGTACGAGAATCAGAGGAATTAATGATTGAGGCTTCTGACATTGCGAGGAATGTGATTGAAAAGTACGTTGGGAAAGAAACCTTTGAATGGACGAACATAAAACAAGAAATTAGAGATACGCTAAATACGTATTTATTCCAAAAAACAAAACGTCGCCCAATGATTATTCCTATTATTATGGAATATTAATTGAACAAGCTCATCGTATATGCTTTGAGGAAAAAATAAATGATAAAGGATTTTCTCCCAATTGCGGTGGAAAATCCTTTTTTTGAAATATTCAAGTTCTACATGTGATGATTCGCTACATATATAGAATGGATTGCAGAAGAAGGTGAATTTGATGGCAGTTAGTAAGAGAAAAAAAGTTACTAAAAGTAAAGCGACAACAGAAAAAAAAGAAATGCATCCGCTTATGTACGAAATATTAGGGTTGCTCTTAATTGCATTAGCAGTCATTATGATTTTTGAATACGGCATGATCGGGCGGATTCTACAAACAATCGCCATGTTCCTTTTTGGTAATTTACATTTTGCTGTTCCATTTATGCTTATATTTGTTGCATTGTTAATGATGATTGGTCGTAAAAAAGTTGGGATAAAGGATCGATTAATACTTGGCATGTTCCTCATTGTTATGAGCTTAACGATTTTTAGTCATGGCATATTATTTGAACAACTATCCAAATCAGGTGGTCTACTATCTGATTCTGTGCTACGTGAATCATGGCGAATTTTGATTAATACAGATGGTATCATTCATCGTAGTAATGCTTTAGGGGGTGGCATGATTGGTGCCCTACTATTTAGTGGGCTTCATGTGCTGTTTGAAGCCTCGGGGGCAAAAGTTGTTGCTTGGGTTATTTTCTTTATTGGTTTAATTCTTGTCACTGGTAAAGCATTAGTGCCTTATTTAGCAGAAAAAACGCCAGATATATTTGGTAAATGGAAAAAAAAGCATCGTGATAAGAAAAAAAATACACCGAAAAAACCAAATAATCGTCGTTCAAGAGTAGAGAGTGGGGATGAAGTAGCAGCTGTTAATCAATCTATAGATATGCCTGAACAAGAAGAAGAAATACCACATGAACCAATTATTTCTGCTTTTACACAGAATGTTTCACAGGAAAGAGAAGTGATTGATACAACTCACATGGTGGAAAATGAACTTGAAGAAGCATCGGATGATGTCCAGATTCAGGGCACAGATGCAGTAGAAAATGCAGATTATCAGCTCCCATCATATAATTTATTACAATTACCTCCACAACATGATCAAAGTGGTGAATATTCAGTGATTCAGGCAAATGCCAAAAAGCTTGAGCAGACATTACAAAGCTTTGGCGTAAAGGCAAAGGTGACACAGGTGCATTTAGGTCCTGCTGTTACGAAGTACGAGATTTTACCAGATATCGGTGTGAAAGTAAGCAAAATTGTCAATTTGCAAGATGATCTTGCATTAGCATTGGCAGCTAAAGATATTCGTATGGAAGCGCCAATTCCTGGGAAATCTGCGATTGGTATAGAAGTACCTAATAGTGAGGTAGCCATTGTAACACTTCGTGAGGTATTAGAATCGAAAGATGGTGCTAAGCCTGAAGCATTATTACAAGTAGCATTTGGTCGAGATATTACAGGACAAGCTGTATTAGCAGAGCTCAATAAAATGCCACATTTACTTGTAGCTGGTTCTACAGGTAGTGGGAAAAGTGTTTGCATAAATGGCATTGTTGTATCCATACTAATGCGTACAAAACCGCATGAAGTGAAGCTCATGATGATAGACCCAAAAATGGTTGAATTAAACGTTTATAATGGGATTCCACATTTATTAGCGCCTGTAGTAACGGATGCCCGTAAAGCTTCGCAAGCACTGAAAAAAGTGGTATCTGAAATGGAACGTCGCTATGATTTGTTTTCTCATACAGGTACAAGAAATATTGAGGGCTATAATGCACATGTCCAAAAGGTTAATGATCAAACAGAGGAAAAGCATCCAAAGCTACCTTATATTGTGGTTATTGTAGATGAGTTAGCGGATTTGATGATGGTCGCATCAAGTGATGTAGAGGATTCGATTACACGTTTAGCGCAAATGGCAAGGGCAGCTGGCATTCATTTGATTATTGCCACACAACGACCAAGTGTAGATGTTTTAACAGGTGTCATTAAAGCAAATATTCCATCCAGAATTGCTTTTGCAGTTTCTTCCGCGATTGACTCAAGAACAATTTTAGACATGGGTGGAGCTGAACGATTATTAGGACGAGGCGATATGTTATTTTTACCTGCTGGAGCTTCTAAACCAAAAAGGGTGCAGGGTGCCTTTTTATCAGATCAAGAAGTGGAGGCAGTCGTTCATTTTGTTATAGAACAGCAAAAAGCTCAGTATCAGGAGGAGATGATTCCTACTGAAGAAGAGACCATTTTAGAGGAAACGGATGATTTGTATGATGAAGCAGTCCAATTAGTTGTCAATATGCAAACAGCATCTGTCTCTATGCTTCAACGTCGCTTCCGTATCGGTTATTCAAGAGCTGCACGTATTGTTGATCAGATGGAGCAACGCGGTATTGTTGGGCCTTCAGAGGGTAGTAAACCTCGCCAAGTACTTGTTCACCAATACGATAACTAAGCAAAAAATGAAGACGAAAATGGTGAGAGCATTTGTATTTTTGTCCAAAAATTTGCAGATAAAATAAAGAAAGAATGAATTCTATAACAGATTTTACTCAAAACTGTTTATTTCATTCTGCAAAAATGTTATATTTATGAACGATTAGTAGGAATGTTGTACATCAGATGTCTGATCTCTGATTTTGGTGGTGATATATGTGACTATTAAAGCAGATCATCGTCATCTCTATCTTCAAGTAATCGATCGTTTAAAATCTGACATCGAGGCTGGCGTTTTTAAAGAAAATGAAAAGCTGCCTTCAGAATTTGAATTATCGAAATCACTAGGAGTCAGTCGAGCAACACTTAGAGAGGCACTTCGACTGTTGGAAGAGGAAAATGTGATTGTGCGCCGACATGGGGTTGGGACTTTTGTCAACCCGAAGCCGTTGTTTACATCAGGCATCGAGCATTTATCTAGTATTTCTTCTATGATCGAGGCAGCAGGTATGGAGCCAGGTTCGCGATTTTTAAAAGCGACTGAGCATGTGCCTTCTGAGGAAGATTTAAAACGCTTCCAATGTGATGGCGACGATAAAATACTCACGATTGAACGTGTCAGAACAGCGGATGGTGAGCCAGTAGTATACTGCATAGACAGGCTACCTGCAAGCTTCCTGCCTACTGACTTTGTCGAAAAAAAAGAAGTTTCACTGTTCTCTGCACTTGAGCAATCTGGCAAAATTCATGTAGCTTATGCTGTAACCTATATTGATCCAGTTGGGTATCATGAACAAGCCTCACCGATTTTAAATTGTGGACGTGAGACAGCTCTTTTAGTGTTAAAGCAATTGCATTATGATGATCATGATCAAGTAGTGCTCTATTCAAAAAATTATTTCCGAGCTGATAAATTCAGCTTCCATGTAGTTCGTAAACGGGTGTAGAACATTTCTAAATTTTTTCCTGCTAATTACAATACCTTTGGGGGGTTAATTAAATGAAAAAACGTAAATTTGGTTTAGTATTAACATCAGTATTAGCGGCAAGTGCTATTTTAGGTGCTTGTGGTACGAAAGACGACGAAAAGCCAGCGAAAGAAAATGACAATGCTTCAGGTGGCGAAAGCACAGAAGAAGCTTTCTCAGTAGCGATGGTTACTGACGTAGGTGGCGTTGATGACAAATCATTCAACCAATCTGCATGGGAAGGTGTACAAGCTTACGGTAAAGAGCATGATTTATCAAAAGGTGATGGTGGTTTTGACTACCTACAATCAGCTTCAGATGCTGACTATGAAACAAACTTAAATAACTTAGTTCGTCGTGACTTTAACTTAGTATTTGGTATCGGATTCATGATGGCTGATGCAATTGATGCAGTTGCTTCTGAAAATCCAGATAACCACTTTGCATTAATCGATGCTGAAGTAGAAGCAGACAACGTAGTAAACGTACTGTTCAAAGAGCAAGAAGGTGCTTTCTTAGCAGGTGTTGCTGCAGCGAAAACATCTAAAACAGGTAAAATCGGCTTCGTAGGCGGCGTTGATATTCCAGTTATTAACCGTTTCCACGCTGGTTTCGTTGAAGGGGCTAAAGCAGTAAACCCAGATATCGATATTCAAGTAAAATATACTGGTGCCTTTGATAAAGCAGATCTTGGTAAAATTACAGCGAACAGCATGTATTCTTCAGGTGTAGATGTAATCTTCCACGCTGCTGGTGCAACTGGTAACGGTGTATTCTCTGAAGCAAAAGAGCGTAAAGCGAAAGATCCAAATGCTGATGTATGGGTTATCGGTGTAGATGCTGACCAATACGAAGAAGGTAAAGTAGACGATAAAACAAACGTTACATTAACTTCTATGTTAAAAGGTGTTAATACAGCAGTAGTAGATATTTCAAATAGAGCGAAAAATGGTGATTTCCCAGGTGGAGAAACACTTGTTTACGGTTTAGCTGAAGACGGCGTTAAACTTGCGGATTCTCGCGGTGCGATTCCAGAAGATGTACAAAAAGTAATCGACGAATATAAAGAAAAAATTGCTAAGGGTGAAATCGAAGTTCCAGAAAAAGTGGAAAAATAATTCATCTTTTGATCATCATAAGGGACTCTTAGAAGGACCTTATGATGATTTTTCAATCTATCGTTATATTTAGATTATTCGCAATACTCTATTTAACTAGATTTATAGAAACCTTATAGAGGTAGTAATTATGATTTGAATAATGATGGTAACAAGTTAATAGAAGAAAGGTTTCTAACGATGACCTTTCCTGTATTAATTTAGCAAAACATCTACCTCTATAGGTGGGATATTAAATCGGTAATAAAATATAGCCTCTAGTAGAAAATTTATTACTGGACGTATGGCTTATCTGTACCATCCATCATGTAGCAGCAGATACTATACGCTAAGATGAAAATACTTAATAATAGTGCCTATTAAGGGAGTGACAAATTTGGATTATGTGATTGAAATGCTAGGAATCCGGAAAGAATTCGGTAATTTCGTGGCGAATAATAATATCACCCTCCAACTGAAACAAGGCGAGATTCATGCATTGCTAGGTGAAAATGGTGCAGGTAAATCGACTTTGATGAACGTCCTTTTTGGTTTGTATCAACCAGAGGGTGGCGAAATTCGTGTACGTGGGAAGGCTGTAAAAATTACAAACCCGAATATTGCCAATGATTTAGGGATTGGCATGGTGCATCAACATTTTATGTTGGTAGAAAACTTTACGGTAACAGAAAATATCATTTTAGGCACTGAGCCTACTAAAATGGGAATTGTGAATATAAAAGATGCGGCTAAGAAAGTACAAGCACTTTCTGAAAAGTATGGATTAGATGTTGATCCGAACGCCAAAATCGAGGATATCACGGTTGGTATGCAACAGCGTGTAGAAATATTAAAAACATTGTATCGTGGTGCCGAAATTTTAATTTTTGATGAACCAACTGCATCATTAACACCGCAAGAAATTACCGAATTAATTCAAATAATGCGCCGTCTTATCGCAGAGGGTAAATCCATTATTTTAATTACGCATAAGCTAAAAGAAATTATGGAAGTTTCAGACCGTGTGACGATTATCCGTAAGGGAGAAGGGATTGGCACAGTTGTAACCGCTGCCACAAATCCTGATCAGCTTGCTGAAATGATGGTTGGCCGTCAGGTTGAATTCAAAACGGAAAAAACGGATGCGACACCGACTGACGAAGTGCTTGCGATTGAGAACTTGGTTGTTACAGACTATCGAAATATTGATAAAGTGAAAGGTCTTAATTTAAATGTTCGTAAAGGTGAAATCGTAGGTATTGCTGGTATTGATGGTAATGGTCAATCCGAGTTAATAGAAGCCATTACAGGTCTACGCAAAATTAAAAGTGGTAAAGTCAAGCTGAATGGTAAAGATATTACTAACATGAAGCCTCGTAAAATTACAGAGGAAGGCGTAGGACATATTCCACAAGACCGTCATAAGCATGGATTAGTTTTAGATTTCCCAATTGGTCATAATATTGCATTGCAAACATATTACCAATCTCCAATAGCGAAGGGCTTTGTGATGGACTATAAAAAGGTGTCAGAGAAAGCTCGCCAAATCATTAAAGAGTATGATGTGCGTACTGGTAATGGAGAGATGACACCAGCTCGTGCATTATCTGGTGGTAACCAACAAAAAGCAATTATTGGTCGTGAAATTGACCGTAACCCCGATCTACTAATTGCTGCTCTACCAACGCGTGGACTTGACGTAGGAGCTATTGAATTCATTCATTCTCGTCTAATTGAGCAACGTGATAAAGGGAAAGCCGTTTTGTTAATCTCATTTGAATTAGATGAGGTGATGAATGTTTCGGATCGAATTGCTGTTATCTATGATGGACAAATTGTTGATGAGTTAAATCCGAAAGAAACGACTGAACAAGAGCTAGGCTTACTAATGGCAGGACAAAGTAAAAAAAATATAAAGCGTGATGCGAAGGAGGGGAACGACTAATGTCAAATCGTGTCATTAATATCCTCGTTCCTATCATCTCTATCATTATCGGTTTAATTGTAGGGGCTATCGTTATGGTAGTCAGTGGCTATGACCCAGTGCAAGGTTATATCGCTCTTTGGACAGGTATTTTTGGAGATTCATATTCAATCGGGAACACAATTCGTCAAATTACACCATATATTTTAGCAGGTCTTGCGGTAGCATTTGCATTCCGTACAGGGCTCTTCAATATCGGTGTTGAAGGTCAGCTAATTTTAGGTTGGCTAGCCGCTGCTTGGGTAGGTTATGCGTTTGAACTTCCTAAAATCATTCACTTACCATTAGCATTGCTTGCAGCAGCAGCTGCAGGAGCATTTTGGGCCTTTATTGCAGGTTTCTTAAAAGCGAAATTTAAAGTTCACGAAGTTATTGCGACAATTATGCTGAACTACACTGCACTTTATATTGCAAATGCAGTGATTAAAAAATTGTCCGATGGCAGCTTTAAAACAGAACGTATCCATGAGTCAGCTTCTTTACGTTCTCCGTTTTTAAGAGAGCTTACAGACAATTCAAGTCTTCACTATGGGATCATTGTTGCACTTTTAATGGTAGTTGTGATGTGGTTCATTTTAGAAAAAACAACACGTGGCTACGAGCTAAAAGCAGTAGGTTTTAACAAAAATGCTGCTGACTATGCAGGTATGAGTGTCAATAAAAATATCATTTTAGCTATGACAATTTCTGGTATGTTTGCAGGTCTTGGTGGTGCGATGGAAGCTTTAGGGACATTCCAAAACGCATCCATTAAACCTGGCTTTACGGGAATTGGGTTTGACGGTATCGCCGTTGCGCTTCTTGGAGCCAATACACCACTTGGAGTAGTGTTTGGGGCATCCCTTTTTGGTTCTTTAAAATATGGTGCATTAAATATGCCAAATGCTGCGGGTATTCCAGAAGAAATCGTATCCATTATTATTGCATTGATTATCTTCTTCGTTGCATCAGGCTATATTATTCGAGTAGGCTTACAAAAGCTGAGCAAGAAAAAGGAGGGACAATAACATGAGCTTTTTAGAAATGTTATATTTCATCATCCCTTCAGCGATTCTTTATGCAACACCTTTGATTTTTACGGCCATCGGTGGGGTATTCTCTGAACGCTCTGGTGTTGTCAACATCGGGCTAGAAGGCTTAATGATTGTCGGTGCGTTTGTTGGTATTTTTGTCAATTTAGAATTCGCTTCATCATTAGGGGCAGCAACAGTTTGGGTGGCAATGCTAGCAGCTGTTGTGATTGGTGCTGTGTTCTCACTTTTCCATGCTGTAGCTTCTATTTCTTTCCGTGCCGATCAAACGGTATCAGGGGTAGCTATTAACTTACTAGGTTTAGCTGCAACCGTATTCTTAGTAAAAATGATTTATGATAAAGGTCAAACAGATATGATTGACCAACCGATTCGTCGTTTCGGTGTCCCTTACTTAGAGGATATTCCGTTCTTCGGTCGTTTACTGTTCCATGATGTTTACAGCACATCTATTTTAGCGTTCGCTGTAGCATTCGGGGCATGGTTTATCATTTATAAAACGCCATTCGGCTTGCGTTTGCGTGCCGTGGGTGAACATCCAATGGCAGCAGATACAATGGGTATAAATGTAAATAAAATGCGCTATATTGCCGTGATGATTTCAGGGGCATTAGGTGGTCTTGGTGGTGCAGTGTATGCACAAACAATTACACACGACTTCTCACATGCAACAATTGCTGGTCAAGGTTTCATGGCTATTGCCGCAATGATTTTCGGGAAGTGGCATCCAATTGGAGCACTAGGTGCAGCCTTATTCTTCGGTTTAGCACAAACATTAAGTATTGCAGGGAATCAAATTCCGCTAATCGAGAATGTTCCAGCAGTATATCTACAAATTTTACCGTATGTGTTAACAATTCTTGCTTTAGCAGGATTTATTGGTAAAGCAAACGCTCCAAAAGCGAGTGGACAACCTTATATTAAAGGTAAACGCTAAGAAAAGCATTTTAAGGACTGGGCACTATGCTCGGTCCTTTTTTTATTATAATTGGCGTAATTTTTAATTTTTCCCATACATACTTTGGATTCCTTTTGCAATTATAGACAATAGACATGTATAGTATGTGTAGTACATCGTTATATTAAGAAGGATAGGAGGGTTTCATATGTTTAAAACAATACCTTTTGCAAAAGGTGTCAATTTGCATATCCGACAAACGACCCAATTTAAAACCGTAAATTTTTCAATTAAATGGAGAAGAGCATTAACGGCTAAAAGTGCATCAGAGCGTACAGTATTAACAAATGTACTGCAGCACAGTAATGCTAAATATAAGACAACTGCTGCTTTTCGAAGCTTTTTAGATGACTTGTATGGTACAGTTTTGTATTTTGATACATCGAAGCGTGGAAATGAGCATACGGTTCTTATGAATGTAGAGACTGTTAATGATCATTATCTAGCAAATACAAGTGTCTTAAACGAAGTCCTTGGTTTATTGCATACAGCTATTTTTGAGCCTAATCTAGAAAATGGTGTCTTTAAGGAATCCGTTGTTGAGCGTGAGAAAAAGACAGTTATTCAACGTATTGAATCTATTTTTGATGATAAATCTCGCTTTGCTCAATTCCGTCTACAACAAATCCTGAGACCAAATGAGCCAGCATCAATTTCAGCGAATGGTAGTGTCGAAGAAATTCAAAAGATTACCCCTGCCTCATTATTTGAGGCTTATCAATCGATGCTAGCTAACGACAAAATCGATATTTATGTAGCTGGAGACATTAATGAAGAGGAAATTGTTGCGAAATTAAAAAAAGCGCTACCATTTAAGGATCGTACTCCTGAGGAAGTTCCAGCAGTACTCCCCCAACAACATCCAGACAATGATTATGTAAGAGAACAGCATGAAATGAAACAAGGTAAACTTCATATTGGCTTTAGCACACCTGTTAGATTTGGTGATGCAGATTTCTCTAAGATGCAAATTTTTAATGGGATTTTTGGTGGATATCCACATGCTAAGCTGTTTATGAATGTTCGTGAAAAAGAGAGTCTTGCTTATTATGCTTCTAGTTCCTATGCTTCGCATTATGGACTTGTATTTGTTGTATCTGGGATTGAAGCTAAAAATGAAGAAAAAGCGCTATCTTTAATTAAAGAACAACTTGCCGTCATGCAGGCTGGGGAAATTACAGATTTAGAGCTGGAGCAAACAAAGGCTATGCTGACGAATCAGCTAAAAGAATCCTTAGATTCGGCACGAGGTCAAATTGAAATTTTTGATCAATATAAGGATTTACCTGAGGAATTCTCAGTTCAAGCCTGGGCAAATAAGTGGAAAGCTGTGACAAAAGAAGATGTTGTTGCAATGGCAAAGCAAGTGCAGCTTGAAGCGGTCTATTTCTTATGTGGAAAGGAGCAAGCCGCACAATGAAAACAATAGAATTTAAACAATTAGATGAAATACTTTATTATGAAAAACTAGACAATGGCTTAGATGTTTATATATTGCCGAAAAAAGGCTTTTCCAAAACATTTGTTACATTTACAACAAAGTACGGCTCTGTCGATCGTACGTTCGTGCCAATTGGTGAAACAGAAAGTATTACTGTACCAGATGGTATTGCACACTTTTTAGAGCATAAAATGTTCGAAAAAGAGGATGGAGACGTTTTCCAAAAATTTAGCGAATATGGTGCTTCTGCGAATGCCTTTACATCGTTTACGCGTACAGCTTATTTATTTTCATCTACTGACAATATTTATAAAAGTACAGAAACATTATTGAATTTTGTCCAAGAACCATACTTTACAGAAGCTACTGTCAATAAAGAAAAAGGAATTATCGGGCAAGAAATTACAATGTATGATGATCAACCAGACTGGCGTCTATACTTTGGCACAATCGAAAATATGTATCATCATCATCCTGTAAAGATTGATATCGCTGGTACAATTGAATCGATTGATGGCATTACAGCCGAGCACTTATATACGTGCTACAATACGTTTTATCATCCTTCGAATATGTTGTTATTTGTGATTGGTGCTGTTGAACCAGAAGAAATGATGACGTTTATTCGTGAGAATCAAGGTAAAAAAGAGTTCCCAGAACCAACGCCTATTCAACGCTTCTTTGATATAGAACCAACAGAAGTAGCTATTAAAGAACGTACATTAAATATGGATGTTCAAAAACCAAAAATTTATGTAGGTTTAAAAGCGAAAGACACTAATTTATCAGGTCAGGACATGTTAAAGCATGAGTTGTCGGTTCAAATTGCACTTGAGCTTATTTTTGGACGTACCTCTGATTTTTATGAACGTGTTTACGAGGAAGGTTTAATTGATGAGACATATGCTTTTGATTTTACCTTAGAAAATGGTTTCGGGTTTGCCATGATCGGATCAGATTCAGCAGAGCCTGATAAATTGGCAAAAACGATTATGGACGAATTAGCAAAATATGAAGGAAATAGCCAGTTTGATCGTGCTGGTTTGGATCGTATAAAACGCAAAAAAATTGGGTTCTTCCTACGTGCACTAAATTCGATCGAGTTTATCGCAAACCAATTCACACGATATTCCTTTAATGACATGAATTTATTTGATGTAGTACCAGTACTTGAGACATTAACTGTGGATGATTTACAAAAAGCATTTGCTTCTATCCAAGGTGAAACACAGCAAACGGTCTTTAAAATTCTGCCAAGTAAGCAGGATGCACAGTGAAAAAATTTGCCCTTGTTTTAGGTGCATCAGGTGATATCGGTCATGCCATTTGTCAAAGCTTAGCTGAGGACGGCTGGTCTATCTATGTACATTATTCAAACAATCAAAATGCGGCACAGAGATTATGTGAAATGCTTTCCGAAAATTTCCCTGCACAAGAATTTATGCTTGTACAGGGGGATTTTTCAATTGTTAATGGAGCAGAATTAGTAGCCGCGCAAATTTTCAATGTGCAGGCTATTGTTTTTGCTAATGGACAAGCCCATTATTCATTGCTCGAAGATACGACAGTGGAGGATATGGATGCTTTATGGCGTGTTCATGTTCAAAATCCTATGAGACTGACAGCTTTACTTTCTGGAAAACTTCGCAAGCATGAAGTGAGCTATGTACTATTTATAGGTTCCATTTGGGGAGAAGCTGGCTCAGCGGGGGAGGCACTTTATGCAACTGTTAAGGGTGCGCAACATGCTTTTGTTAAATCCTATGCAAAAGAAGCGGCATTATCTAGGATTAGAGTGAATGCTATTGCTCCTGGTTTTATAAATACCTCAATGAACAGCCATCTAAATCAAGAAGAGCTTCAATACATTTTGGACGATATCCCACTAGGCTCCATTGGACAAACAAAAGATGTGGCTGAAATGGTACGTTTTTATTTGTCTGGTAAAGCTGATTATGTGACAGGACAAATCGTACGATTAAATGGAGGCTGGTACATATAATAATCTCTTTTGCACATACTACTTGTGTAAAGGAGGAGGAAGAATATGACCATTTTAGAAAACTGGCAAAAATGGACATCGTTTTTAGGACAAAACGTTATGCAAGCTGAATCAAGCGGTATGCCGAAGAAAATGATTCAAACGGCTGCTGTCCAAATTGGGGAATATTTGGCGACTAATGTCGATCCTAAAAACGAACAAGAGCGAGTGCTGTCGGATTTATGGGGCGTTGCCTCTGAAGATGAAAAACATGCATTAGCGAATTGTGTCATTAAGCTTGTACAAAATAAGCATGTGCAGTAAATAAAAGAGGAGAGCCAATCTCCTCTTTTTGCTATACAATAAACTTTTTATCTGTGAAAACGGGAACGTATGTAAGCCTATTTAACAGTCATCAAAAAAAATTAGTAAATAACACTGTAATTCCATGTATTCTAACTTTCCATTACATAAAAAATCAGCTATGATGGAACTTATAAAGGATTTTTTACGTTAACTAATAGGAAGGGAACGAGTGTGTTGAGCGATTGGTACTTTGAATATGAAATTCAGGTGAATCGCCCTGGATTATTAGGAGATATTGCTTCACTTTTAGGGATGCTTCGTGTCAATATTATATCAATAAATGGTGTAGATGAGGATCGACGTGGTATGTTAGTGCATACAGACAATGATGAGGCAATTGAGCGTTTTCGTACAATTGTTTCGACAATGGAACATATTAACGTAACCAAATTTCGACAACCAAAACTTCGCGACCGTTTAGCCATTAGGCATGGTCGTTATATTCCTCGAGATGCAGATGAAAAAAACACATTCCATTTCGTAAGAGATGAATTAGGTATTTTAGTCGACTTTATGGCAGAACTCTTTAAAAAAGAGGGACATAAGCTGATTGGTATTCGTGGCATGCCACGTGTTGGAAAAACTGAATCCATAGTAGCCGCCAGTGTCTGTGCCAATAAAAAATGGATCTTTTTATCATCTACAATGATTAAGCAAACAGTTCGTAATAAGCTTGTGGGAGATGAATTTAGTCGTAACAATATTTTTATTTTAGATGGTATTGTGACTCGACGTTCATCTGATGAGAAACATTTGCAATTAGTGCGTGAAATGATGAATATGCCTTGTATCAAAGTTGTAGAGCATCCAGATATGTTTGTTCAGCATTCAGAATATAAAATAGAGGATTTTGATTATATTATTGAACTACGTCATCACACTGATGAAGAAATTACTTATGAAATAATGGAAAAAAATCATATGTCCGAATCGGATTCTTTTGGAGGATTTAATTTTTAATTTGATGTTAAAGTAGGTGTTATTAGTGGCAGAATTAGGGACTCGACTGAAAGAGGCGAGACTGTCTAAAGGCTACAGCTTAGACGATTTACAAGAAATAACGAAAATCCAAAAACGTTATTTAGTAGGAATTGAAGAGGGCAATTATTCCATTATGCCTGGTTCGTTTTATGTACGAGCTTTTATCAAACAATATGCAGAAGCTGTTGGGTTGGATGCGGAAGAAATCTTAGAGACATATAAAAATGAACTACCGAGCACTCCAAACGATCAAGTAAGTCAATCGATGACGAATAGCCCCAGCAGAAGAAAAGTAACGAAAGGCCCTTCGAATAAAATGATGGAGGCTATGCCAAAAATCATTGTTGCTTTATTTATTGTAGTCATTATTGTGGCTATATGGGTGCTATGGCAATCAAAAAACAGTCCAGGGACAAGCGAAGAAGTAAATCCAACTCCTGAGATTGAATATGACACAAATGTCAAGCCAATTGATAGTGAGAAGGATAAAAAAGAACAAGAAAATAAAGATGCACAGAAAAATGATAAAGAAGATACAAAAGCTACAGAAGAAACACCAACTGATGAAGATGACACTGATCAAACTGAAGAGATGAAGCAAACAATTTCCGCGGGTACTGTTGAAGCAGATGGAGCGACAACTTCTTATACGTTAACAGGGACAGATACAATGAAACTGAAAATTGAAATATCAGGCCCTACATTTGTTGGTATTCGCAATCAACAGCAACAAGAAATCTTAACAGATACGCGTGTCTATAATGCCGGGGAAGTAGTTGAATTTGACGCCTCAACACAAAACTATGTTCGTATTCGTCTCGGTAATTCAACGCAAGCTAAAATCTATATTAATGACGAACTTCTAACGTATGCACAACAAATTGTAACGCAAAATATCGTCATCAATTTCAATAAAGAACAGTAGTCATCACATGATGACTACTTTCTTTCATCATGAAAGGTGTTAGAAAAATGAACATTCCAAATAAAATTACCATCTCTCGAATCTTACTTATTCCATTCTTTGTCATTGTTATGATGTTTGATTTTGGCTGGGGAACATTATCACTTTTTGGTGCAGAGATGCCAATTCATCATTTTATAGGCGCACTTATTTTTATCTTTGCTTCAACAACCGATTGGGTGGATGGTTATTACGCACGTAAGTATAATCTTGTAACGACATTTGGGAAATTTTTAGATCCCTTAGCTGACAAGTTACTTGTCTCAGCAGCCTTTATTTTAATGGTCGAGCTTAAGATGGCACCTGCTTGGGTAATTATCATTATTATTAGTCGTGAATTTGCTGTAACGGGTTTACGTTTGATTTTGGCAGGTGGAGGAGAAGTCGTAGCTGCCAATCAGCTTGGTAAAATTAAAACTTGGGCACAAATTGTAGCGATTGCTGCTGCTCTTTTACACAATACAATCTTTACATTGGTTGGTATTCCATTTGATACAATCATGCTCTATGTTGCATTGTTCTTTACACTTTGGTCAGGATGGGATTATTTCTATCTAAATCGACGTGTATTACTTGAGTCTAAATAAGAAAGGTCTTGGGATCATGAATGCTGAAATTCTTGCGGTTGGCTCAGAACTATTATTAGGTCAAATTACGAATACAAATGCGAGATTTATCTCAAGCCAGCTATCCGAGCTTGGCATCAACGTTTTTTATCATACCGTAGTAGGCGATAATGCAAAGCGTTTAGAACAAGCTATCGAAGTGGCAGAGTCTCGTGCAGATCTCATTATTTTTTCGGGAGGACTTGGTCCAACAAAAGATGATTTAACGAAGGAAACGATTGCACGTCATCTTGGTGTTTCTCTTGAGTTTGATGAAGTAGCATTGACGTATATTGAGCAATTTTTTGCTAAACGAGGACGTCCAATGACGGAAAATAATCGTAAACAGGCATTAATTTTAGCTGGGAGTGAAGTATTAGCTAATCACCATGGAATGGCTCCAGGTATGATCTTCACAAAAAATGATCGCACTTATATTTTATTACCAGGACCTCCAAAAGAGTTAGAACCAATGTTTCAATTTGAGGCTAAACCTAAACTTGCTGCGATGCTTAATGATGGAGGGATCATTGCATCACATGTTATGCGATTTTATGGAATTGGTGAGGCCGAGCTTGAAGTACAAGTTCAAAATATTTTAGATGCACAAACCAATCCAACAGTTGCTCCACTTGCTTCTGATGGTGAGGTAACGTTACGCGTAACAGCTAAAGCCGCAACAGAGCAACAAGCTGGCCAGCTTATTAAGGCAAAGGTTGCAGAAATACAAGCACTTGTTGGTGATTATCAATATGGTGTAGATGATGATTCCCTTGCCTCAAAAACGGTAGAAATGCTACTGGATAATGAGCTAACAATTGCGGCTGCAGAAAGTTTAACTGCTGGTTTATTTCAATCTGAACTTGCGGAAATTCCAGGGGTAGGCAATGCACTTATAGGAGGCGTTGTTACCTATGCAGCAGATGCGAAAGTAAAACAGCTAGGCATTTCACAAGAATTAATTGATACACATGGTGTTGTGAGTGCTGAGTGTGCAGCGGCAATGGCAAGTGCTGTTCGTGAGAAATTTGCTACAAATATTGGGATTGGTCTTACAGGAGAAGCAGGTCCCACTGCACATGATCATCAGCCAGTAGGTACGGTTTGGATTGGTATTGCCATAAATGACGAGGAGCCGCTTACATATTTACTTCATTTATCAGGCATGCGGAATACGAATCGACTCCGTGCGGTGAAATTTACATGCCATTATTTAATGCAGCTTTTAGAAGAACGTGGCTACACAAAACGTTATTAAAATAGAGTAAAACATAGGAATTTGGGTAGAGGAAAACTATCCAAATTTTTATTTTGAAGAAAAATCGAATAAATGTTCGCTTTTTTCTTGCGTGTTTTCTCAAAAACAAGTATAGTAGAGATAGATAAAAACAGTGAACAGTTTTCGAAGGAGGAAAATGAATGAGTGATCGTAAAGCAGCCTTAGAACAGGCTCTAAAACAAATTGAAAAGAATTTTGGTAAAGGTTCCATCATGAAACTCGGTGAAAAAACCGATTTAGAAATTGCGACATCTTCAAGTGGTTCACTTGCACTTGATGCTGCATTAGGAGTGGGTGGATATCCACGTGGACGTATTATTGAAGTATACGGTCCAGAATCATCGGGTAAAACAACTGTTGCTCTACATGCCATTGCTGAAGTACAAGCAACAGGTGGACAAGCAGCATTTATCGACGCTGAGCACGCATTAGACCCGATCTATGCACAAAAATTAGGTGTCAATATTGATGAGCTATTATTATCACAGCCCGACACAGGTGAGCAAGCACTTGAAATCGCAGAAGCATTAGTGCGCAGTGGTGCTATTGATATTATCGTCATTGACTCTGTTGCTGCCTTAGTGCCAAAAGCTGAAATTGAAGGGGATATGGGTGACTCTCATGTCGGCCTACAAGCACGTCTAATGTCTCAAGCTTTACGTAAACTTTCAGGCGCGATTAATAAATCAAAAACCATTGCTATTTTCATTAACCAAGTTCGTGAAAAAATTGGTGTCATGTTCGGTAATCCAGAAACAACACCAGGTGGACGTGCGCTTAAGTTCTACAGCTCTGTCCGTTTAGAAGTGCGTCGTGCAGAAGCTATTAAACAAGGTAATGATATTGTTGGTAACCGTACTAAAATTAAGATTGTTAAAAATAAAGTAGCACCACCTTTCCGTACAGCTGAAGTAGATATTATGTATGGAGAAGGAATTTCTAAAGAAGGCGAAACAGTCGATTTAGGCGTAGAATTAGACATTGTACAAAAAAGTGGTTCTTGGTATGCATATGGCGATGAGCGCTTAGGTCAAGGACGAGAAAATGCTAAACAGTATTTAAAAGAAAATACTGCTGTCCTAGAAGACATAGCAAATAAAATCCGAGCTTCTTATGGTATTGCAGCTTCTTCTTATACAATTGCTGCCCATGATGATGAAGAAGAGATGGATGAAGAATTAATGTTACTTCTGGAAGAAGAATAATTAATGATTGCATTGTTCCCACTTTATTGAGGGGGCAATGCATTTTTTTGTCTATATTCTTAAATTTTTACACATAATAAGAGAGAGGCTATGTGTTTATTTCTTATGTACTGTTTTTTTAAAAATTGTATTTAACATGAAAAATTTTCTAGTGAAATAGTAATAGGGAAAAAATTCACTGAATGGATAGGACTTACTTTTTTTGGCTAAGGTGGCGAACATACGCCTGACTATCCTTGACAGAGCATGAGGCTAGCTATACAATTAAATATGTATAATTTCTGAATTATGACTTTAAATAGGCAGTACATTTTATCCTCATTTAGCAAATGTTTTATAGTGAAATATCCTTTAAAATGGATGTCTAAACGCCTACTGGATGAAGATAATGCCTTTGGCCAATGAAACGGGTTTTGCATAAATTTTAACAAAATCTGGTGCATTTTAGCTAAGGCGACATAGATGTATGCGCCGACTGAAACTGTAATACCCAAATAGCAAGAGGAGGTGTTCATATGGATGGAATTACTATCATCTCCGCTTTGCTTGGACTCATCGTTGGTGCCGCTGTTAGCTATATCTACATGAAAAAAGTGAATGACTCAAAAATCACTGGTGCTAAACATGTCGCTGAAACAATCGTTGAAGAAGGAAAACGAGAAGCGGAGGCAATGAAGAAAGAAGCACTACTTGAAGCCAAAGATGAAACTCACAAATTTCGTACTGAAGCTGAAAATGACATTCGTGAACGTCGTTTAGAACTTCAAAAACAAGAGAACCGTTTATTGCAAAGAGAAGAGAATCTTGATCGCAAAGATGATGCTCTAAATAAGAGAGAAGCTGGCTTAGAGCGCAAAGAACAAGCTCTAGCTGAAAGACAACAGCATATTGAACAGATGGAGAGCAAAGTGGACGAGCTCATGGCATCACAAAAAACAGAGTTAGAACGTATTTCTGCTTTAACTAGGGATGAAGCTAAATCAATTATCCTCAATGAAGTAGAAAAAGAGTTATCAACTGATATTGCTGTGATGACGAAAGAAGCTGAAACACGTGCGAAAGAAGACTCAGATAAAAAAGCACGTGAAATTTTATCATTAGCACTACAACGCTTTGCTGCAGATCATGTAGCAGAAACAACTGTATCTGTTGTGAACTTGCCAAATGATGAAATGAAGGGACGTATTATTGGTCGCGAAGGCCGTAATATCCGTACATTGGAAACGTTAACAGGAATTGATTTAATTATTGATGATACGCCAGAAGCGGTTATATTATCAGGCTTTGATCCAATTCGCCGTGAAACAGCTCGACTTGCACTTGAAAAACTTGTACAGGATGGTCGTATTCACCCAGCTCGTATTGAGGAAATGGTGGAAAAAGCTCGACGTGAAGTGGATGAACAAATCCGCGAAACAGGTGAGCAAACTACATTTGAAATTGGTATTCATAACTTACATCCAGATTTAATGAAAATTTTAGGCCGCATGAAATATCGTACAAGCTATGGACAAAATGTTCTAAAACATTCAATTGAAGTCGCACATTTAGCAGGATTACTTGCTGCTGAACTTGGTGAAGATGTAGCATTGGCTCGTCGTGCAGGCTTATTACATGATATTGGAAAAGCAATTGATCATGAAGTTGAAGGAAGCCACGTCGAAATCGGTGTGGAATTAGCAACAAAGTATAAGGAACACCCAGTTGTCATTAATAGTATTGCTTCGCATCATGGTGATACTGAAGCAACATCTGTTATTGCGGTATTAGTCGCTGCAGCTGATGCATTATCAGCTGCTCGTCCAGGTGCACGTAGTGAAACACTTGAAAACTATATCCGGAGACTTGAAAAGTTAGAGGAAATTTCAGAAAGCTATGATGGCGTAGAAAAATCTTATGCGATTCAAGCTGGACGTGAAATTCGTATTATTGTACAACCTGAAAAAATTGATGATTTAGCGTCTCATCGTCTTGCGCGTGATATTCGCAAACGTATTGAGGAAGAACTCGATTATCCAGGTCATATTAAAGTAACAGTTATTCGCGAAACACGTGCTGTGGAATACGCGAAATAAATATTAAAATAATAGGCATCCCTTGACCAAGGTCAGGGGGTGCCTTTTTGTATCTTTTGAAAACC
>NZ_DJAU01000056.1:107867-489616 GCF_002429725.1 Lysinibacillus sp. UBA5994 | reverse complement strand
CTAGGTCCATGTTTGCTTGTAATGCAGATGCATTACCATATTTGTCAACTTGTACTGAGTGGTCAATTACAAGGTCAACTGGAATAGCAGGGTTGATTTTGCTTGGGTCGCCGCCCATTTCTTTCATTGCAGAACGAAGAGATGCAAGGTCAACAACTACTGGTACACCAGTAAAGTCTTGTAATACAACACGAGAAGGTTTGAATGGTACTTCTGCCTCTGGGTCAGCACCGTTACCCCATTTTGCTAATTCGTTTACGTGTTCTTCTTTAATTACATACGCATCATATTGACGTAAAACAGATTCTAATAATACTTTAATTGAGTAAGGAAGGTTTGAAACTTTTGCAACGCCAGCTTTTTCAATCGCAGCTAAGTCATAGTAATTGTAAGTTTTACCATTCACTTCGAATGATGCACGGCTGTTGTGTAAATTACCTTGTGCCATTTGCGGATCCCCCTAATATATCTTTTTGAAAAGGCTTTAAAAATGTGTAGCATCTTTTCTCCAATACCCATGATAGCGCATTTATATTCATAAGTAAATTACATTAATATTATCTTTTTTGATAAGCATAACTTATGACCTTGGTTTCTATCCTGATGTTTTTAATTTTTTGATGTGCATAATATCAAGGTTTTGTATTAATGAAGGTTTCTATACCTGTCTAACGAAGCCTATCTAAATGTATTTAACTGGGGTACTTTTTGGGGCACTTGCTGGGGCACCTGTAACTTTTTTAAAATGGTGCCCCAGTTCGTAAAAATGTAGATAAAGAAGGTTTGGACAGGTACTATTTTATAAGGAAAGAACGATATATAAATTCCTTTAAAGTTAATAGTATTTCTTTGCAACAATCTGTGGCATTTTTATTTTGATTTTTACTATACAAACAATTTTCTACTATTATTAATACATTTTTATTATGGTACCTTCTCTTGGTTCATCTCGTTTGTAGATTCTAAAGATTTTTGTTTGCTTTCTCTCACTGCTTCAGTTATGATTTTGAAATTTCTTCTAAATCAAATTCATCACGATCCATGTGTCTGGGCTCTTTTTCTTTGTTGGTGTTTTTATTATAGGCTATCATATTTGACAGCCTTTAAAACCTTTCTTTGAAGTTAATACTTATAATATTTTCATCTCTTTGGATCAATCTGATTACGTTGTAACCCTGTGCTCTTAAAAGGTTTAGAGCAACATCGTCTGTTAGTGCTTCATGTTCACCGTGTGTTAAATGTAAGCTTGATAAACCTATAATTGGTACATTGTCAGGCTTGCGTTTGAATAAAAATTTTACTGGTACTATTATATCGTAATTCATAATCCACACCCCTTTTTACAGATATTTCTACATATTAAGTTAAATCCCTTCCTAATTTACAGGAAAATAAATGAAATATTGTGTTGACTACATATACTAGTACTAGTATAATTAAAGTATGGAAAGGAGGTGAACAAAGTGGATTATGATAAGGTTTTAGCTTATCTAGTCGCAGTCGCTACAGTAATTAATTTGCTGACAGGCTCAGCAAAAAATATTCAAGACATGCGAACAGGTAAGCAAAATAAAAAGCGACGCCCCTCTACCAAGAAGAAACGTCGCAAATAGTCAAGCGAAGGAGGTTAGCCCCTCCTTCCCCTTAATCTTATCATATCCTCATCATTATGAAAAATATCGGATATGTAGCCGCATTTGCATTCGCTATTTACGCTTTGATTAATATGGTGAATTGGAAACAACCAGGCTTCTTCGATGTATCTATGATTGTCATTTACTCACTTTGTTTAATCTTAGTGATATTAAATGTCATAGTATATTTCAAAAAAAGGAAGGGTTAAAATGGAGAAAAATTCACAGACTGAGGCTAATAAACGATGGCAGGAGAAGAATAAAGAGCGTGCAAAATACATTAGTGCACGATCAAGAGCACGCAGCTTTATAAAAAACCACGCTTTAGAAGAAGATTTGGATGAATTTATGGAATTAATTTTAGAACGTAAACAAATTTTAAATGAGTTAGAAACAGACCAAGACGGCATGTAGCTGTCTTGGTTTTATTTATCATTTTACTTTGTATAATTTGGTTGTTTTGCTCTCGTTATTATATACGAGTTTAAGACCTAACAAATCAGCAATCTCACGGACTTGTACGTAAGTCCTATCGTCTTTAATAATGGCAGGAATGGTTTTGCAATCATTAAATATAACTTTAGCTTCTGTAGTCTGTGCCACTGGTACTTCCTCCTTTTTTATGGTATATCCAATATGTGCAGCCAGTACTGTTGCTACAGCTTGGCAAATAGCTTCGAAGTGTTTATCCATCAATTCAACATCTTTTTTACTAGTAACAAAACCAAACTCAATTAATATAGCAGGTTCATAAGTGCGTGCTAGAACACCTAAATCAGTACGTTTTTTAGCGCCTCTATTTTTCATTTCACTAACGTTACAAATACCATCCACTACTTGTTTTGCAATAGCCAGCTGATCATAGTAAAGTACCTCAACACCAATCCCTTGATCAGTTAATGCACTACCAGCATTAAGATGGCCAGATACAATAAATCCGTTTGTATCTGCATTATGATGTGCAATTAAGTTGTTGATATTTTGTGTTTGATTTTTTGAAATTTTATCTTCGTAATACGTCGCTGGCACACCATTAGCAATGCAAATGTCATATATTCGTTTAATAAATTTACGAGCATATTGTACTTCATCAACAAAACCGCGTGCTCCAGTTCCATCACCATAGTGGCCTACATGAAATTCTATTTCTTGTGGTTTTATCATTTCTCATCACTCTCTTTACCTGAGTATTGTTTATATAACTGATTAGCAAATACAGCAGCCCCACTTACTAGCACACCTTGTACGATAGCTTGAATATTGATGCCCATAATGCCAATTGTAAATGCAACTCCCAACACCAATAAAATGTACGGAATCAGCCAGTCTCGCATTCTTGGTGTGTTCTTTAAAACCTGTCCAATAACTAATAAAACAGGCACTACAATTAGCGCCTGCTCGATGATGAAATCATATAAAAAATCCATATTATAATCCCCCTAGTTTGTTTTGATAACAAGCGCTAACAATCCTAAGATTACTGAGCCAATAATAGTAGTTGAAACCCACCAAATGATTTTATCGATTTTATTTAATCGATGATGAGCACTCTTCGTACTAGCTAACGCTTCCTCAGCTATGTCTTTAGCATTATCTGCTGTTTGACGAATATCTCTAATATCATCAATTTTCGCCTCAATACCTCCGAGTCGTTCATAAATATTTCTGACTAATTCCTCTCCCATAAGAAACCTTCCTTCCACATAATAAAAAAGACACGCGGCAGCGTATCCTAAAATTCCTTTGAGATTTAGACAGTTATTAGTAAATCAAATGCCTTAATCTGTGTTCGTAACACTTTGTTGTCTAACATATTCCTCACTGTTGTACTTCAAGGAGGTAATGATTAACAAAATACCCAGTCCAATTAAAAAGAATGCCAATCCAATTAATAATTTAATAAAAAAGAAAGAAAGTATGATTAATATAGCAGAGATTATGAAAAAATATCTTACGATTCTTTTATTGGTTGTGATCTTTATAAAGATACTTTTTTTCTTTTCGCTAATGCTTACTTCTTTTTCATAATTATAATTAAATGGTTCTACAATAAATTTTTGCAAGTTGTCTTTTTCAACTAACAAATAATTATTCTTATTCATTCTAATTATACTCCACGACGTTCCGTCTTCTAATATTATTGAATATTTATAATTGACAGCGGTTAAAAAAGTTATCACCCAAACAACAAATATCATGAGCGAATGAATTACCATTACTAACAAAAATACAATGACAATGGTTATATACATCATAAACTGATTGTCAATTTCTTTAAAAACTTTTACTATTTCCCCTAAACTTAATAAAAATGCCCCAACAATTGTGAATATTGACATTAAAAAAACTTGTGAGAAGTAATACATGAATATTTGTTTAGGTGTCATTAATTTTCTTTCTAATTGAGTAACATATAAATTGTCTATTAATATAGAAAAACTAAGAATAGTAAAACCTATTAAATAAAAGACAGGTTGGTATTTAGTAAAAAATTCAATCGTCCCAGCTAAATCCATAAAAAATCCCTCCTTTCTTTCTTCTTCGACAAAAGGTAATGTTTTCCTCCTTTGTTAGACAATAATTATAAAGCTATGCTTTTGCTTGAGTCTCAAAATTTTGTCCTGTAATTTCTTTGTATTGTTTAGGAGTAATCTCACCATAAGGGTTAGCCTCAGTTTTTACTGCAATTTTTAGTTGTTCAGCAGTCACCCACTTGAACATAAAAGCGATTTGCCAAAATTCCATCATTCTCCACGACCTTTCATTGTAATGACATCAAGTTTTAGCTGTGTTAACTGTGAACCTAGATTATTAATCAGGAGGTCTTTTTGTATATTTTTCATTTTTTCTTGTGCCAGTTGTTCACCTAAAGACATTACTTGATCTTCTGTAGTAGGTATTGAACCCACTTTTTCAAGCGGACCCCATGAGCCATCAGGTAATCTTCTACGTCTTTGCATTATTCAACCACCCCCATAATTAAATAAACTTTATTGTCAATACTTATGTTGGGTCTAGTTGTGGTTAATTTAAGAATGATATTGTCCTTTGGTTCTACTGTTTCATGGTAATATTCATCTTCCACAATCCCATCAGTAACCGGTACTATCTTGTCTGGGTCTGCTTCAAGTAATACATATTGCTCCTGCTCGCCAATCAATGTCATTGACAATTCAACTTTTAAATCCAATTCCTCGTCACGTTGAACCCATATTAAAACGCCTCTTGCTGAACCTTTAGGAGGGGAAATTTTATACCTCGCTACAGATTGCAAAATAGGCGTTTTGACTGCATTTTTATTGAGTTTGATGGTCTTGCTTGTCTTAGCCCCATAGTTATCAATGACTTCGATAATGATGGTATTTTCACCGACTATTAGTTGTGACAGTGACAAATCAAACTCCCAAGCCCCACCTGTACCAGTATAAATTTCAATCGGATTCGCTGCATTAATGCGATAGTTTACTTTAACACTCGAATTAGCGTCCTGATCCGATGCTGTACCACTGATTTTAAATTTATCAGTATTGATAATTCCGCTTGGCAAAATAGCATCTATAGCTAGTAATGGCGCTCGGTTAGGCACGATATAAAACGTGCGTTCAATAGTTGCTGATTGTCCATTCTCACTATCGACTGCCCAAACTTTTAAAGTGTGTGCTACACCTTCAGTAAGTGTTCCAGTAAGTACCGTTTCACCATCATACAACTTGCCATCTTTAAACGTGAGCTGCTTTGACAATGAAATTTGTGTTTGACTGACATTGGTTGCTAAGACTTTTCTTTGCTCGCTGTCAATCTGATAGTACACCGTTACCGCTTGATCTTTATCTGCATCGTAGGCATCGCCTGAGAGGTTGATTGTGTCGTTTTCATACAATGTCTGATTGTCAGAAGGTGATATTAGGGTAACCGATGGCGCTTTGTTGATACTTAATGTCCCTCTAAACATCGGACGAGGTGCATTAGAAGCTCCACTGATGTTTTGTATATATAGTGTGGCGGGCGGGTTTTGCAATGTTACCGAAAACGTAGGGTCATAAACTACGAAAGGCACTGTTAGGTTGTCTATACTAGATGTGGCGACAAATTCACCTTGTGTCCAACTATCACCGCCGTTACTACTGTAAAAACTTGCAATGTCGTTATAACCATCACTTTGTATGAGGGCGCTTGTAGACATTACAACTACAAGTTTATTAGAGGCGTCTACCGAAATAGTAGCATCGTGGCTATGTTTACCACCTACGGAATTGGTTAGATATTTAGTTCCGCCCCAAGTAACGCCCGCGTCAACACTACGACTGTATACCACGTTGTATGTCGAATTGCTAGCGCTTGTGTAGACGCTACAAACGGCATGTAAAACCCCGTTTTTGTCTACTGCTAACGATAGTTTGCCTAGCGGTAAACTGTGAGCAAACACTTCGTAATTTACAGATGAACCATTACTGCTATTGATAACATGGGAATATATAGTATAAGTGCCGATTGACTGATTGTAATGTTGACTTAATGCAATCGGCACACCATTTCTTACTACCAGATCAACGTATGAGTAGTTAGTTGTGCTTGCGTTCAATTGGGTTGTATTTGCAGCACCGTCCCACGTACTACCGCCATTGGTACTCTTGGTATAACGTAAATTCCACGAGTTCGGATACGTCGTTGTTTTAGCTACCCACAGTAGGTGGATTGCACCGTTTAATGGGTCTGTAGCAATTGCCATCGAATTGACGCCTGTCTGCCCTGATGGTGTGAGGACTACAACGGGTTGTACTGCGTTACTAACAGTTGCGGCATCAAATTTCACGACCCCAGTCAGGCCACCACTAGTCGCCACGGCTGTATACACTTTTGTACCATAACTAGCTATCGCAAAGTGCGCGGCCCAATTGCCATTGTTATAGCATAATTCAGACCACGTAGTACCGCCGTCTTTAGATACATGCCAATACACTGTACCTACAGATTTATTTGCTGCAACCATAACAAGCCACCCGTTGCTTAGTCGTGTGACTTTTCTGCCGCCTGTGTTTTCGTATGTGATTGCGGACGTCGTTATCGTTCCAGGCTCACCAACCACTTCAGCGCCTCTAACGTACCAATAACCATCTGTATGACGTCCGTTGGCGGGATATGTGCCATTCTCGGCCACGATGTTAGATTGCACTAGCGACCCTTTGTTGTAACTCGGTACTGACGTGACCTCACTCGCCTTTTTTTCTGCTATCGTTACATTATGTGATGCCCCTGATAAGTTACCTTCGTTTTGCGCGTAGATAGTAAAACGTTGTAAAGTAGAACCACTTATTCTATAGGCTACATCACCTATATTAAGTGGTACGCTGTACCCTATCTGATTAGATACACCATAACTCCCGTTCTGGCTATAGAATGTATAGTTTCTATACAAATCCCAAAATGTCATTGGCGTCCAACCAGCTTCACTGCTCCACGGGCCTTGAGAATAAGTATAATTGGTTATCGTATTAAATTTATCGTAATAAAACTGTGCCATTCTTAAACCACCTCCACTAACTCAACGCTATATGTCTGCCAATCTCCTACGCCCATTTCAGCATTCACAGTGTCAATTGCTACATTACTACGAGCCACTTTAGCCCCTTTTTTGTACGCATTTTTCAAAGCTTGCACCTTGATAGTGTTTGTTCCTACCTCAGTGATCACAACGTCCTCAATGTGTTCATCATCAAAAATAGTGACTTGTGTAAATGGTGTAAAACCATCCATACTAGCCACTTTTAAAGTAGTTGTGCCTATTTCAACAGCCTCAATAATGTCCGTTAAGGCTTTATCCAAGCTTATTTTGTTTGAGCTGCCATCAAAAACATCAGCAAAAGTTCCACTGTTGCCAGGCACACGACCATCAAGTTCTAACTGAACGCGCATACGCTCCATCTGACGATACATTTCAATTAAAAACCGATATGCATTATAAATTCCCCACTCAAAGTTATTTGCAAACTCTGACATGAACGGTGTTCCATCATCTATAATTTCGCCTGTGACTGGATCTTTAATATCATCATGCCATTGGGTACGCTCATAGGGATTCTTTTTGAAATTTAAAGGTATCTCACCATTCATTAGTTTACTCACTTACTTTCACTTCCTTCACCTCGAGTTGTAGAGGAAATGCGATAACATATCCCTGTGAACCTTTTTGATAGTTCATTGTTTTTACATACAATTCACGCCCATAACTATCTACTAAAGCAGCACGTGTAACCAAGCCTTGTTCCAGAGTTAATTTCACATACTTTCTTAGTCCATACTTTGTGCTAGTATGATAGATTCCTTTGTCATAAACGACTCCATCAATCGTTATCTTTGCACCTACAACAAGGTTACTTAAAAATTGTTGAGTTAAATCTATCATCAAAGGCTGTATTTCGTTCAACTCCTCACACCTCCTGCTCTAAATCTGCCACAAACTCGATTGTTCATAATGAAACCATAAGCATTATTTGAAACAATTAATACTTCATTTCCAAGTGCACCATGAGTTCTTGCTGTTTTAAAACGCCCACAAATTTTATGGTTTATTTGCCATGAATAGGTGCCACCGTGAAGTATCAAAAATTCATTTAATTCATTTAAAAAAATATAAATTCCAACACCAGCAACCTTAATTTTCTTGATTAAGGAATCAGGAATTGTTTTAGCAGATGTACGTACATTAAGTAACAATGTAGCTGGCTCAAACTCTCGCCAACCTTCCTCAAAGCCAATAAAATCATGACCCATATAGGCGTCCATGATTTTATTCATTGTTTCAATATCTCCCTCAGATAGATTGAGGAGACACTGTATTTTTATCATTTTGCGATACTCCTCATCGTCCCAACTACCACGAGAAATACCCTCATCTTTCCCAAGTCTATCTAATCCGTACCCCTCAGCTTGATCTACATCCCAATACTTTAAAATGGTCTGTTGTATAGCTAAGTTTTCAACACTATTTGATGCAATCATCTTTAGGAGTTTATAGTTATTACTATCCTCATCCCTTGCATATTGACGAGGCATCCGATCAAGTAATGTCTGCAATCGTTGATTAGACAAGGTTCATCACCTCAATTTTACTCTCATCAGTTTCTGCAACTTCAGGAAATGCAATGGTTACATTATGCGGTTCAAAAGTAACTCCATCTGTTGAAAACTCTACTCGTACATCATCGACTCCATCAATTGATAAAATGCGAGCTTCTGCTTTCGTACAAACAACATCTTTACTCATGCCTACACCAGGATAAAGTTCATCGTTGTATGTTCCGCCAATATATTTAACAATATTAGCAACGGCTAAATCTTCACCGTTTATTGGGAATTGGTTATTTTTTTTGATATATACCCTTACATATACACTGACGGTTGAGGCACGTGTAAAACCTATTTCATGCACAATACCTCTGTTGTCTGTATAAGTAAAAACAGTTGATCCATATGCACGAATTCCTCCGCCCTTTTTACGGAATATAGCCATTGCAATGTCTTCATCTAGGCCACCTAATACCACCGTTTCGAACGAATTTGGAGGCCGACCATCTGCATCTTCAACATTTGTGTCATTTTCAATCACAACAGCAGCACGTACTCCTTCAACGTCATCAAGTACATTCGCTTCAATAGATTCAACACGCCTAGAGCCTAGCTTTCCCAATGATTCGTAATAACGATCTTGTAATTTTTCGTCCATTTCTTCATCTTGACCATTAAAAAAAGCATCTTGATTCGTTACCGAATTGATGCCTGATTGAGGATTTACAATAATAGAAATATCATTAGGTTCTACATTACCTATAGCGCCATATTCGAGGGCCTCTACACTTACACGGTAGCTTCCATCTTCAATTGCATCTATGGCCTCTAAAGCTTTAAAATACACATTGTACTTTGTTCGAAATAAATCACCTATATTAATCTTTGCGCCTTTGTCTAAATTGACGATGACCTCACCAGTTGCTTTAGTCCACCGTTTGCGAGTAATTACACGTTTAACATTAGCATCTAATGATGCTCCTTCTGAAGTATCAACAAAGCGAGCATTATAAACTTGTTCGAGTTCCTCATTATCTTCAGCTTTTTGCTGTGCCATCAGATAAATAAATTTTCCTAAAGGAGTACGGTCTGATAGGTCAGCATCCTCACCAAACAATTCTCTTGCTAACTCTTGAATTATCGGTAAGTAATCTGCTGTACGCATTCTTTTAAACCCATATTTGGTTAACAACTGCTTCCCCTCCTATCTCCTTGCCATTTGTAGTACGAACTCTAAAGTTAATAGATAAAAACCTTTTAATACGATTAAATTCATATTCCACACTAAGTACCTCTGCTGTTCGAGGTTCTTGATACAAGCAATCGTGCATAGCTTGTACAATTTCCTTTTTATTCGGTAGTTTTTTTTCGATTACATCTCGTCTAAAGCCATGGTAATCATCAAACATCCATTCTGTTACTCGAGTTCGTAATAATTGCTTATAGTTTTGAATTAACTGGTCATCACCATATACAAGCTCGTTTAGAACCCAATCCCCATTATCGTTATATTTAAGAGTATGCATGGAATCCCCCCATTACACTAAATCAGTAGTTAAATCTTCACCATTAGCAGTGATAGTACCACCAACAAACTCTATATCATCAGCTTCGACTTTAAACTTAGAAGATTTTATACTTATTTCTCCAACTTCATTTATAACTATTTTGGTAGAGAAATCTTTCGTACCAATTACTACGTCATTAGGATGTTCATTTTGTATCGGTGTGTTAAAAAGATTCAGGCCACCTATTATTAGCGCGTCGTTAGCACTAAATGAGCGACTAGAAGCTTCTCCTCCACCAAACATAATTGGATCAATATCAGCTTGTGAGCATACAACGAGCACTTTGTCTCCTTTTTTGTATGGAATTTGAATAGTAAATTGGTCTGTTTGATGAAATGCTATAGGCACATCTAAAATTGGCGTTGCTTCTGGATCATTTTTAGGAAGAACATCAGCTTTATACAAATTCATGTCTACTTCAAGTACTTCGCATATTAGGCATGTATTCATATTCATCAAATTTTCCTCAATGTTTTCACTCACGAATTGTGTCATTGATGTTTTCGTCATACTGGCACCACCTCACATACCGTATAGTACTCTGTTCCAGACGTATCCCCCTTATGCTCACCTTTTGATACACGGAATACTCCACTAACTTTTCTAGATGTAAGTTTAATAATGACATCTGTTGTGATTTTATGATTTAACAACAACTTAATTTTGTAGCCTTTTAACTTTTTCTTCTTTGGACTCTTGGATTTAGACTTTTTCTCATCCTTTACTTCCTCTTCGACTTCCTCCGGTTCATCAATCAAGCCAGTTTCTTTCGATATATCCAGCCCTATTTTGTCACCTTTAGCTCGATCACGTACATAAAGTCGATTTTTATTTACATACTGTTTTGCCTTACAATCTTTCGCAATTTCAGCAATTTGAAACTTAATCTTTCCATTAAGAGTTTTGCCAGAACGATAAATAAAGTCGATTGGTAAATCTATATCACCAATCGCAAGACCTGCATCTCGAGCCAATTCTCGCAATATAAGTGATGCATGGGTATTTCGTCCGTATGTCCGTTTTACAACACCGTTTGTATAGTCCAAACTACAATCAATGCATTTGAATGTTGTGATTTTATCTAGCCCTTCCCACTTCGTTTCTTTTTTCTTTAGTGAGCCACTAAAAATCACTCCATTATCATCAATGTAACCAGCACTTAAAATAGCTGCTTGATTAGTAGAAATAGAATTAATGGTTTCATCTTTAAGGTTGTAAACTTGGATATCAATTGTATCAACTTTTTCGTTATCACCAAAAGGAACACTAAATTTAATAGTTAATGGATCTGTAATTTCTCTGCCACCCACTAAAAATGTAGTTTTACGCATATATAAATTACTCATCTGATTCACCTACCACATACAAAAAGACCGTCTCGTTCAGATTATCGTAGGTAATACGAGTAACTGAATTAGCTCGGTCTTTAGGAATTATTTGTACTTTTGGCAAGTCTATGTTGACATGGTTTCTGAACAAAGGGCGATTAAGGATTAGTTTTTCTCCAATAACCAAAACACCATCATCCTTGAATAGATCCACAGTGAAAAAATCATGTGTTTGATTGTAGTTGATTTCAATTTCAAATACTTCACCAGCTAACTCTATTTCAAAGGAATAAGGTATCTCATTTTTATCAATGTCAATATATTCATCCATTACTTACGCCCCTCCATTGCTGCCCAACCACCACTTGATGAACTCTTAGGTGGTGTTGTATATTTCTCTTTATTGGATTTTGTTGTTGTAGTAGGTGTCTTTTTCGTCTGCTGACGCCCTTTTTTTGTTACAGGTTTTGTTTGTTTTTTAACTGGGATAGAAACACTTACGAACTTACCGACTTTAGCGACTTTTATTTGTTTCAGAGTCATTGTGAAAGCATAGCCGTCTTTAATTTTGGCTTCATAATCGCGGTTAAAATCAGTAATGATTACATGTTTTAATGATGTCATGTAATCAAAATCAAAAATAACACCTTTTTCTCGGTATTGACGTAACTTCAAGACTTTTGCTTCAGTACCATCAAGAATTACACCCGTCAATGAAATTGTTGTAGGGTTGCTTTTCACATGGTCTGTTATCTGCTCACCATCTTCAAGTGCATGCTCCGTAGCTGTTGAAGATTCTGGCATAGATACCTTCGTAATAACATCAATTAAAACATCCTTAATATATGGCATTACATGCCCCCCTACGTTGTTTGCATTTCTGTATCAAGAATATCGCTGATTATTTTGCGTACTTCTCTGCCAATATCGATGGCATTAACTCCTGAAATATTGAAGATAAATTGATTTCCACCACCACTAGTATTAGTTTTGTTGCCACTGTCAGTATTAATAGCTTGAGGTATTCCTGTAGCTGAACCTTGATTATTATAAAGATTCAATTCAGGTGTACCCGAACTACCTTGACTTAATATCCCTGCTCTACGTAGCATATTCGATTGATTTGCTGTCAAAACTGATTCATCTTTATGAAGTTCCGCTACATATCCGTCATAAGGTACACGTTCTAGCCCAGTCGCATGGGAACCACTAATAAAATTCCCTACTGCTCCAGCAGCTTTACCTATTGTGCTTCCGATAGAAGAAACCCATTTTGGCAATTTGAAATTTGTAATAGCGTTTTTGAAGTTGTTAAAATTATTGGTAATAGTATCCCAGTTTTTGTAAATGGTAATACCTGCCGATATTAACCCTTTTATAGGTCCTGCTAAAAAGGATAGTATAGGGTTGTTATCAATCACTTGCCATAGTTGTATAGCTTTTGTTTTAACGGTCTCCCAATTTTGGTATAACAGTATCCCTCCAGAAATTAGTAGACCGACGGCGGTCACAACCATTCCTATTGGATTAGCTCTCAAAGCTGCGTTAAAGCCTTGGGTAGCAAAAGTAGAGGCAATTGTACTGGCTTTAAATAAATCTAATGCTGTTTTTACAAATGAGATTGTTTTCATTACAGCAAAACCACCCGCAATACCCGCTGTGGCAGCTATTACTAATTCTTTATTTTGTATAAGCCAACTAACTCCAGTTTTAAAACCATCGAAGGCAACACTTGCAACGTCAATTCCCACAGCCACTGTACTACTCATTGTGTCTGCAAATGAAGCGATATTATCACTAGTCTCTTTAGGTAGACCAAATTTTTGCCATAAATTGGATACATTACCTGAACCATTAACCAATGACATGAAAGTATCTTTAGCTGTACCCACAAAAGAAACTACTCGATCTATTTTACTGACTAACTTATCAGTATCTAGGTTTTCGATCCACTGTGACGTAGAAGCCATACCATCAACAAATGGTTGTAAGAGTGGGCCACCAATTTTCCCTTTTAAATTCGTCCAAGATTGCTTTAAATTCCCTAATTGGTTTTCATAAGCATCTGCTTCACGTGATGCTTGTCCCATCGCCCCTGACAATTTGTTACCATCCTCAACCATGGCCATTAAAGTTAGTTGCTTTTGGGATTCGCTTAATTTAGTGAATGATTTACCATACAGTTCATTTGCTTTAGCATTACGTGTAGTTTCTGTTGCTGAAATACCTAATGCCGCATCATTTTCGAAGTTCCCTTTTAAAAATGATTGCATATTTTCAATTACTTCTTCAATAGATCGGTCATAAAATGCAGCACTATCGGCAGCAGCCAAAGTCGCTCGCTCTGTTAAAGACAAAGCATCTGCAGTGTCCGCTCCAGTTGTTTTGGCAAACGCTGCTATTTGAGTGAAACTACCTTTAAGCCTTTCTGGTAGCATCCCAGTATCTTTTGCAATTTTATTCAGACCCTCAGATGCATGTTGTTGTGCATCCGAGAAAACTTGCTCAAATTGCGCATCCATTGCTTGGAAACCTGCGGCTGCTTCAATAGCACTTAATCCAAACTCTTTAACCTTATTAACAGCAAAAACACCTGCAACAATCCCTACAAGACCACGCATCATTGATTTAAAACCATTTAATGTTTTGCTAACATGTTGTACTTCTTGATTTAATTCTCCAGCCTCTGTTTCAGCATTATTTAATCCATTTGCAACGTGTTGTGAAGCTGTAAGGCCTGTTTGACCGAAATGGTTAAAACCTTGTGCTGTATGTGTTAATCCTTGGCCAACACTAACTATTTCATCCTCAATATTATCCATGACCTGATTTAAGTGTTGTAGGGTTGTTGTTGCTTCATCGCGGAAATATATGCCTACAAACATGTCACGCATAGCACTACTCATTTGATCACCCCTAACATTTTTAAGGATGCGAGTGTTTCTAAAATAGTATCGTTATCCCAACCTTCCACAGAATGTGGATCAATTTTGTAGTGATACCCAATTACGTATTTCCACCATTTTTCGCCTGCTGCTTTTTCATAAAAAGAAGGGATGCTTTGCATCCCTGAAAGATTTTTTATTTTATTACTTTCCTGTTCGAAGAAAGTTAAAGGCTGCGTTAGTGACCTCCTCTAACTCCTCCCATGTTTCAAAATCATCCATGTTTAATTCATTTGGAATAACTACCACATGCTTTAACATAAGTGGCATCATTCTTGAGTTTAGAACTTTCCCATGTAATCCTGTACCCTCATCCATAATTTCAGCTTGCTTCGAATTAGGGACGTTTTGGAATGTGTAATCATTACCTGCTGTTGACGTAAATTCTTTTGTTTTTGGTGTAAAAGCCATTTGAATTAATCCTCCTTATATTGCGCTGCTAAAATTGTGTATTCGACGCCTTCAACTTCTGCTCCACGAGAAAAGTTTGGGTTTTTTGCAAAACGGCAATCCATACCGTTCACACGTTTCTTACGTTTTGCATCATTGAGTGACACATTAAAAGATTCTTTTGATTTTAATAGATCATCTAGCATAGGAACTACGCTAGAATCTTGTTTTAATGTAAATGTGAAAGTACCTGTTTCGTCTGCTGATTCGTTGTAAGTAACAGATCCATCAGCACCTACATGTTGACTAAATGTATCCTCGTTTTTTTCAGCTTCAATTGGCGTACCATCCATAAACCCAGTCAGAATAATTCCTCCAACAATCGCAACTGTATCTTTAAAATTAAATGTTTCAGGCATTTAAACCCCTCCTTAAACCGTTAATACACCACGTATTTGCACTTTTTCGAATGCTCCTGATATAGTGGCCGTCCATTGAATATCGGGCAAAATACGTTGTGCTAAGGTGTTCTTTGGAATATCTTTTCTTCTTGGGAAAGTTATTGTATACATCGGATTTCCTGCATCATCACGTGCAATAATACCTTCACCGGTTGTTGTATTTTCCACAGTAGATGAAAGTACGCCCTCTACCTCAGCAACTGCTAGCCCTATACCAGTATCAGTACCTGGTACTTTGTCTCTTAACGCAAGTAATCTAAAAACACTTTCAGCTATACGTGCTTTTAGATAGTGTGTTGCTTGAATAACATCAATATATTCGCCACTAGTTGCTACCCCTTTTGAGTTCAATAACAACCCTGCTTCATTGATGTAGGTAGATGCATTAGCAGCATGAACACGATTAATCATTGTGTTGTCATACTTTACAGCTGGCACACCTTGCACATTTTTGAAGGTCCATGTATAAGCGCCAATTTTCTTAGGAGCACATACGCCAATTAGCCCTTCAGCTACATACGTATCAGGTTGATCATGAACTACAAGGAATGCATTATCATATAATCCTCTTAACTTTTCAGCTAGCTCAACATTAGACGTTGTAGCACCATAAATTTTATCTTTAGTATTAGTCCATTCAGCTAAAGCAGTGATTTCCTCATCTCCTTGCTCTGGACTTACAACATAATAGAAGTCGTTATGTGTTTTAATTAATTCGTTTAGAGATGATATTAAGGCAGTTGGCTCTGCCGTTGCTGAATCATAAGAAACACCAAAAACAGCAATTTCCGCTGGCCTTGGATTTTGACCAAACATACGAGATAGTAATTTATATTCATTTGTTGTTTCTTCAAAATCCTCTGCTACACTTTCTATCCCTGTATATTCCTTGTAATCTATAGCTTTACTAGTCGCTAATAATAAAGGTAATCCAAAACCTTTTTCAGAAATCGGCTTTGTCTCTCTTGAAATTTGCACATCAACATAGCGCATTTAATCACCTTCCTAGTTTCATTTCTACTTCCACTTTGTCGAAGTAATCTATATCGTGTTCTTCAATATCAAGATAACGAATGATTACATCAAATCCCCACTTTTCATCATAGGAATCTAACAAAAAGGTAGTACGGTTTGTTACATCAGTTAGATTTACTATTGCAACATTAATCTCATCTAAAAATAAAGAACCTCGCCACTCAAACCACTTCCGAAGTTGAGTAGCCACTTCAAAAGCGTTATCATGCGAAGTTCCATAAGTGTTAAAAGAAATAGTTGCATTGCGTTCTTGTATTCTGGTTTCTGATAAGGAATCAGGCTTATTAAAGTGGGATACATCTTCTTGCCCTACACCTTTGCGGTCACCTATTACTTTATAAGTGGCATAAGGTAATTTTGGTATATCACCTGTTTGATCTGCCCTTATAATCGTTAAATCAGTGTCGTCCAAGAGCTGTTTGCGAATTAATTTAATTAAATTCACTTTTCTCGCCACCTTAGCAAATATATATTGACGTCAGTATATACAGAATAGTCTTTAAAAGCTTGAAGAGTGTATTTTTGCGCATTGTACTCTACCTTTGTACCTTCTGGTATTTGATCTATGGTTAGTAATTTCTTTTCTTTCACTGTATATGTGCCGTTTTCCGCATACTTTAAATCATCATTGCTGAGAGGTAAAATAATCCCTGTCATTTCCTTAGGTGTTTCTTGCCCAGTAACCCATTCTCCGTCAACATAGTCACCTTCGCCTTGCATATGGGCAATAAAAGGCACCCCTTGCGATTGGATGACAGAACCAAACAACATTTTTTCAGGCATTAACGTCTCACCACCTTGTATGTGATCCTTTGACGCAACCCCCCTGTATCAATCAAAGGGTTGCTAGACCCTTTTTTTGCAATTGTAGCAGGTGCATTTGGTGGGCTGTTTATATCCGTTAGTTTTTCCTGAATGTCACCTACCATTTTGGCACCAAGACGTTCACATAACATTTGAGCGTTTATCCGACCATTTATAACATGTTCCATTTGTTTTCTCATAAACTTGAACCAATCGTTATTCTTATCATCGAAAGTAGACCTCAAAAAAGAACGTTCAGGAATTACAATAGAACCTCTTTCTTTACGGATAGTAATACCAAATTCTTGTACTCCTGCGATCATGACATATTCAGCGCCCGAACTACCGAAAATCCCTACTTCGATATCATACTTTTTCAAATCCTTCAATGACTGAATCACACGTGGAATATAGTTATTCCGGCTAATAATACGGACTCCCATTTATATCACCATCAAATTCAAGTGTTTTTTTGGCTTATTTTCTAGCTCAGCTAAATCTTCTAAAATTCTTTGGTATTCTTGACCGTATTTAGAAGCCAATAGCCCAATATTTTTGTTTGGATCACTGTATTGGCGCTCAATAACATCTACTTTTTCACGAATAATAGCTTGTTTTGGCTCCGCAGATAAAATAGCTAAATGTGCAGCTAAATAACGTGTAAGACGCTCATGATGTGCCTCTGGAACGCCTAAAGAGGACACTTCCAATGAAGCATCCTCAATATATAACTCCAACCGCATATCAGTAATAGCCTCAAATTCGGTTCCTAGTAAGCGCACACGTTCAATTGTTGTTAAAGCAGGCATGATCCATACCTCACTTTCATATTAATCCCCTTGGATTTCAGCAATTTGAGTATCAATAGCTGCTAGAACTGTTTTACGTTTCTCATCCTCTTTAAATTTCTCTAAAAATTCGATAGAAAACGTATCTTTTACAAGTTTAATTGCTTCATCTGCGTCTAAATCCTTGAGAGAAGCGGTATTTTGTCCTTCTGGCATCACAATTTCACCACTTTTAATCAAACTTTTTATGATTGGATGTGTAATAAAAGCCGTATATTCTGCTTCTGGTAATGTATTTGTTCCTGGAATAACCTTTACATCATTTGCAATACGTGTGTAATTACCTTTGTTGTGTACTAACATTAGATACCCTCCCCACGCACAATAGCCATTGGATAGCGAACAATTGCACCGCCACAGCGTTCTTCAAGCGGAATCTTATAATTCGGGAACTTGTATTCTTGTGGATGACGTGTAATATCCATCGATACAAGCATTTCAACAACATCGGGTGAGGAATCAAATACTAAAAAGCAATCTGTCCCACCTGTGCCTTGTTCATTAAGATCAGATGTATAATCAACACGTTTGAACCAATTTTGTGACTGAATGTACTGTAAGCACGTTTGCATCGTATGTTCATTGTAGACTTTTTCTAAATGTTCATATTGTTCTGCAGCTACTAAAAATGTATCTGCTTCATGACCAGGTAACTTATTAACTAAGTTCTTCGCCTTTTTGATGTCCTCTACAATTTCGACACCTTTTTTGTCTTTCCATTTTGTTGATGTACCCGCTTCATTGTTTGGCACCGCGAGAACTTGAATGCCAGTGGCATTAACCACACCTAAAATATTATGGTCCTTGTCACCCATCCAAACGAGTTTATTTTCCTTTTCTGCAATGGCTTTGCGTGCCGTATCAGCTTTTGTCACCTCAACAGGACGACGTGCCATTTGTGCATTACGAATTTCTTGTACAGATAGATTGAAGGCTGTAGCAATGGAATAAATATTGACTGTATGACGTTTTAAATCAGCATCAACAAGTGGGATGTCTGTTGCTCCTGGTGCTAAAATTTTAGCCGCTCCTGATCGCGTCATGACATCATACGAATAAGTTTCAGCACCTGCAGGTACGTCGGTTTTGACGTTTAAAATGGTACGAGCCTTTAACTCTTCTTTTTTTGGCTCATAAATTTTCTTGTCTACTGCCTCTAAATCTTGTGGGCGTAGTAGTGCATCTTCACGGAATTGTGACATAAATTATGTTCCTCCTTTAAGGTAAATTAATTTCAATTTGAACTAATGAATCAGCAGTAGCATTTCCTCGAAATACAGCACGAGAAAAATTGATTCCACCACTTGCAACAAACTTGCCTGTCGTTGCATCCACTTGTACAGCAACGCCATTTGTAACATCGCCACCCGCTACAACAAAGATATTGCCACGTTTAACAATAGGCACTGGTTGGCCGACTAAATATTTTTGGTCATCAGCATTGGTCGTGTAATCATGGATACCAAGTGATAAAGCAATGCCAATCGGATTGCCATCCGTTTTAACTGGCACAACCCCTGTCCCATCTGCGGCTAATTGAACGGCCGCACCAAATGGAATAATTTCTTTTGCTGGATAGCTGTCTGCTGCATACTCTTGATAGTTTGCTAATTGTCCTGGACTGCCAGCTAGTGGCATGTACTGTCCATATTCTGTAATGGCCATGGAATAGCCCTCCTTTTAATTAGTAATTAAGAACGCATGTTTAAACGCTGTGCACGCATTGCATTTACATCTATATTTTGTCTTGAATCACCCGTAATAATGGAATTAGCACCGGTAGACGAAAATCCATGTGAAGCGACTTGCTCAATAGTTGCATCAAAAAAGGCGTTGATATAGTCATCTGACTTCCCATCGCCTTTAAAATCCTCTTTAGTTGTTGAAATAACCGCTTCTTTAATTTCACGTTCCGTTTTTCCTGTAAAGTCGAAAGAATCGCCAAGAAGCGGCTTTGTTGTGCTAATGAGTTGCACACGTGTTTCTACCTGCTTGTCCAATTCATCTGCTGATACTTGCTTTGCCTTCTCTTTAGCAAGTTCTGTTTCAACATTTTGCAGCTTTACTTCCAACGCATCATAACGCCCTTGTAACGCGTCCATGCTATCACCCTTGACTTTAGCTGTTTCTTCTTTCGCTTTTAGAGCATCGATGTATGCTTTTACTGCTGGATCCACTTCATACTCTGAACCCTCAATTTTAATTTTTGCCATTTTATTTTTTCCTCCTTCATCTGAATCAATTTGCCATGCGTCACTGTCTGCGCGGATGGCTACCTCTGGACCAGCTCGCCCTTGCTCTACAATAGCAATGTGATTAATTTCAATGTTTCGCTGTACATACTCATATGGTTGACCATTATATGTACCCGCTTCTGCCACAACATCACTCATAAATCCGATGCTGATTTCTCTTTTACCGTTATAAACCTTTTTAATAAGATCCTTATCGGTGATTGTCATAGATACATAAAGCTTCAAGTCCTCCACGTGAGCGTCTGTATGACTCATCCCCTTGGCATAAGCCTGATAATTATCCAAAGTCACCGGTTCATTCGGATGTTCATCTGTAATGGGTTTGGAGCAGGCTGAATGCATTGTACGATCACTAAATATTTCATCAGGCAACTTCGCTTCCATTTGGATAGTACCATCCTGCCGTGCATAAGGAAAAACACCAGGACGAGTAATCGGCACACGTACCGTTAAATACCCTTCTGTTGTTTCAGTGTAGTCTTTAATATAAGTTGAGTCATATCTTTGTAGTTTCAATGTTTCACCTCCTTTCCAATAAAAAAGATCAGTAATTCTACTGATCTTAGTGTCAATCTACTTATATCCTAGAGATAAATCAGGGCCGAAAATTTCATCAGGAATGGGTAATCTTCCTACAATATCAATCAGAAATTGTAAATAATTTCTAACTTGTATTCTAAAATCTATAAAATCATCGATTTCTTTATCCTGATATGCATGAATAGTGTTTCTTCTTTGCTGAATTAACTTTAACCATACATTTGATTTATGATTCTCATCATTTCTCCAAAGAACTTTTAATAAGTATCTTCGTAATCCATCAAACGCAGCTACATCAGGGTCTATATCTTTTCCTCTTTGTTTTATTTTATCTTCATCAGCAAGATAATCATTGTGATAAACAGACAAAAATAATTTCATTGCTCCTTCTGTAAGAGCTCCTAAGTTAACCCATGCTAATATTAAGTCCCCATTATAGGATTGTTCATAAGGGTCGTCTTTCCATTTATAGAGTGAGTGACTCAATGAATACAACCAATCCAAACGTGATTTATTTAATAAATTTGCAGCTGAATCAGGTGCCCATCCATCCGCTGAACTCCAAAACTCTTTTACATAGTTGTTTAGATATACTATTTTATCAACTGTCTCTTCGTAAGATAGATCATTTACTGTTTTTGGTTTTAGAAACAAAATACCCCTCCTTTTTGAGGGTAATTATACAGCACTAATATTACTATTTCTATTTAATCTTCAAAGATAGGAAGTGCAATACAACGACAACGGAAATCTTCACCTGGCAGTCCAACAGAAGGTGGATCATCGTATGAAAATATTTTATCTTCCAGTATTACATGAGAATCACGTACACGCTCATCCTTCGATGTTCGCCATTTGAATTTCATAACACCCATATTTTGATGACGTTGAGCAGCCATCTGTCCAAACAATGTACCGGATTGATCTACAGCAATAAACTTAGCACGGCGTTGAGACATGCCTATTTGCTCTTCCAATTGCTCACGGATTGTTTTGTAGCTACAACCATCCTTTATACCTTCATAAATAATAGATTCAATTTTATGAGTATATTCATCACGAATATTTGTAATGTAGTCGACATTCTTCTGGATATTCTCTTTCATGAAAGGAGCAAGCCATGATTCGGTAGCCGTTAGTTCTATGCCTCTTACCCTTCCTTGCTGTTCCATATTCGTTTTATTCACTTGATTTAAATTTTTCATAAAGGAGGAGGCAGCTATATTCACCCTTTGTTGTGAATACACAATCGAAACAGCTTTTTTGATATGACTTGTCAATTTCCTAAAGAAATCAAATGGACCATCTTGCACATAATCTTGACTATCCTTCATCATTTCACTTTTTACTGCAGCATCGTATAACGAAAGAGTCGCCTTGCCCGCTTCTTGAACCAATTTATCTATAGAACGGAAATATGATGCAGCCACAACGTCAGGAAAACGAGTAGGTGGCACACGCTTAGCCATGTTGTCCATTTTCCTTCCAAGCACTGTATACTTCATTGGCCATACGCTGCCATTGTGCATCATCACCGCTAAATTTGAAATCGTCAGAAACGCCAAACTGTCCGAAGCGGGTCTCTCTAATTTCATCAGAAGAGATAACACCATTAGATACATAAATCTGGTCTGTTTCTGCAACGATTTTACGGATTTCTGCATCTGTTTTAGAATCGACAGACCAAAGTGGATTAAATTTAATTTCCCATTCAACTGTATCTGGATTAATACGACCTCCAGGCTCTTTTTCAGCCCATAATAGCATTCGGATAAGATGTTCGAGAAGCGGCTTCATTTCATTTTCCTGTGCAGAAGTAATGCGTGCATAGTAATTCATAACATCGTACTGCGCACCTGTTAGTGTGCCAGCCTCTTGTCCTTTAATGACGCTCTTAGGCATACGAGCAGAAGCGGATATATAATCCCATACAAAGTCGAGTAAGTCCTTCATACCGGATACGGGAGTTGTTTGCTTTGTAAGTGTTTCTCCTTTAGCAATAAGAGCAATCGCCTCTGTTCTAAACATAAAGTCCAGTATCATCGCGAGCTCCTTCTTATCTTCTTTCGATAAGTTCTCAATGTCAGCAGACTCATACACTTTAAATGTGAAATCATGCAATATCTGTCCAACGGACCATAAGGATGTATCAAGTACTGTAATAGCATCATATAGTGTCTCTAACAGCGACATGCCCTGTTCTTCATCCTCTAAACGCCTTGTTTGGTCATGCAACACTCGAGAATAATGAACAAGTGTTTCTGTCTCTACGGCTTGTATCCCACTCCTAGATGCGCGGCTAATTCGTAAATTTTCCAACTTGCCATAGTTCTTATCAAATACATCATCATTGATTAAAAGCTCGCTTACTTTCATTGATGAGAATGGATGCAAGTAATCTATAGAAAGTAGACTATCTAACTTTAATGGATCTTGTAACTCGAATTTACTTCGCTGGGTAACGCCTAAGGAAATAAATCCATCACCACGCATACGTTCGTACATCCTCATTTTCTTAAAAGCATCTTTCGCTTTAAGGTCTGCTAATCGCGCCATTATATCTCGTGCAAGCTGGTCATCCTTCATACGTAATGTAAACCAGTGCCTTGTCATGTCCTCCGCTGGAATATCGACAATATTTTGTACTATTGGATTATCTGCATATAGGGCAGATATTTCAGCATGGGTTAACTTTCTGCGAATACCAGGCACTTGCCGAGTAAGCTTATCTTTAGCACCTGCTTTCCCATGACCTTGCATAAAATCCTCTTTGTACTGCTTAGCTACTTCGAGAACACTCAATCTTTATCACCTACCCATGCCTAACAATTTTTTCGTTCTATCTAACAAGCTTGAATTATTCGTGTATAGCTGATTTAGCGCTTGCGTCAATGCATCCACCATGTCATCATGAGCCCCGTTAGGGAAGCTCACCATTTCCTCAATGACATCATTCACCCAAGGACACATATTCGGGTGAGGGAAATAAACATTACCCGCTTCAAATAAAGGAGACACCGCGTTTGCACGTGCCTCCTTACCACCATCCGGATCAACTGGAATAATGCCACTGATTTCATCTTTTAATGTATCTATGACAGCAGAACCGTTTGCTTTATCCTCGATATATTTACTGGTAGCTTTTGGCCATTTGTCAGTCATTGCGCGAATTGCTTTAACTGTATCTGGGAAGTTCATACGTTTGTGGTCCTGATCTAATAAGAAATACTGTGCCTTTTTTCGTGACCATACTTGGCCAGCAACAAAGTCACTACTTTCTGTTTTCTTAAATGTACAGTCCCAAGATTGAGCCATTTTGTCAAAGTGAATCGGTAATACAATAACATCATCACTTAAACCCCAATCCCGCTTCATTTGCTCGTCACGCACATAGTATTTAACCCATTCACGCTTAAAGATACTACCACCTGCAGGAGCGGGTCTTTGTTGGTAAAGAGACGCCCACGTTCGTGATCCAACCTCTGCCTTTTTATCCTCAGCCCATTTCTCATCAAAGCCGAGCTCTGGACATAACGGCTCGCCAATTTTACGGTTTAATAGATCATTTTCGTCCTCTGCAATGGCAGGTAACCGCAATCGCACCCACTTACGAGGGCTCCGAGCAAGCAAACGACCAATTAAGTCATCCTCATGCCATCGTGTCATAATAACGATTACGGATGCTCCATCATGTAGACGAGTTGACAATGTTGCCTCCCACTCATCCCAAATGTTATCTCGTATCGTTTGTGACATAGCTTCTTTCATATTTTTGATTGGGTCATCAATAATCATCAAGTCCGCACCTTGACCAGTAATAGAACCACCTATACCAGTTGAAATCATTCCGCCCCTTCTGTCTTGAATTCCCCAATCTTTTGTAGCTGCATTGGATTCAGATAATTGTACGTTAAATAGTTCATGTGAAAACTCATTAAACTTATTACGATTTAGACGACCAAACTTGGTTGCTAACCCATCTGAATATGCAGCAGCTATTACCCGCTTATCAGGATTTTTGCCCAAATAAAAAGACGGAAACGATTCTGTTACCGTCATACTTTTACCATGTCGTGGAGGCATCTCTATTAATATAGATAACTGTTCACCATCGGCCACACGTTGGAGCACATCACAAATTAATTCAGTATGACGAAAGTGCTCATAATGGCCGTGATGTACATATTCAACATAATCACGGTAGAAGCGGCGTGCAAGTTCTTTGTCCGCTTCGTTTTCCAATGCGCTTATTTCCTCATCGCTTAGAATTAGCAATCGCTCTCAGCTCCTCCGTCGTTAAATTACTTAAATCAACGCCTGTGGTGTTGCCACCTCCAGCACCTTTTGTTTCAGAACGTACTTTTGCAATGTCTACTTTTAATTTTTCTTCACGTAACCGTTTTAGCTGTTCATCACTTAATAAATCGGTGTACTTTGATAACATTGCAAGTGCTGCCATTTTGTCAGCAAGCTTCACACTGATACCATCCTTGCCTTTTTTGACCTCGGTTATAATCGTGCCATCTACCTCTGTGGCATCGTGGAAGTGCACTGTATTTACCTTGTATGTCTGCATTCGTGGGTTTCCATCTTCATCTAAGATTACGCCCCCCATACCATCTAACATAGGCTCCTCCACTTCACGCATGCCGAAGTCCACAAAATCGGTGATGTCAGCAAATGCAATGTCGATGTACTTTTGTAAGACCTGGCGTGCATCCAGCATAATACCGTTTGCTAGCTCTGCCTTCAATCGATGAATTTCCTTTCGAACCTTATCATTTCTTATCAATCGAGAGCCATTGCTCATCGCTGAAGCGTAGTCACATCCATACACTTTTTGGTATGCTTTCGTGGCATTCCAATACTTTATGTAGTACAAACAAAAAAGCAACTGTTGACTGTTGAGACCGTCACTGGGGACGATTTCAAACTGTACAGTTGCTTGCGATTCCGCTTCTGGAATTTCTTTGCTCCGTTGCGTTTTTTTCGTTTTCTTTTTTACGGAACGTTCCGTATTTTTCGGTTGTTTTGATTGGAACGTTCCATTCGATTCCGCTTCAAGACGATCATCCCATGAATCTTTATTCTTCCAACCTCGCACGGTGCCCTCAGATATACCAAGTTGTTCGGCTATGTCTTTAAGCCTTATATCACCGTTACAGGCTTTGTATATATCATATGCTTGATCACGTCTTGGATCTCTTGCTCTACCCATATCTCATAATCACCACCACCTCCACATTTGATTGTTTATAAATCACCCATATGTAATTGCTTTCTAAAATAAAAAAACCACGATTTTTTTCGTGGTTTTTGATAAAATGTAGTTTTTTTAAAATTAATTTACGGTAGTACATACATTACTGTTACTGCTGCACCAAACGGAAGTGCCCCATCCCCTGTTACAATCCTTACAGATAATAGGTCACATTTATTTATAGCATAGTTAGCTGTTGTTGAACCACAACAATTGGGGTTTTCAGCAGTGTTTGGCCCTGTTACTGTAGCAATAACACCTGTTGAAATCGGGTCAGTAAAACCACAGCTTCTACTAATAACTACTTCAGCCGTTACTGTATCTGCAGCTGTTAGTGTATTATCACGTACATTTAAAACTAATCCAGTTATAATTGCGTTTTCTGGTATAACAACCGTATTTCGTGGGAATAGCGCGGAAGCAGTCCCTAATCCTAAATATTGACCATTTCCTATAGATTCATCTGTTGCTAAATAAATTTCACACACTCTTGCGTTATTAACTGGTGGTGGTGGAGTTACTCCATTCATTTCTGGTATACATGGTGCTTTGAATCTAAAGAAACACTGATTTTTCTCACAACCACACATATTGTTTGCATGGTGGTGATTCCAAGCTTTATTACAATTTCTACATCCCATTTTTAAAATCCCTCCTTGTTTTTACTACACTATTCAATTAGGGATAAAAGAAATAGACAATTATACTATGTTCAATTCATTTCGTTAGTTTTTTATAATAATACAAAAGACCACTAATAAATTGTGGTCTTTTAACAAAGGGATAAAAAAATGTGTTTGAATAATTCTAGTGGTTACTCAAGCCACTTCTACATCCTATTCCTCACAAGACGTTTCTCATAGGTAAAAGCCTATGGCATATACACAGATTATGGTTCTAAATAGTGCATTACCGCGAACTTTATTGTTAGTTAATTGAATTAAATGGAAAGTGGACAAAAGTTCACATAAAAACCACTTATTTATTATTAATTAAGACATCTAATCACTTAAAAAATATAGGCTGGCCGTTGGTCTGTTTTCCTCTAATATTTCGGTTTTTATAAATACCAAGGGAGGAAAACCTTACTGCACCGTCCTGCCTCCCATTTTACATTGCAAATTTTTCGTAGGTCAAAATAGTACTTATTTGGCTATTTTGGCTAATCTGGCTAAAAATGATTTGTTTCTTTAACCGCACATAATCTTTAGATGCTGATAGATGTTCAGCGATTTGTCTGTACGTCATTCCATCAAGTAAGCAATCATAAATGGTTTTAAGTTGTTCATCGTCAATTAGATTGTAAGCTACCTCTAACGCATATACATAAGTACGTAGCTTTTCTAATCGCGCTATCTGACCACGTTCACGTATATCCATTCTTTTAAGCTCTTCTACGCTACGAATCAAACTCCCTTTTGGCATTGCTGCATCTATTCCATACTGAGCGACCCCCCAAGAAACCATTGAGCTTGAACTACCATATAACACTCTTTCTAACCGATTAATTTCTTTCTTCCAGAAACGATAGTTTTTCACTAGATAATCAATGTCTGCCTCTGACCATACTTCTTTTACTGTTTGAGCTGTTAACATAGGTTTGGCCTCCTAAGTTGTGTTATAATGACTTATCTGTGAGGCCATCAAAGGGCATAAACCATTTCTAGCTGTAGCGTGAGTCGACGCTACGGCTTTTTTCTTATTTTCAAAAACACCTCAAACATACTAATCCTAGAAATTTGGTAAGTATAATTCTTACCAAACTTTTTCATTAAATTTAAGTAAATATTAGTTTATTGTATAAAGATATTTCGTTTATTCAGTGTTTCATATTAACTTTTTATTACAAAATAGTTATAAAATAACACTAAACTATTAACTATACACAAATGTTTATATTTGTTCTGTACTTTATTTATAAAATTATTTATTGTAGAATAGACAAATTACCAGCCAATTTACAATCCTTTTCATAGATTAAGAATGTAAGGTTACGATACCTTAATTCTACTATGAAAGGAGGGTATACGATGAGTGTTAATAGAAATCCAGCAGCTAGAAAAAAATGCTCCTCTTGCCATTCAAGAGTAAGTATCGTTTCTGAGAGCAATCGTTGTAAAGGCTGTGCTTGTGACCAATTAAGAGATTTAAAAGTTAATTCTCGAGTTAACATCTTTTTAAAGAGTGGTAGAGAATTTAATAATGTAAGATTTCTTTCCTTAAACAATGAAGATTGTTGCGCATATTTTCTAGATGGCTCTAGAACTCTAGTTGTAAATTGTAAAGATATTGAAGCTATTCTATTACCGGTATAGTAGCTTTAATTTTAAAGAAGTCTATTCTTCTATGGATAGGCTTCTTTTCTCCAATTAAAGACTTTAAATTTAGCCTACATTAAGACATAATTTTTATTTTTCCAAAGGCAATAAACTATAAACCCAAGTTACCTAAGCATATAAATAGTAGTGTTAAGCTAAACTAGTTTAACAGGAACCTCCTGAATTGTTACTTAGGGTCACTCACACTCAGTGACCCGTTTTTAGTTTCTTTCCTCAAAATGCTCAGTAAAGAATTCTTGACTAACAACTAAATTAAGCCACAAATCACAGGCTTTATTTATGTTATATTTTACATAAAATACATATAAGGTGATTCTAATGACATTTATCAGAAAATACTTGAATATTGTTTACTTCGTTATACTTTTTTTACTTTTATCTGTTTCAGATTATTTCAAAAAAGGTAATTGGGATTTTCTTAATAATCTCTTCTTTTCTTTATGGGCAGTAATTGTTTATGCTTTTTTAAATTGGGCATGGGATAGTAAGAAATATGAAAAAAAATAGCATTTTGTTCATTAACTCTTAGGATAATCTGCAACTCTTTCCAACTGTTTAACCCATTCTTAATGTTTTCGGACATCCTATCAAACCATAAATACACCCTTCTCCCTTCTTTACAATATTTACTAAATATCTAATTCTTGCTTTCGTAATTCATCACGAAAACTTAATTGCTTATTCATTTCTGTCCCTCCTAAAATAAGCTCAACTGCTCATATTCTTGTTTTTTGGTAGGCACGTGCACAATTTCAGGCTTATCGTGCACCATCTCTATCGATTTTTTTACCTTTTTCGGCTTATCGTTCACCATAACCGCTTCTAGTAAGGTTCTTAATTTAACTTTTTTAATAGCCTGTAGATCCTCTCCTACTAAAAGCACGCTACTTATGACCATTTTATCTACAGGTTCATTTCTTTGAATTGATATGCAACCATAAAAATTCTCTATCACCGTTGCCTGCACACCATTTTCATAATGTTTACGTTTTATAATCGATGCGTCTATAATTTCTACAATGTCACCCACCTCAAATATGGTAGCTGTGTCTTTTGCTGATTCTTCAAGAGACACAATACGCTCAAAACAATCATTACGTTTATATGCCCCAATTGGTGGATCATCTGGACGATGCTTAAAAAACACACTGTAGTAACCATCTGCTCGTGGCTCCGTAATGATGTATTCTTCGTCAATTTGATAAAAATGTGAGGGTGGTTTCACTACACGAGCCAAATATTTATTAAGTACTCGTGCTGGTGCATCAATAGCAACATCCACTAGCTCAAAGTGATTCTCTTGGTAGGCCCCAAAGTGAGACCCATGTCTAGGGAAGCGGCTAGCACAATATGCATGACCGCCATGTGGGAAAAGATAGTACACTTCACCTTTTGTAAGATTAGTAGAGCCGCCCGTATCAATACATTTTCCCTGTAACATCCTCACCACCTACTTTCGATAAATGGCAGCAAGTAGTGCAATGTATAGCCGTCCATTGATACAACTTCACTTGCATGTTCCACAAATGTTTCAAGCGGAATCGATTTGCGCCCACCACTTTTAGCTGTCTGCCAAGCTGCTTGGAGCGGTGGAAATGGTAAGCGATAGTATTTATCCAACTCGTTGAAATACACAAGTAGAAAGGTGATGGCGCCTTTTTCGTACCAGGAGCGAAGCAATTCGTATTGATGTTCATGTAAGTTTTGAAGCGGAAAACTTTTCCCCTTCGTTTCCTTTGCATCAAACACCACTGCTCGTCCATTACAGACACCTGCATAGTCCACCCATTCAGGTTTTTCCTTCCGTCCTTCTATTTGGGAGCCTTTATCCTTTGTAATTTGTACAGGCGTTGGAATTTTACGAATATCTGCTAAGCCTGCATTACGATATTTTGTGTTGGCCATATCAATGACACGTTCTAAAAACTTGCCACGGTTAGCATGTGTTACTGATTTCGCACGCTGTTTAGTTGATTGATTACGAAACATCCTGTGTCCTCATTTCTTCTTGATTTTCCGCTTCTAACACGTCATATATGGTGAGCTGATTTTTCAAAAATTCCTCCTCGAGGTCATCCAAATGCCGTTGCCAGCAAGTGAACCCATATTGTCGTACTATGGATTCACCACTTTTTAAAGGTCTGTTACATCTTTTACAACGACTCATGATGTACTCTTTAGAGAAATTTCTTCAATGATTTCTACATCATCAGCTCTAAATGTAGGAGAAGGACCAAATTCATATTCTTCCGCTTCCCAATCTTTAATAAATTCATCACGCTCATTAACATAAGTGCCAAAGTAAGAATCTTGTTCTGCTTGGTAAAATAATTCCCTAACTCTTTCGTCATCCTCTTTTTGCCATACATATAACCCATAATTGGCAACACCAAGTCGACCGCGATCATATACAACAACCTCTAAACCATCTAGTTTGTTATAGACATCAATATATCCCTGTATTTCTTCCTCACTAGGTTCTGGACCGACGGATCCATCATACATTTGTTTAATATCATCTGGCGTTTTTCCAGCAGTTCGTAATATAGCTTTGAATATTTTAAACATGAGAAAATCCCCCTATTTTTTAAAATGGCAAATCATCTTCTGATACTTCAATTGGACCTCTACTATTCGCAAATGGATCTTCATCAACTCGCGTATAGCTTGGCTGATTCATAGGAGATTGTTGTTGATTCGTGTTATAGGGGCCTCCAAACTGTTGTTGAGGTTGTCCACCACCATAGGATGGTTGATTATTTCCGTATGCTTGTCCTCCATATTGAGGCTGTTGTTGCTGCTGTTGCGGATATTGGTTTGGTTGATTTTGATAATTTGGAGTGTTTTGTGGCCCTCCTCCACCGTTCCGTGATGGCTCTAAAAATTGAATACTATCGGCAACTACGTCAGTGGTATACACTCTGTGACCATTTTGCCCCTCATAACTTCCTGTTTGGATACGCCCCTCCAAACCAATCAAAGCCCCTTTACGTTGATAGTTTGCTAGATTTTCAGCTGCTTTACGCCATGCTTGGCAGTTAATAAAATCTGCATCACGCTCACCATTTTGATTGGCAAATGTACGGTTAATGGCTACTGTAAAGCGGCAAGATGCAATACCGTTCGGTGTGTAACGTAACTCAGGATCTTTTGTAAGACGGCCAACTAATACAACACGATTAATCATTTGTTTGAATCCTCCCTTTTTGTAGCTATGCCAGCATGCACATTGTTTTCTAAATATCTAAGTTGTTGCATTGCATAATGGGGGCAGTTGCTGTCACTTAACCGCTTCTGTACGTCTTGTAGGACTGGAAGCGGGAACTGATACTCACTGACAAGCTGGTTAATACGCTTCGCTACTTCATCATGTGTCACTGCCCGTACCAGTGCTTGGTCAGTGCCATTAGTAAAAGTACCTTTTGCCTGAGCAACCTTGGCGAAATGGTCACGCATTTTCATATGTTCTTCATGTCTGCTCAAATTTTTCTTCCACCTTCCCTAGCGTTGCTAAGATTTTTTGTCGTTCTGCTTCAAAGTAAGCTTTCTGTTCTTCCGACGGGTCCGCCTCTACATCCGTAATAAGTATTGATGATTCGATGATTTCTCCATTTTGTGGTTTTTCAAGTTGTCGCTCTTTAAACCATTGTGGAACAATCTCTCTCCGCCCCCGTTGATATTGTGGAAGAATACTTCCGTTAGCTTTCTCCCTTTCCCCTTTGATTTGAAGGATTAATGTGGTTGCTTTTTCACGTAGTTTTTTGGTTGAAAGAATATTTGATTGCCAGAAGCTGTTGTTTTGTGACCAGTCAATTAAGTATTCAATTTGTTGAGCTGTCCGTTGATCTCGTTCCATCATCAGACGAATATGATCAGCCCAGCTATTCAAATTTGGCTTTTTAAAATTGGCATCGTTAGCAAGAATTTTTTCATAAAGCCTATTTGCTAATTGATATTCAACAGAAGATTCGTCGTAAACTCGTTTGCGACTAGTATTCTTTTTAGTAATCTCTGTATTTGTAATCTCTGTAGTAATCTCTGTATACGTATTACCCTCAGGGGCAATAGGTGTTTCCCATTTGGGTAATACCCTATTGCCCATATCGGTAACACCCTCTTTCCCATTTGGGCAATACCCTGTTACCTTTTTGGGTAACACCCTATTACCTAAAAAGGTAATACCCTCTAAAAGTCCTATGTTCAAATCGATAAATAATACATTGGATAAATTTGTTCCATTGGATGTGATTGTCCGAAAATCACGAGTAATTAAACCAAGTTGCTCCAAACGATCCATGGCTTCTCTGACTTGTTTTTTGCTAAAGCCAAATTGTTCAACAAAGCTATCATAAGAACGTTGTAGCGCATCCGCTTTAAACTTCTTTTTTATGCCCAGTAAACGCCCTGATGCCTCTTCTTTCACATGTGTAGGGCGATACCAATAAACAATTTCACTGAGCAATGTGATAGCAATTAAATCAGGCTTACCTGTGCTTAATCGGATGCTTTCATACCAAGTATGTGGGATGACATTCCCTTCTAAATGCATCTGTCCAATCGCATCTACTGTTGTATTTCCTGTTGTAAACATTTGGTTTGCCCTCCTTATAAAAATCCATCTGTTCGCTTACAAATGGCAAAACTGCCTTTGATTTCGATCAACTTGTAATCAGGGTAGCCCTGCCATATGTACCGGCGTACAAGGCGATATACTTCCTTTTCATCACCTGCCGCCTGTTCAAAAATCCATTGTGGCAACAACACTCTGTGCGGTACAGAATTCATTGAGGCACTTGCATCTTGATAGCACGTAAATATTGAATTAAGCTATCTGCTTCTTTCATTGTTAATAAATCCGAATTCTTATCAGGGATTTTGCATCTCTGCATAGCACCGTTATAAACTGTGTTAGGATCGGAACCATATGCTGTGGCAACTTCACTCAACAATTTTGCTATTTCATTGAATTGTTCCTGAGTCCTTAAACCTGTTTGATTTGGTTGATTTCTTTGTTGCTGTAGCTGACCACTGTTACTTGGCTGTTTCGGAGGAGCTTGATTCATATATTGATAATCGTTTCCGCTCGCTCCATTTGCATCATCATCCTTCTCTGTAGCAAGCCCTAACATAGCCGACAAGCTATAGCGCTTCATGTAAGTAATCTGACCACCGAAATCTTGCATGCTATTGGCTGCTGGAAATTTGAGTGGATAAGATTTCACATATTCTCCTGATTCGTGCAGGAATATGGTTTCTACACAAGCCATTGTTAAATTGCCTTCAACGGTTGTATAGCTGTTCTGAATGATAGATAAATGATTTTGAACAAATATAGGTCTGACAGCATCTAAAATGCCATTGAGATCTGTGTATTCAAACGTATATGAACCGCCATTTTTGGTACGGACATTTACTTTTGCATTATGTTTTGGTGTTTGAATAGTTGCCCATGCTTTAACTAATGCTGCCGAAATATTTACATTACTCTCGGAAAAAAGCATATTCTTCCTCCTAGATAGTTGATTTTTTGAAGTCTTGGGCGTAAAATACAAAGTAACTATTATTTCGAATAATTTTTTAGACCACTGCCGCAAACAGTGGTTTTTACTTTGTATAGGCCTGTGAATAAATAGTGGAACGTTCTGCAAATTTCAACGTCACAACTTCTCCATCTTTAGCGACACCTTCAAGCCCTGTGTTCTTAACTTGTAAAAATCGAAATTCTTTCTGATCTGATAAACGCTTGAAGTAAACAATACGCATTTTAATCACCTACTTCCTGATGGAATCCCATCAAGCAGCCTATAACTGCAAAGCAATCCGTCAAGGGGAGGAACGGGTTATAGACTGCTTGACGAGAGCGAGTATCGTACTCGCAATCATCAAGTTTTGTGATATAATTATCGAGACTGATATAGTACTGCTGTTTAATCGCGCCAACGATTAAGCAGCTTTTTTATTGCCAGCAAGCAATAATGATTGGTACGCCAATAGCAACCATGACAATTCCGCATTTCACACAGTACTCCTTATGTTCTTGATCCCGGCCGTCATCTGGCATATACAAATAATTCACTAGCCATTTCACCATGCTGACCACCACTTCCCTACTGACACTAAGCGTTCTTGCAATGACAAATTACTCCATTTATTAACTTTTAATATTTTCATTAGCAAATTTCTTCACCACCTTTAGGGAAATACCTCGCCTACTAAAATTTTGAATTAACCCACCAAAATTTTTGTTATCTTGTAGCTGGACTTCTAAACGTCTGATAGCATGTTCTGCCTTTTTAATCCGCCAAGCACATTCAGCTGCTAAGTTGTATGTACCGTGCTGTCTATGAAATGCCATGGCTCCTTGTAAATCCTCAATGCATGCTTTCTTTGCCGCTATCTCTAGCTCCAATTTCTTTACATGATCCAATTGAAAATCCCTCCTCCTATAAACATTGGTACTGTCTGTAAAAACTGCACTGCTGCATCTGCGCTAAATAATGCCGCTACTACTGTGTCTTGAGAATTTGTAATAGCTGCTGCTCGAGCTAAAAATTTAGCTTCACAAGCAATGAGATTTTGCTCAATTCGACTAATCGTAGATTGCGTAGTATGCATAAGCTCCGCGAAGGCTTCCTGCGATAATTTTGCTTTCTTGCGGCACTTTCTGATTAACTCTCCAACATCTACATGCAATGAAATCACCTCCTTATGCAGAAAGTGCATATTATGCTTACCACGCATGGTTTCTCTATTAAGTTATCTTTATAGTTGAGATATGAGATTGTTTGCCCCAATCTCTTCTACATACCTGTCCGGGTAGTTGTTTTTAGTAATCTTTATTCAAAATTTCATCAAGTACTTTAGCTGTAGGTTCTGCTAACCAAACTCGTTTGTATCTTGAACCTAGTTGTCTTTGGTGCTCCCTAATTCGAGGATCGCAAAGAATATATTTTTCTAATGACGCTTTACTAAATCTAGTTTCTCGAACTAGATCATCGATATCCCAATACAGTGTTCGTTTCCTAATGGTGGCTTGTACTATTTGGTCGTACCTTTCTAATAGTTCTTTTTTAGTAAGACCAGCGTTCTCGAGTACCAATTGAGTAATATCTGTATCATTTTTAATCACAGTCACTTGGCACCACCTTCAACAAGTTTTAACGCTTGTTGGTTGTACGCGTTAATTTCCATTCTCAGCGTAGTAGATGGCTGCCACATGGAGATAAATTTGATACTTTCAGCAAAACGTGTTTTAGGAATTTCTCCATACCTCGGGACTTCAAAATGATTTTTGAAGTCTCGCCAAAAAGCTGAAAATACTTGACGGCTTATTTTTTTGTAGGCATTCGATTCTTTGCCACCTAACGCGGCAATTACTACTTCTCGGCCACGTTTGCTGATTTGAGACTCTTGATTGCCATCTATACGCATCGTTTTATAGAGTGATTGAACCGTTTCTTTCACTTCGCTCACCTCGACCTTTAATGTTTCAATCTCTTCTGATGTCTCAAGTGATAGTCTCATCGAAGCTTTCAACTGCTCTCTTTCTGATAACGGCGTTGGATGAAGCTGTTCCTCCAACGCATTAAACGCATGGATGTACTTCAATTTAAACTCAAGTGACTTAGGGCCAGTGAAGCCCATTGCTAAGAGCGTAAAACCATCTCGATTCATGTAATACATTTTGTAAGTCTGCTTATTTTGCGGATGCTGATAAGAGCTTTCAAAGAATAAATTCTGGGTCTGCTCATTTTTGAGCAACCCTTCAATATCCCTTAAAACATTGCGATGCTCTTTGTTAAACGATTCCGCAATTTGTAAAGATGTTGTAACAGCTTGGCGGTTTTGAATGACGACTAATTGGTTCATAATTAATCACTCACCTCTTTATTTTTAGTTATTTGTGGAAGTTGGATTAATAGAAGGTATTTTATACAAAGCCTTTTTGTAAACCTTGTATAACAAAATCATCAAAAAAAATATCTTTTGCATCCTTGTTTAAAGCTTGAGCAATCTGTAATGCTAATTTAACACCGGGCTCTTGCCCATGAAGTTCAATATTAGTAATCGTTTGTCGTGTTGTACCAGATCGACGAGCAAGTTCTGAAACTGACATCCCTGTTTGCAGTCTAATATCCCTTAATTTGTTAACCAAGAATAACACCTCCTTGTGTAATTAATGTAATACAAGGTTTACTTAATTGTCAACAATGATTAACAAAATTTTTTAGTTAAATAAATACATAAAATATTTAAAGTATTGTAAAGTATGTATTACAGGTGGTGATTACATGAAAACTTTAGGTGAATTACTGAAAGAATTAAGAGGTAGTGAGTCTTTACGAGATGCCAGTAAGCGTATCGGTATTAGTCATACATACTTAGACACTATCGAAAAAGGACATGATAAACGTTCAGGAAAACATGTAAACCCTACCCCTGAAACACTGAAACTCTTATCAAAGGCATACAATTATGACTACAAAGAGTTATTAGTTAAGGCTGGCTACTTAGAACCAAATTCTACAGAGGAAACCAAAGCTGAAAAAGACGAAGCTGAGTTCCAGGCTTTCGCCAACAACCCTACCCTTGAAAAATGGTACAAAGAATTGCCGAAGTCGAAGGAAGAGGATTTGGAGAAGCTTCGAAAGATGTGGGAGATTTTGAAGGATAACGGGGAGATATAGAAACAATCTATATTATTTAGGGAGATTTTTAATGGATATAGGGGTGTTAAAAGAAGGAATAAATATCTTCTCCTACCCTATGATAGAAAGATACCCAGGACGTGTAAGCGAATTATATGCCGAAGAACACGAAAGTAGTGTTTCATTCTATTTTATGAATCCAGTCAAACTTCATGTACTTTTATATGATAAAAACACGCATTTACTTTTCTCAGAAAGTAATGATGACCAAATAGCATTTATTGACTGCTCACACAATAATAACTGCAGAACCAAATAATGTATAAACAAGGACATGCGGCTACGCCATGTCCTTTATCACAACCCTGGTATGTAAAATAAATACTATATTGGATAATAAATATTTTTTTATATTTCTAGTTATATTAACTTAATATTTCGAATCAGTTTCTATACATAAAGTTGTAGCCTGACAAATTAAACTACATAAGGAGGTTTGCGTAAATGGGATTTCGTTTTAGAAAAAGTGTCAAAATAGCTCCTGGTGTGAAAGTGAATTTTGGTAAAAGAGGTACTAGTTTAACTGTAGGAAATAAATATGCACGTACTACATTCGGGAATGGTAGACGGACAAATTCTATTTCCCTTCCTGGCACGGGGCTTTCCTACTCTACCTCACAAACGACCAAAAGAAAAAAACGACCACAGAGAGTCGCTTATGAGTCTACTAACGTTGTAGTACCTGACATGTCACAAAACATACAAGAAGTCGAAAAACACAATGCATACGTCGCTATGCTAACTTCTGTTCATTTAGAAGTAGCAGATAATGTCGATTGGCACTTAGTTGCTACAGAGGACATATCGTACTTATTAAATGAAGGTCCTAATGTAACATCTATTATGGATGAAATAGCTAACTACAAACCTACTTGGCGTGACAAACTTTTCAATCGTGTTGCGGCTAAGAAATTACTAATTGAAGAGCGCATACCCGAAGCTAAAGAATTAGATCTTACAATCCATCAAAAAAAGCAAAGGTTAAAAGATATTGCTCCTAGAATTTTGAATGGTGATAGCAATGTTTGGACTATCGCCTTAACTGATTATGCACCATTTGATGATATCGAAAGTTTTGGGAGCCATTTAAGTTTTGATATTCATGCCAATGAACTCATCGTGAATTTTACTGTCGGGAATGAGGATGTCGTGCCTAAAGAAACGTTGACTCTAACATCAACAAATAAAGTCTCTCGAAAGAAAATGGGTGTAACTAATTATTTGGCACTTTATCAAGATTATGTTTGCAGTTGTGTTATTCGAATTGCTAGAGAAGTATTTGCCATTCTCCCTACTGATTCTGTGCTTATCCATGTTTACGATTCTAGTCAAGCTGAACCATTACCAAGAACGGGCTGTATACTTTCAACACGTGTAAATAGAAGAGAACTAGAGTATTTAGACTTTGAAAATATAGACTGCTCTGATACCGTCGAAACATTTGAACATAATATGAAATATCTTAAAACAAAAGGGTTCAAGCTAGTGGAGGAATTAAGATGAATGGTTGCTTATTGTTGATTTTAGCTATAATTGCATTGGTAGTAGTAATAAAATACCCTTTATTTATTATAGGTGTTGTTTTAATTCTATGGGGACTACGTGAATATAAAATTAATAAACATCTTAAAGCAAAATCTAAAGTAATACCCGCTATTATTATATTTGGCTGTATATTATCCCTTTCTGGATGCGTCCTAACTATTAATGGAGCACAAGAAGAAGAACGTCAAGCGGAATTAAAAAAACAAGAAGAATTAAAGAACCAACAAGAACTAGAGCGCAAGAAAGAACAAGAAAAGCAAGAGGAATTAGAGCGTCAGAAAGAATTAGAAAGACAAGCCGAATTAAAACGTCAAGAAGAATTAGAAAGACAAGCCGAATTAGAACGTCAAGAAGAAGCTAAAAAACAAGAAGAGTTAAAACAACAGCAAGAAGCCGAAGCTGCAGTGCAACAATCTAACTCACAGCAACAAAACACCCCACAAAAAGAGTACTATCGAAATTGTACAGAGTTGAGAAAAGTTTATCCAAATGGTGTAGGTTCTGATCATCCTGCTTATGCTTCAAAGCATGATCGTGATAATGATAATTGGGCTTGTGAACGTTAAAATATCCTATTAAAACCCTACTTCCAAATAGTAGGGTTTTGTTATACAATAAAAATAGAACATACGTTCTATATAGTCATTTTAGAGGTTGATTTACATGCACTATACACATCTTGAAGATTATGTCCAACAGTTCTACACTCGCTTGGGCATTACAGACCCTACCCTGCTGAATGTTGAAGAAGTGGCTTTTAGAATGGGATTGAAAGTTTTTTATTGGCAAGATAAGAGTCAGGCCTTATTTATTAATGGGCGGCATTATATTTTTCTTAATGAAAATCAGTCGCCACAGCAACAATGGCAAGACTTTTGCCATGAGCTATCACATGTCCTATTACATACAGGTGATCAATTTCATATGTATCCCCTATTTCGTGAATATCAGGAATTCAAGGCCAACAATTTTATGTACCACGCTTGTATTCCTACTTTTATGTTGGAGGCTTTGTCAATAGACGATCATACACCACAAACAATTATGAAAGTAATGCAAATTTTTAACGTAGAATATGATTTTGCTTTCAGGAGATTAACACAATATAACAATAAGCAGATTATGCAGAGGTTGCATAATATGGCCTGTCTAAATATGAGATGATGAATATAGGACAGTTCATAAGTGAGTTTAATATAGGTTATCTGCTTCAAATTACTGTGGAAGGAGTGATGTTCTAATTGTCCTTAAACTCTAATCAATGTACCTGTCCGGGTCAGTTAAATAGGAAGTGGACGATATGGTTAGAAAGAAACTTAATAGTACTAAAAAGGAAAATATTTATTGGTATTATGATTCAAACAAGAAGAAGAAATTTGCCTACCGTTACAAATTTTATGACCATACTGGAGTACGTAGAGAAAAAACGAGACAAAACTTTAACTCTAGTATCGAAGCTGAAAAAGCATTAACAGCATTAAAGGCTACTGTTTTAAATGGTGGAGAAAAAATAATATTTAATGAAAACATGACAATTGCTCAATGGGTAGATATTTATTTTGATCGTAAAAAATCAAAGTGGAAAGGTACCTCCCCTAAAACTTATCGTAACGTAATTGAAATTTACATTAAACCTTATATTGGTAGATATAAGCTATCTCGACTGTCCAAAAGTTTATACCAATCTGAATTTATTGATAAATTATCTTTAATAGCTGCTCCAAAAAGCATTCAAATGTATCATAATTTTTTCATTGGATGTATTAATGCTGCTGTAGAAGATGATATTTTGGATAAAAACCGCATTGCGAAAGCTGAATTACCTAGGATAGAAAAAATTAATAATGATGAAGTCGAGGGCAATTATTTAACTCCGACTGAGCTAGAATACTTACTTAAATGTGTAAAGCAATCTTGTGATATTTCTAGATATACTTTAATTTCTATTCTAGCAGCTACTGGTATGAGACGTGGCGAAGCTGGAGGTTTACGTTGGTCCGATATAGATTTTAAGAATAATCTAATTTACATCAATCGTACTCGTGATTTTTATGGGGAGCGCTCGGCCAAAACACTAAACAGTATTCGCTGTATTGATATGACAGAGGTACTAAGTAAACAATTAGATCGTTATAGAAAATGGTGTATCGAAAGAAAATTAATTTTCGGGATTCAACATAGCGAGGATGATCTTGTCTTTATAAGTAAAACATGCAAGCCTCTTAATCAAAATGCAGCTAGATTAACGCTAATCTTAATGCATGAATTATATGACGTTAAACTCATCTCTCCTCATGGTTTACGACACACATTTGCTACCATCTCAATTGCATCCGGTACACCGCCAACAACGATTGCCAAAATCCTTGGTATGACTACTTCTACACTTTTAAAAACCTACGCCCATTCGTTTGCAGATCGAGAGAAAAGAGCAATGCAAGTTCTAAGTGAAATAGTCAATTTCGATTAAAACACTATTTTTCATTTAAAATGGGGCACTTTTTGGGGCACCAATGCGGTTAGCCCCTCCCCAACCCTTGATAATCAAAGGGTTTATAAAAAAATAACTATAAGCATAACTTATGACCTTGGTTTCTATCCTGATGTTTTTAATTTTTTGATGTGCATAATATCAAGGTTTTGTATTAATGAAGGTTTCTATACCTGTCTAACGAAGTGTATCTAAGTGTATTTAACTGGGGTACAGATTGCGGTACGAGTTGTGGTACGCATGCTCAACAATCGCTCCCTATTATGGAAAATGTATAACTAATATTTCACCTGCAAATTATCTTGTAGTATTTTTTCTGCAAGTTTAATGTTTTCTTTTAGAAATAAAGGTAGTTCCGTATGTGCAAGAACCTCTGATGTAGTCATCCAAATAACATCATCCACTTCTTCAGTACTTTTAGCGTAAGGTTCTCCAGATTTATGATGACATAGGAATAGGAAAACTATATCGATTACATTTATCCCTGATTCTGTCACGAAGAGGAGCTATTTACATATTTAATGCCTGTAATTTCGCTACCTACTTCTTCAAAAACTTCTCGTTTTAATGTTCTTTCCAGAATATCAGACGAATCACCTTCAATTTCACACTTTCCTCCTACTAATGAGAGACTTCCACCAGCATGCTCCTCCTTTTCACTTCTGCGGATTAAAAGCCATTTCTCATTGCGACGAATTGCCCCTTCTACATTTACTACAAACATAAAATACCCCCTGAAATTTATACTTTATCCATAAACACTTGGCCCATTTCATTTCGTAGACGTATCTTTTTCTGCAGAAATGCGCCCGGTTATAAAACCTTCAAACAATATCCCATTAATCATATAACATACCAATTATTAACACAACGACTCCTGCACTTTAATTCGAACTAATAATAAACTAACTTTTTTGATTATTCACAATATGAATTCTCTAAATTTCTCCAAAAACCTTATTCAACAATCTGGTCCTTTTCATGAAGAAAGACGCTTTCCTAATTTCAGAAAAGTGCCCGATTGTTGAAGATCGTTTTTGAACTAAAGCACCTGGTTAGTTCAATAAGAAAAAAAGAGCTGCATACGCAACTCAATTATTTTTAACTAATTCTTAACATATATTTACCCCTAGAATATATGTCAATTCATTCATAGATTTGTTATTGATAGTTTTCAAGATAGTTTCCTTTTTCAAAAATTTCTTTTGCACTTAAGGCTGTCCATTCCTCTGGTGTTTTATCAGGATTTAAGTCAAGATAGGATTTTACCATCTTGTAGCCTTCACTATAGCCGTAAGATATCGGCAACCCTTTTCCGCCATTTAAAATTTCTAAGCTACGATTACTGTCATAATTTTTTAAATCAGGTTTAACTTTAGACCACAAAACCTTGTTGTAAGTCGAGTAAATCGGAGTATAGTCGTAGTCAGGATATACAGATTTTTCAAACATGACCGCTTTTCCTTCAAAAACCATATTATCCAAAACAGAAAACTTGTCCCCATTGTCATGCTTTTCCGCCCAAACACTGTGATGGTATTCGTGGGCAACGATTGACTTTAAAGCATCCCCCAAAACATTTAGATTAAGTGGGATAATAATTTTGCCCGCTCCTACTGCGAATGCCCTCCTATTATTGGTAGAGGAAGGGAATACACAAACTGCTACATCACTTTGAGAGGGTAGGAGGTCAGCTGATTTCAAAAGGGATTCTTGTATAAGTTGATTGATTTCTGCTTTACGAGTCCCCATTTTTTCACTTACCACTTCTATTTCTGTTAACCCATTAGGAATCGTATTAAGAAGATTTTCTGCCATATGAAGGTATTCTCCATTTTCAAAACAATCTTGATATATGGGTTGAATAATCTCATTATTATACAGTTCCAAGGTTTCCGAGGTTGAAAGATTCGGATTATCTTTGACCTTTTCAATATACGGATAAAACAGTTGATTGGCATAAATGATTTTGTATTTTTGTTTGGTTTGAGGGTGCTCAAATGAGAACACCATTTCTTTGTCAATTATTTTTTGCTCTTTTTCTGTTTGTGTACAAGAAGTAAGGGTTAAACATGAAATTAATAGAATAAACACAACAAAAATGTTTAGATATTTTTTCAAAAAAATCCTCCTTATGTAAAAAAGACTATTCGTAAATAACATTACCATATTTTAGTCTTTTTTCACCTATTAATTCTTGAACTAAACTGCCCCGTTAGTTTAAGTGAAAAGCTTCAATATCTTTTACTCAATAATTCAACAATAATGTCCAATTTTATTGAAAACGTTTATCAACAATCTAGCCCGATTGTTGAATAAGAAAATATCATACTTGGATAAGATTTATAATCAAACTTATTATAAATTATCGAACTTTGTATTATATAATCAATCTTTTTTATAAAACTACATAGGGAATATTTAGGTTACCGTCCAAAATTGTATAATTGGAATAATTAAATAACAGCGTATTTGTAATGGGAAAACCCCAATACTAGTCTCATAATGAGCGGTATTGGGGTTTTTTTATACTTACCTGTTATTAGAATGGAGGTGAATGTATAGTGACAGCTGCAACAATTATATTTTGTGTATTACTGATCATTTTTGCCATACAGACGATAGCATTAACAATATGTGGGCGCATGTTGTACTTAAATTTGAAACACAAAACTAAGAGTTACAAGCTTATAATAATCGCTTTAGCCTGTTTTATAGTTTCAGGTCAAGTATCTGATTGGATAATGGCTATCCCATTATGATATTAAAAAAGACCAAGACGTGAAGTGACCCCTAAAAGTTAGACACGGTTAGTTCATTAGGCAGCTTGAGTAAAATGAGTTCGGTATTGTACTGGACTCATTTTTAATTTTGCCTTCATCCGTTTGTTATTGTAATAATCAATATATTTTTCTAATTCTTTTTTAAAATGCTCCACACTTTCAAATTCTTTTAGATAAAGGAATTCTGATTTCATAATCCCAAAGAAATTCTCCATCACCGAGTTGTCGTAACAGTTTCCTTTACGAGACATGCTTTGCACGATACCTCTTGATTGAAGGGTTTGACGATATTGCTTCATTTGATAATGCCACCCTTGATCTGAATGCATCAGTAGCTGGTGGTCCTCAGGTAGATGTTCTAAGGCTTTCTCTAACATTTCTGAAACAAGAGAGTACGTTGGTCTAAAGCCAATTGTATAGGTAATGATTTCACCATTAAATAAATCTAAAACAGGTGATAAATAAATTTTTTCGCCAAACAATTTAAACTCTGTAATATCCGTTACCCATTTCTCATTGGGTGCTTCCGATGTAAAGTTTCGATCTAAAATATTTGGCGCAATTTTACCGACTGTACCTTTATATGATTTATATTTTTTCATGCGTACAATACACTTTAAACCTAACTCTTTCATAATACGTTGAACCTTCTTATGATTCACTTTTTGCCCGCGATTCGCTAGTTCATCACGAATACGACGGTAGCCATAACGACCGTCGTGTTCTACAAAAATCGCCTTTATTTCGTTTTTTAGATCGGCATCTGAATCTGGTAAATCTATTTTCTTTGAGATGTCATAGAATGTACTTCTTGGAATGTCTGCTAACGCCACAAGTGCCTTTACTAAATATTTTTGCCTTAATTCACAAATTATTTTTACTTTGTCTTTCGTAGTGATTTTTCCTTGTTTTGAACTAAGGCGTTCAACTTTTTTAAATACTCGTTTTCCATTTCAAGCTGTTTAATACGTGCTTGAAGTGCTTCAGTAGAGCCTTCTATTGGTGCTTGTTTTGGTTGTTTGTTTAATTCTTTTTTCATGGATGGACGCCCCTTTTTCTTCGGAAGGAGGGCGTCAACACCAGAAAAGTCAACCTGCCTTTGCCATTGATGTATGGTAGAAGGGGAAGGAATATTATAGACTGCTGCTGTCTGTGTAAGAGACGCCCCAAATTCGATCATATAATTTAGTACGTCCATTTTAAATTGAATATCATAGTTTGTATAGTTTGGAATTAATCCTTGTACGCCATTTTCTTTGTATAGAGCTATCCAATTTAATAAAGGTGTTTTGCTTATATTGAAACGCTTGGCAATTGCTCGCATTGATTCTTTACCGTCTAAATAGGCAAGTACTGCCTGTAATTTTAATTCGTAAGAATATTTAGCCATAGAAAAACACCCCAAAAGTTAGTTTTTTACTCTAACTTTTGGGGTGCAGCACCGTGTCTAACAATTGGGGTGCAGTTCATCTTAGAACAAGGGAATGATTTATTTTTATACATATTATTCTTAACAAAACAAGTAAACTGGCGCATTGCCTTATCTCTAAAAAAATATAGACCTGCCATGTATGTCATGCTCCGAACTAATTTGCTCGGCGCAGGTCGGTCTGTCTTTCCCTAATAATTAGTAATTTATAAATGCCAAGGGAGGAAAACCTTACCGCACCGTCCTGCCTCCCATTTTACAAGATAAATTTTTGAATACCTAATGTGTAACATATATAACGTTTGTAACATGTATCACATTTAAACATTGATTTGTTTATTATTTTTCAATATTATTGCAAGCATCAAGTATGTAATTCATGAATTGGATAGTATCATCAATACGTTGTTTTTTAGATTTATAATAACGTATGTTCAATCCTTCTCTAATACTAATAGCTTCTTTTATAAGGTTATGCCATCTTTCTGGTATATGATTGATTGCATATTTACTAGCATCTACCTTTGAAACAATATCGCATTCTCTAAGTGTATAAAATTGACGTAACATCCCTGTAATAGACCACTCTACTTCCATATCGACAAATTTATTTGGTAACAGAAGAGCTATGGTCTTATATTTTTTTATTGTCTTCAATCGATTTAACCAATAGGTATTCATATTTTCTAAAACATATTCAATTAATATACTTTCATCAACATTAAAAACTAATGTGGTAACATCTGAACCCTTTATAGTGATTCCTTTGTTTTTTAAAATCCACCAAGTAATAGGGTTAGTACAATCATTACTCCATTTTGTTTTACCTTCATTTACGTATAAACAATTCTTTATCTCAGATTGTTTCTTACCAAAATCTTTATCTAGTAAATAACACCCATCCATTATTGTTTTCTTATATTTTTGATTTAGTTTTTCATGAAGATCAGATATTATTTTCACATCTGATTCAGTTAGGGATCGATTTACAACAGCAATAAAGTCAATATCACTAGAACCTTCTATGTAAGCATGAAGAGCAATTGAACCATGTAAATATAATGCATCCAGTGTATTAGGAATTTGATTTTCAAATAACGATAAATATTCATTTAAAAAACTTTGAACTTGGATAGGAACTTTAGAATCCACAGAAACTCTCCTTTTAATTCTAATCAAACACTTATATTACTAAATAAATAATATAATTCCTATTTTTGATAAGGATTATTAATAGAAATTCCATTTGCCACTAAAAAAAGAGGACATAGAGCCCTCCCTTTCTTACGCCAACATCTGATAAACAATACTATTTTTTAATTCTTCGAATGCTCGTTGCTGATAAAGCCATATGTTGGCCTATTCACCGTTGCAAATTGCCATCTAACATCCAGTTCAACACTTGGACCTCTCTATCACCAGTAACTCTTACGATTAGATTTTGTACCTCTAAAAGCTTCTTCTCATATTCTGCAACATGTTTTTATGCAGAGGTTGCATAATCTGAAGATGATGAGTGATAGGGACAGGTCATAAGTGATAGCTACCAAGAGAGTAATTTCATTATGAAGATATTCTTTTTTTATTCGACACTTTTTAAATTAAGAATAGTATACTTTTTCTACTTTATATAATGTCTGCTCGATAGTCGAGCAGAGAACGGCATCCACTTTGTAAAATTTAACTCGAAAGTATAAACTTTTCAAAAAGTTCTTTATATTATTTTTTTGCTTAAAGGCAGGAAGAAATTCTGAATTTTTCTCCACATCACCAAAACTTTGAATCCATTGCTCTACACAAATCTGACTAAGTATTTTTCTATTTAAAACACTAATTATGGAGTTGACCATTCTCTCATCTTCCCCATCGGAGTAAATTCGCTCTGTTATAGTCATCTTTTCGTAAACCAAATCGAGGATAGTTAAGAGGTCGCTTTTATCCAGTTCGGAACATTGAGCCAAATCATCTAAAGCATCTGCTGCATGGGCTATGGCATGAGCCCAGCCTTTTTCTTCATCATACCCACGGTAATCTCGCTCTTCTTGTACATTGTAAAATACTTTCTCTTTTATGTGATGAATTTGCTCTCTTGAGAGAAATGGTGATTCTCTATGCCTCGTTAAGAGGAGCGGTATGACTAGCATGGAGAAAGACCGAGTGAAGACAGAGTCTGTATTTGTTTCACCAAGTTTAAAAAGCAAATGGTTTTTATCCAAAACAACCGGTAAAAGTTGTTCTAGTTCGTTTGCGGTGAGAGATTTATCAGGAATCCAGTGTGATAAGGTTGTATAAATTAGCTCATCACGTAGTTGGGCATCCAAAGAGCCAATGTTATTTATCATTTCTAGTATCAACTGAAATCTATCGGGAGGTGCTTGGTACCCATTTTCTTTTATTAATATCAACTTTTCTTTTAAATTCATTTTACACGCTCCTATTAGAAAAATTTGTTTGAAATCAACCCTTTATTGATTAGTAAAGTATTCAACTTACGCCTTTTCTTAATTCGCTCAGTTTTTCTACAACAAAATCATTCAAATCTTTTAGTAATTTATTTGAATCATTTATGTAATACTTATTTTGCCATCGGAACGTTTCTTCTAGTTCATTTAAATTACCTATTGAATCTAAACTATTAATTATTATTTCGATATTCTGATTAACTGTATGTTCGTAACCATTAATTTGGTCTGATAAAATTCCGATGTAAATATTTTTTATAATTAAAGTATTTAAACAAACTGTTAATTCGTTTCGCAGTTTTTCGAATTTCAGATTGTTTTCGACCAAATCCCTTTTAGCCATATCATAAATTCCGTCATCTTTACGTTTTAAAGAAAATCTATCCTCATATGTGTTAATTAAGATTTGGTGTGTTTTAGTAATTCTGAAATTATCCATTATTTTTTTGTAGATTTGAGTAGATTTTATAATTTCATGGTTCAACTCCTCTGCTTTGGTAAGGATTAATGCAATGTAATCTCTATCCCTTGCCTGCTTATCTTGTTTTTTTAACGAATCCTCCACTGATTTTTTGTTTGCTTCGATAATGAAATAAGTAGTTACAATTACGCCTACCATTCCTATTATCCCACCCACTATACTACCTATAAGTCCATTATCAACTTTTAATCCATTGATCAATATTGTATCAATTACGAATGATGTCCCTAAAATTAGGACAACAAAAAATATGATTCCAATAAAAATGTTTTTAATTTTATCTGACATTATTTAACCTCCCACTAAATCATAATCTGAGAGATAATAAATTGAAACAATTTTCTACAAATTCCACTTTCAAAACATCACCAAACCCTGCCATCTCAACTCATAGCGTTTTGGCTGTTTGATGTTTTCAAAGCAAAAGAAAAAGTCACACCTGTTTTAAAGTGTACCCTTTGTAAAGGGTACACTTTAATTTTAGACGTGACCTTTAATATTGTTTTACATTAGATTTGTTTTATGGAATTTTCTTCTAATTACTTTTTCAATGGATTCATATTTGGTAATTCCATTTTCTATTAGTGTTAATTTCGGAAGTGTAAAGTAAATTATTATTGCAGAAGTAATTCCAATAAGAGCACCTACCATTACATCTAATGGATAATGAACTCCTACCCAAATACGTGAAATTCCGACTAATATAGCAAGCAAAATCCATAGACTCCATTTTCCTTTTTTAAATAACCAAAAGGACATACAGAATGAAAAAAATAATATGGTATGATCGCTTGGAAATGAATTATTTATTGCTTTTTCTATCAACTGATTTGTATTCGAAAGGACAGCAAATGGTTGGCGATTAAAATGTAATAACCCTGCAAATTTCCCTATAATTTCAGCCAAAACGAAAGCTATGCTTGCGCACATGAGCATTATTTTATTTTCTCTATCTTTGGTAAACCAGAACAGAATAACAAAAATAGCTAAGAAAATAACTGTGTATTCAGCAATAATAATCATTGGTAAATTGAAGAATTGAAATTCTTTTCCTAGACTATTAAGCATTCTAAATAAATCATTATTTATTTCTAATATATTCAAGACATTCTCTCCTTTATAGCTTAATAAAGCTATGTTAAGAAAAAATGTATCTTTAAACCATCGTAAAAGGTGACAATTAATTGCTTAAGCTAACATTATTGTCACTTTGATTTGAAAGCCTTTATGATTAGTTGTATCAATTGCTCGTTTCTGACATACACGTACAAGTGAACGTGTTTATTTTACATATTCATAATGTATATTGACTCAATCTGAATAGTGAAATATTTACCAGTTTATGTTATCCTTATATAAATTATTAGGAAGCCTCGGGGGTTGTTTTGTGTTGAAAATACATTCTACAAATAGATATATCATATTTATTTTTGGCATTACTTTGATGATAACTGGATTAGGAAGATTATCTGGTTTCTTTGAATATGATTCAGTTATTCCAAATCAATCTGTTGCACTACTATACATATCTATGGGCGTTTCTGTTATGTTCATTTCTTACTTTGTTAAACCCAAAAAAGAAAAAAGTTAAACGTTTACCATTCCATATCTTTCAAGCATGTTCCTCATATTGTGTAGTTAGAAACTGTAAACAACCATCCTTGAAATATCTCTTTAATTCTCTTTTCCTAACAACCATTTCTTTATTGTTATTTACTAATCTTACATACTTACTATTCTTTGTTAGCATGAAAGTATAACTTTCGTCTGTTTCTCCTTTAAAACCTATGATATAGGTTCTGCGATACTCTAATTTGTTAGGTAGCCAACCCAGTTTATGCCGTAACATAAATGGTTTCATAAAACATACCCCTTTATTATAAATTCATATAATTTACTGACAGCCCATATTGACTTTTGTACTTCTTCCATCAACCTCAAATACTCCTATTGTGCAATAATCAAACCGAACCATATTTTCAAATATTACCTAATCATGTTATCCTTTTGTAAGTTATTACCTAAATATCAGGAGTTGTTATAAAATGAAAACACCTTCTAAAATTGGACATATCATATTTGTTTTAGGCATCTTATCGCTTTCAATCGGATCAGCGAGATTAACAGGTGCCCTAGAATACAATTCATTTATTTCAAATAAATCTGTTGCAATACTTTTCATTGCTATAGGGGTTTCTGTTATGTTCATTTCATTCTTTGTAAAACCTCTAAAAGTTAAATAACTTTACAGAACAATATCTTTTAAATATCTAACTCCAATTGACCTTGACCTGTTATTTCTTGTACATGATCATTCCAAGCAAGTTGATAATTACTTGCTATCAGAGTTAGCTGGAACAAATTTAAAAGCCTCTAACAGTCGAAGGGATAGTTGCAAACTACGTTTTAAAAAGACCATTAACGATATAACCAGTACTCATATTATTTTATAAGTGACCTGACTTTACTGAGAAAGTGAATTAATATCTTTATTACGAATATGAACAACTCCTGTATTACTAACTTTTATATTCACTTCTGTAATGCCTCTTTTTAATATATGTTCTATTGCATATCTAATCTCCCATTCTTTAACCTGACCAAGATCATTTGAAATACTAGCATGGCTGGATTTCTTATTTTCACTATGAATAATGACTGTCCCTTCACATTCATATACCTTTACAACACCACCCATAAAACCAGAAGCAATAGTTACAACATCAACTCTTTCCTTTGTTATATCTCGAAATGCTTTAGTTGGAAAATTATATATTTTCGCCATTTTGACCTCTCCTTCTACGGAACGTTTGTTTGTATTTATATTAGAACAAACATTCGCTCTTTAGCAAGGAGAAATTTATGAAAATATAAAAAGTATGTTATGTAGATTTTTTTGAGATTAACGCTTATTCTATGTACAAATTAATCTGCTAATTATTGATAGTTCTTTAACCACTCATAATGCATGTGTAACACCTACTTTTTAATCAATTTCATAACCAATAGCCACCATCCGTTGCTATAAATACCAATATATGTTTAAATGTAAATTACTAGGGGATTATACTAGAATGGAGGAATAATAATGGTAAAAACAATTAAAGGTCGCATTTTTGGTTTTGCTCTACTCTCAGCTTTACTTGTTTCATTTTTCATCTATCCATCAGGTAATGTTTCAGCAGCCGAAATCAACGTTGTTCAAAACTCTACTAGTATAGACAATGTTAGTCCAGCTGCTGTGTATACTAAATATGTCACAGTTAATACAAGAACTTCAACGTTTCCACCTGGACAAATTTATCATGTTGAATGGGATGGAGATTTTAAATACGCAGGATACCTAACAAGATTTGATTATGCATACGATCCTGATGCAGGTATTTACTTTGCAACATATAAAGGAAATATTACAATTCAATAAAATTGAATAAACACCTAATCCCCTAGAGTTTTAATAAAGCATAACTAAGCATCCTGGTCACTTTTAATAGAAGTGACCTTTTTCTTTCGATTAATCCTCGATAAACTTAATTAATTGTCTACCTTCTCCTCGCTAGTACGCTTTTGATGTCAAGTAAAACTTGATAAATTTATCATCAATCTTGAATTGTTTATCGTTTATCACTTTGTACAATGCACATTCAGCTGCGATTGACTCCCCACTTTCTTTCCAGTAGTCCAAAGAGCAATTTTCGCATTTTTTTAAGTAGTTTCTTTACAAATCATTAGTAAATTGCCATCTAAATCTTTGAACACAAAATAAAAATTATCCTGAATCTCTGTAACCAGTTCAACATTATTTTCTTTCATAAATTGATATGAAGCTTCAATATCATCGGTCAAAAGCTGAATTGACGGAACTTGGTAAGTGGTAATATCACCATCTTCTTTTCTCCACTTTGGCATGGAATCTAAAATTAATCCAGCGGTACCTTTCATGGGTACCACGAATAAATGTCCAAAATATTCTTCTCCCCCTTCCAAACCAAGTATTTTTCTGTACCATTCTTTTGCTTTCTCTAGGTTACGAACTGGAACAAATACACCGCCGATTCTGTTTTTTATTGGTGATTTATAGTCATGGCTAGTCACAAATACATCCTCCTTACTAATTTATTTCTACTTCTATTTCAACGTGATATTCTACTATTCCTTCTTGCACACCTTCTCGATAAGTTGAAGAAACAACACTTTTAGAAATAACTAAATAGAAGAGCTTAAAATATTGTTTCTCACCTACAGACGTTCGTTTCAAACGTTCAATTAGAACGTCAAACAGCTTTAATTATTAGTACATTCTTTTCCTTTATTTTCTAAACACATCGTTAAAACCAGCAATTTTCTTCTTTATTTTTCTCTAAAAGGTGCTTTATTTTATTATCTATATTTAATAAAACCTGTTTAATTTGTTTAAGCTGATGTTCTCTTTGTAACATCTGCTCATACTTTTCTTGGAATATAACTTTTATTTCAAGTAGATTTTGTAATTCTTCTTTTGTCAGTTTTTTATTTTGATCAATATTTCCCGACCAATCAAAAAGCATTTTGATTTCTTGGAGAGAAAATCCCGTTTGTTTAAGTTTAAGAATTGCTTCCACTATATCAATGTCTTTCTTGTTATAATAGCGGTGCTTATTTTTAATTTCCGGTTGCAATAAATTCATTTTTTCATAATAACGAATAGTATCTTTACTAAGACCAGTACATATTGCAAATTCACCAATTTTCATTAAAATCTCCTTCTATAATATAAATTTATAAACCATTAGGGCAATTATACAATGGAAAATGAAGCGAATGATATGATGGCTGAAAGTAATTCGTCCATTTGTTAACCTCCCTTCTATAACTGCTAGTATATGTAACAAGATAAACGCAATTATCAGTAATATAAATAACCAACCTTTGCTTGGTATACATAATATTAAGAGAATACTAATTGATATGATAACAAATATGAATGTTCGTACTTCAAATCCAACTTCTTTCCATTTTTTTATCCCTGCCACTCCTATTAAAACCGCATATAACACAATTAGTATAGTTGTCAAAATTACCATCCCATCACTCCATTCTTTGATTTCATTCATCTTAAAAGATGGAGCCGACTCCATGTCAACAGATAAGAAATAGTTCCAAGCTCAAGTATCTTAATCTTCCTCACGAAACGCCCTAGTCTAGCCCTTGACATTTCAAAGTAAAAGAAAAGCCTCCATTTAGGAACCTCCCTAAATGTTTTTTTATTCGCTTAATTAGTACAACCGTGCTAAAATAAATACATGAGTAAAAAAAATAAAACAACTAATCAAAAAGAAATGTCATTTATTGAAAAAGCTCGTAGAACTCAAATTGTGGAATGTGCTATTGAAACCATTGCAGAGGTGGGTTACGCTCAAGCTTCTTTAGGTCAAATTGCAAAACGTGCACAAATCAGTAAGGGGGTTATCTCCTATCACTTTGCAAGTAAGGGGGAATTGTTAGAGCAAGTAATTTATGATTACTATATGGCATGTCAAGCTTATACTGCTCCTCTAATCGAAAATCAAAAATCTCCTATAGATATGCTTAGCATTTATATTGAATCAAACCTTAGATTCATAGATGAAAATCGGCAACATGTTTTCGCTGTCATTGAAATTGTTTCTAATGAAAGAACTGCTGATGGCAAACTTCGTTTTGCGGCGGATCATGATGATACTATTTTTCTTCCCATTGAAAACATACTTACACTAGGAATGCACGCGGGTGTCTTCCGAGAATTCACCAAATTGGCTTCGAGAGTAATGGCGTTAACGATACGAAATTCCATTGACGGATTCACTATTGAATTAATGAGAAATCCCCAGTTAAATGTTGAGGAATATACGAGAGAACTAATTACAATATTCGTTAAATCAACTAAAAAATAATATGTCAGAAAACTTGAGGAGGATAGCTATGCATTACTATGAGGTAATTTGTTCTAGTTGTAGGAATAAATTCAGAGTATACGAGGGATCACTGAGATTTAGACAGTTAAAGGAAAGAACCGATAAGATTTTTCGTTGCGAAGAATGTTATAGCAAAATTCGTATGGATGCTATTAAAAATTTCTTTAGATAGCTCCTTCAGCCGATCTTGAGAATAATAAAAGGGATTACAAGTTAAATAAGTATAAAGCCCGGGCTCAAAATTAATGAGTATCTGGGCTTTGTGGAATCATTTAGTTCTATCTCTACTTACAACTATGCTATCGTCAGTCGTTTCTCAAAACAAATTCTATCATTTTCTTATGCCTATCCATGTTTGCATTAAGAATTTGCTGCTGACATTCTACTTTGAACACAAAACCTTTGCAAAAATAAAAAGCAATCAAGAATCAGGAACAACTACTACTGCCCAACTCGATTGCACTCAAAGCATTTAAAAAGAACACCTATGTTAGGTGCTCTTCCGATCAATTTTTCTTGTTTAAATCATCTGGATAAACTATCGTGTTAATTACATCTCCATTTGATTCATCTTTAAAAATTACTTTGACTTTATAATCCTTTTCATCCACACCATTAAATAATTGATAGTACATACCTGTTAAAGCTAGTCCGAATGAGGCCATTGTATCAAGACTATTATCGAATTCTTCTTTGTTTACAGATAAAGTGAATTCTGAAAAAGACTTGTCATAGGTTACATCTTTAATAGATTTGAACTCTTCACTTGCTTTAAGCTCTTCTACACTTGCTAGAATGCCTTCTTTTAAACCTTTCATCATTTCTTTATGTTCTGTTTCAGACATTTTATAAGTTAAAGAACCATTATCATTCTTACTGACTTCCTTCATCCCACTGCTTTTTGCCTTTGAAATAACAGAATCAATGTCCTGACCCTCAAAAAATAGAGCTGGAATAGTTACTTCTACATCTCCACCATCTTTGCTACCTTTTTCCTGACCCTCACTACAACCAGAGATCAAAACACCTAGTAATATAAATAATGGTAGTATCCATTTTCTTGCCATTAAATCTCCTCCTCATACACCAATATACAGAATATGAAGAGATTACACTATACTTTATTAACATAAAGCTCTATTTCTTAACCGCTTCTATACATGAAAAATCATTTCTTTTTTGAGAAACTGATTTTTTATCGTTATCTTAATGTGTTTGGTGACGTTCCACATCATAAATAAAATCTATTTCTTACTTAGTGTTCAGTGCTTAATTTTATAAAATTCAACACGTACTCTGATATAATCAATCATGCGTTGTTTTACATTTCTTTTTCTTTACATTTTCTTCAACAAAGGTTGTGATGAATTTTATGTTTGCAGTACTTTTGGCTATAAGTATTGGAGCTATTCTTGCTGTGCAAACAGCCATTAATGCTCAATTAAGAAAGTTTGTGATTTCTCCTTTTTTAGCTTCAATGATTTCCTTCGCTGTTGGTGTCATCTTCTTAACTATTACATTAGTAAGTAGTGGTTCATCACTGGGGATTCCATTAGATTTATTGTTGAACCAACCTATCTATATTTGGTTGGGGGGAATTGGTGGCGCTATTGCGATAACTACTAACATTCTCTTGTTTCCTAAATTGGGAAGTGTGCAAACAACTATCCTACCGATCTTTGGCATGACTCTCATGAGTATGTTAATCGATCATAATGGCTGGTTTAATGCAACACAATATTCCTTTGGATGGAATCGAATCTTTGGCATATTACTAGTCTTACTAGGCGTCCTTTTAGCTACAGCTATACGAAGCAAGAAAAATGAACAGTATTCTCCCCAAACAAATAAGGAGAGTGTGCGGAATCTATGGATTTGGCGCATAGTAGGGATTCTAGCAGGAATGTTACTAGCTATCCAAATCGCTGTTAATGGACAATTAGGAAAAGTTCTTCACTCTTCTTCTCATGCTGCCCTTGTTTCATTCTTTGTTGGTACTATTACCTTGATTATAATTGTTGGGTTAAAAGATCGATCTTACACAAGTATTAAAGAGCCTTTTAAACAAGCTGCTCCCTGGTGGATATGGATTGGCGGGATCTTAGGAGGATCTTATGTTCTCATCAATGTATTTCTTGTCAATCAAATTGGAAATGGCCAAACTGTAGTTCTTGCTTTATTCGGTCAAATCACTGGTAGCTTGCTGGTACAGCAATTCGGATTGTTTAACTCGCTAAAGAATCGAATTCAACCATTACAAATAATTGGTTTAATGGTGATGATAGCCGGTGTATTTTTAATCAGGATATTTTAAATCATTTTCTTTGCTAATCTTGATCGATGAAACTCTTTTTCAAGAATGGATGCGACATTTCCCCAAAACATAAAACCAGAGTTCATCTACAAAATGTAGCATAAACTCTGGTGACAATGGTGGTCTAACTTTATTTTATGAATTGCCTCATGATTATTTCTTCGCCGATACGTCCTATTAGCCTTTCATTCGTATCTTCAAACCCTACTTTTACATATAGTTTCTGTGCTGGAATATTAGCTTTGTCTACAACTAAAACAATTTCATCACAATTAGGAAATTCTGCTTTAACAAACTCAGCTAGTAATGTCATTCCTTGTTTTGCATAGCCCTTCCCTTGTTCTGTATGATTAATTGATAATGCAGATAATAGCATCGCATTTCTATTCGTAGAATATTTCTTAACTCGTTCATTTGCATTTAGGAGAAAGAAACCAACAGGTGTATTTTCACTTAGAATTACAATGCGATGCTGTCCTTCATTAATTTCCTCAAAATTGCTCGGCAGTGCAGAAAATTGTTTTTGCTCTTCAGTAAGTACAAAAGCGTTCAGTCCTTGCATATATTCACTTAAAAAATGTTTTAATTCAACCTTCTTCAGTTTTTCCATTACATAATTCTCCATTCACTTTTTCTATACTTTACCACTTTATTAGGTTGTGGTCATTCATTTATTTGAAATTTCGAAAAACAAGACGTTCGTTAGATAAATAAATCACGAAAAAAATGCCCAGGCTCAACATTAATTTGAGTACCTAGGCTTTGTTGTTACTTAGTATATTCATACTAGTTACGTTTGTGGATTTGCCGCTAACACTCTACTGGCTTCATGTTGTACTTAGCAATGTATGTAATCTTTACTTGATTTCGTTCACTAACACTGCAGTATTTGGAGCAACAATCGCTTCAATGCCCGAAGCTTTGTAGCTAACTCGAATTGAGTCGTTGCTTTTATATAAATGGAAAGTATCCGAACTAAAAACAAATTCCCCGTTCTCATCTAAAACCGGTGAATAGGTGATGTCATAATGGAACTTTATGTCCTTTGCATCGGCTGGCATATCTGGTTCAGGTTGATAATCCTCAGGAACTTCCGTTGTAACGTATCTAAAAAATAGTTGTATGTCGTTATCATCTATTTTTTCCCAAAGGTCATATGTATTTCCTTGTGTCTTCATACCATCAAAATAAGTTGTTTCCTTTTCTTTATCAGTAAGGGGCAGATAAGGAACGGCTGCTTTTGCTAATTCCGTTATTTTAATTCTTTTCGTTTCTTTCCCTACGGCATTATAAACCAATAGTGTTTTGTCTATACTTCCAAGCAAATCATCTCTTTTTCCAACGAGAAGATGATTTTGAAAGGTTAAAAACACCTCATCAGTTTGCAAATTTACATTATATTGATTTACAACTTTATTCATCTCTTTATTCATTAAATGTTCTTCAAGGATATATTTTAAATTTCCAAATCCCAATAAAGGAATTATTGCTGCGATGATCATGCTTAAAAACAACAAACCAAATTTTTTGGATAAACTAATCTTATTTTTAATAAAGATGATTGGCATACCCACCGCAAAAGTAAAACCTAATAAGCCAACATATGCAAAAAATTGCATCAACCCTAATTCATCTATTTCGTACATATTAATATATACACACACACCAAGTAGAGCGATAGCGATTATTCGTATCAATTGATTTTTCATAAAATACTTCCCTTCCTTTTACAAACCCTCTAAAAGCTATGGTCGCACTAAGAAAAGTTCGGATAATTTCTCTACAATAGTTTCTCTATTCTCAATTATCAGCTCTGTTTTTCCTTTCTTTATTACGTAAGGACTGCCATTTCTGCTCCTATATTTTATTTTGACTACTTTTTTAATTGTCCCTAAGTTTAGACCTATGTACCATTTTTTAAAGTTTGTAATGACTAACTAGCGTTCTATTCCAATTCCATCGAATACTTTACCTATCAAATCTTAACAATGTCTCACCTAATTTTATATATGTAATATTTTCCTTTTTCGTAATGGAAGGAGCATTACTTTTAGAAATGTGCAACTAACTAATATCATTATTGTTGGAGGAGACTGGAATAGTTCATAAGACATTTTTCTTACTTTATCGTATATTGTTTATTTTGTAATCGTACTTTTCTTAACTTATTGTATCCAATCGGTGACTGTGCTTTTTATGGGAGGTATTCGATTTACAGCTGCAGAAAGTTATCCAGGGGATTTGAGTAGTATTTCTTTAGTTATATGGAGCTTCTTATTTTCTTGCATTCATTTTGTTATTTTAACAATGTATTTATTTCTTCATCATTTAGTGTTGTCTCTCTTTAAAATTAGGTTTCAAAGCAAGATAGCATTTTTGTTTAATACTTTTGTGACTGTTTAATTTTCTATTACTTAAAATCATTTTTATAGTACGTATCAGCAAGATAACTCGTTACTTATGAATAATACTACTCTTTAGGATCAATATCACAAGTGTGTCTCTACAATCTCTAGACACCAAGTATTTAAATCTCAATGGATTACTTTCTCTTGGATATTGTTACAGGGAGAGTGGCAACCATTAATATTAACCCTAGATAGAGAGGATATTTTAAACATTCATTCGTTAAATACCCCAATAAATAAGGCATACCTATTAAGGCCATTACTACTCCAATTACAAACAAACCCATTTCAATTTTTCTAATCATATTTTTCTCCTATCCCTTAACATTTCTTATTCATTTCTCCCTACAACCAGAGAAGCTTAATCTAAGAAGCTTCTTTAAAATAAAAGACACCCCTCAGAAATAAGGAATGTCTAACTTTTTATCTATACACATCTAACAGATTTAACAAATATCTTTCTAATTCATTAATCGCAAACAAAACTTCCTTATGAAGTCTATCCTCGACGACGCTATCATCATTAAAGACCTCTAAGTATTTATTCACTTCTACAAAGAATTTTTCATACTCCTGTAAAAACTTATCAATCGTTTGATCACCAGGTGTTACAGATAAATAAATTGTTTTAAATAAATTAAAATCACTATACGCATTACTTAAAAAATAGATAGCCAGTATTCTATCGCTATTAATATACAATTTCACAAAAGATAGATTTTGCTTCAATTTTTTCAATGCATTGATAAGATTGTTCGTTTGCTTCAACATATTTGCCGTATTACTATACATCTGATAATCACCTCCATCTTTATAATAAGCAGAAAACCAACAAATTGGAATAATTTTCTGCAAATTACTAGCTGAAAACTTCCTTTATAATACAATTAAGTCGAAATATTAATTAATAATACTAAATGTATTACAGAAAGGACCCCCATTGGATAAATAATGGATCTTGAAAAGCTATTTTTAAATTCATTTCGAGGATGCCTTTCAAAAAATAAATGCAGGATTGCATGAATGATAAAGAATAGATCAAGGACCCAAAAAATGATGGTTTGATACTGACTGAAAAGTAAGGAAAGGATTAATACGTATAGAAACAGGTGAATAAAAGTGAATACTTTATAAGCCTTTGAATCTTCCATATCTTTAAGTATTATAAACAATCGCCACTCAGAGCGTCTTATTGCATCCATTTCGTGCAAAAGAAATAAAGAAAAGTTAAATAAAAAAAGAACGAGTAATAAATCAGGCATATAAAACCTCCTACAGACTATATACCAAATATTACTATAAAACCACTTTCGAAATACTAAGTAAACATGCCTAAATATGTCGATTTGTAGGCATATGGAGGCTTTCATTCTTTCCCTTATATTAAGCAATATAACCTTTTTACTTCATTCATTTTTGCATAAAGACATTTAAATTCCATCTTACATTCAGCTCCCAATGAAATTTTATCAAGGGCACCATTCTAAAATTGTCCACTTTCCTTGAGTAATCTTCTAGAAGTAAACAAAAGCACACAATCAGAAGGCTTTTCGTTGATAAATAATATGTGTAATCCCCCAAGAAATAATATAGATTAGCATAATAAAAAACGTCGCCCCTGTATATAAAACCGTAACGGATGTATTATCAACAAAATCAATAATTGTTGTTAAGTGTTCATTCATATACAATGCAATTGGTCGTGAAATCCAAGTTAAGAGGATAAAGCTAATAAGTATAACCGTTGTAATATAACCCTGTTTAAATATCTGAAATAATGGGAAGGTAAGCGCAGCAAATAGTAAGAATAAGCCACTACCAATGGCAATGTCAGATACCGTAAAATGTTTATTGAAAGCTAGCAGCGCTAGACTTGTAACACCTATGGATAAAATCATATAGACAATCGCTCCAAGATAGCGGGATGCGATAATTTCTGTACGTGTGTATGGCAAGGAGTTTAATAATATATTCGTCTCAACTTTTTCATCGTATGCATATGTGTTAAAGGGAATAAAAATACTGGCGACCAGAAAAATTAAAACGGGTGGTGCCCCCAACAAAATAAAAACTAAGATAAAAGGAATAAAAAGCAATAGCTGCCTTTTCTGTAGTATGACATCGCGTTTAATTAAGTTAAGCATGATGGATGCCTCCTTTAAAGTAATACATGATATCTTCCAGAGAGGCACGTTCAATAATAACTGTGTCTCCAAAAATATTTTTCGCTGCTTTAATATTATCCGTTAATGCTTCAAATCCTGTGGATGCACGATGAACATGAACAAATGCTTTTTCAGTGTCTCTATCAAGTAGATTCAACTCACCTTTAACGAGCGCATAGTTTTCAGCTACATCGTGTATAGATTGATTAAATACTAATTCCCCTTTCTGTATAAAAGCTATGTAATCTGCGATACGATCTAAATCAGTTGTAATGTGCGTAGAAAAGAAAATAGTGCGATTGCCATCAACCATTAATTCCTGTAATAGATCTAACAGCTCCCGTCTAAAAATGGGATCTAATCCTGCTGTCGGCTCATCCATAATGATTAGCTCTGCCTGATGTGAGAGGGCTATTGCTAATGAAGCCTTCATTTGCATCCCTTTAGAAAATGTTTTTATTGCTTTGTTAAGTGGTAATTCGAATTGTTCTACGTATTGATAAAATATTGTATCGTCCCAGCGTTTGTAAGCAGGTGCAACTATACGTTTTATATCTTTTAAGTTCAACCCTTCAAAAAATATATTGCCATCGTATACAAACCCAATGCGCTGCTTAATCTCCTTCTCATGCGTCTTGTAGTCTAATCCGAAAAGCTTTACTTCTCCAGCATCTGGCCTTAATAGATTCATCATCGTTTTTATCGTTGTAGACTTACCAGCTCCATTTGCTCCAATGAAACCCGTTACAAAGCCTCGCTTTACCTGTAAATTTATATGATTTACGGAAAAGCCTTTGAACCTCTTTGTGACATTCTTTAATTCAACTACATTTTCCATCCCTTTCACTCCTCGTATAAAATCTTCAATAATTCCTTTAGCTCATCAAGTGACAGGCCTATTTCTCTGCTATTCGCAATGACCGCACTTAGCTGTTCCTCAATAACCTTCAGCTTCTTTTCCCGTATAACCTCCAAATTTTGCTCCGCTACAAAAGATCCTTTGCCAACAATGGAATAGATAAAGCCCGCCTTCTCCAATTCTTCATAAGCGCGTTTTGTCGTTATTACACTAATTTGTAAATCCTTTGCGAGGTTACGCATGGAGGGTATTGCTGTGCCCTCCTGTAGTTCACCTGCTAAAATAAGTGATTTAATTTGATTCGTAATTTGTTCATAAATTGGCTCCTTTGAACTGTTCGAAATAATTATTTGCATGCCAATCCCTCTTCTTTATTTTTTTGAGAATATCGTTGAAATAATATTCCCTAGTGCTGCAATCAGTATAGCAATAACATGGATTGTGATGAACATATTAAAAAAAGGAAAGGAATAAGGCGTTATCCATTCTGTGAAAAGCCTCGAATCCAAAATCCATCTTCCCATTCTGGCAACTAAATTATTACTATCGTTCATGTTCGGCTCCAGATTAGTGCCATCGACCGCGATAAAGATCAATTGAACAATTAAAAATAAACCAATAGTGATGGTCCATCGTTTTAACAGATTACTTTCATCCGCTTTTTCAGTGCCTATCACTTAAACAATCCCCCTACAAATTTATTATATTGTATATATACTATATAAACATTATATACACAAATAAAAAATTTGTTCAACCACTTTTTTTAAAAAGGAAATTTTATACCATGAAATGATCTATGACATTCAAATACAAAGAAGGAGCCTGTTTTGATAGCTATTATCAAAACAGGCTCCTATTAACAACTTGCCATTCATTGTGTCTTGTCATTCAAATATGTTCATTCTGCAGTTGCAATCTGATAATTTATGATATAATGAATCATCTGACTAAATTGGCAAGACAATGGCTGTAGCGTGTGACGACGCTGCGGCTTTTTCTTTGTTTTTTCCTTACGTGATTAATTTAAATATTTACCCTGCTTGGGTAGTGCGATTTGTTCAAAATCATCGACAAGTTTTTTTAGGTTGCTTGTCAGTTCTTCGCCCTTCATTGGTAATCCGTGCCCTGTGATGGCAACTGAAGGTTTTAGTATTGCTAATTTTTCGATAGATGCTCGAGCAGCCAGCCAATCTGTTGTAAAATATTGAGGGGGACCACTGATTTCTTTTGTCTGCGTAATCACCTTATAAAGAGATTCTTGTTTGACTGTAACAAATGCATCTCCAGCAATAAGCACCTTATCCTTCTCACGGAATAAAGATATATGCCCTGGTGAATGGCCTGGCGTATGAATCCATCTGAAACCTGCCATAAATGGAACACTACCATCAGAAGGTAAAACTTTGAGGCTACCACCTAAATTTATAGCTCCATTTGGAAAAATAGGTGACATTTTAGCAACCAAGCCGTTATTTACCGTTGGATCAGGCTCGGGATAATTTTGTTTTCCAGATAAAAAGGGTATTTCCAATGTATGCGCATAGACAGGAACACCCCACCGCTCTATTAATTCTATGATTCCTCCGACATGATCAAAATGACCGTGAGTCAGTATGATTGCCTTCGGTCGAGACTTAGAACCATAACGTTCTTCAACAACTGAAATGATCTCATCCGCACTTTTGGGCATCCCCGCATCTATTAGCACAAAATCTTTCATCTGCGGTTCACCATAAAGTACAATATTTACAATTTGAATCGTGTATTGATATAAATCAGGTAATATGTCTATACCTACACCGCTTCCAACAGAAGTTGCTGGGATAAATTTATAATCTTCCCCGTAATTCAAATTCTTGTCCATTTTAAATCATCTTCTTTCAATTAAGTCATTGGAGGTTCAAGCATAACCTTTATGGAAATGCCATAACCGTAGATGAAGGCATAATATTATCTTCTTACTTCTTTTTTATTGAAGGGCTGTACTTTCTGTTGTTCTTGTTCCTCTTTTACTGCTTCTAATTCTTCAGGATTAAATTCCATTGCTATTTCTTCTTGCTCTACTTCATTCTTTTGCTTTTCTTTTGTCAAAACACTCACCTCCAATATGCTTTAAAGTGGCCTTTCTTAAGAAAATCTATACTTTTCACTTTTTCAAAGCTACATTAAACGTATAACTAAACAAAAAACATCCATTCTATAAGTGCGTAGTGTCTCACTACTTAAAGAGCTGCAGAGATTTCTTTCTCTGTGGCTTCTTTTAATTTTTACATTAAAAATTTTATTAAAAGTGAATTTTACTTATTTTTTCAGCCATACTAACATGGCTTTAATGGCGAAAAATAAGAAAAGGATGTGTACAGATGGGTATTCTTGGTGGAAATCCAAAAGATGAACCGTTGCATTATGGTGAGGTATTTAGTGTTTGGTCGGGTTTAATTGCAGACTATGGCATGATTTCTGGCTATCAAACGTTTTATAATCATGCTGGTGATGAAGATCTTAAAAAAATTATTGAAGATATCATCGAAACATGCAGGGAAGAAGTAAAGCAATTAGAAAAAATTCTAAAAACAAACGGGATCGCACTACCTCCTGCATCACCTGAAAGACCTGTAGCAAGACTTGAAGATATTCCTCCAGGTGCAAAGTTTAATGATCCAGAAATAAGCGCTGCTCTAAGTGCTGACCTAGCAGCTGGATTAGTTGCATGTAGTCAGGCAATGGGTACTTCTACTCGTGAAGACATCGCATTAATGTTTGGGCAATTCCATATGGCTAAAGCTCAACTTGGTGCAAAACTTTTACGTTTAAACAAAAATAAAGGCTGGCTAGTACCACCGCCATTACATGTTAATTATCCTGAAAAATAAAGACTATTCCCCCGAATTGAGGAAAGTAAATGTATTATTATAAAGAAGAATTGATAAACATTATTAAACCTGACAAACCAGATCCTCAAGCAGCACGAGTAATGCAAGAAATACTTGGTGGTCATTATGGTGAAATGAGAACCATGATGCAGTACTTTTTTCAAAGCTCTAATTTTAGAGGCAAAGAGACCCAATATCGTGATTTATTACGGGGCGTTTTCTTAGAAGAAATTGCACACGTTGAACTTGTACAAAATACAATCAACCAATTACTAAATGATTCTGGGGAATCCTCTGCTCCTGGAAATAACGGCATGGACCAAGCACCTTTAGATGAGGCAGTTAAACATGCCAATCCACACCATTATATTGTGGGTGCACAATCATCTTTGCCTGTAGATGCAGCAGGTAATCCCTGGAATGGTTCGTGGATTTATGCACATGGAAACCTTATTGCAGATTTATTGGATAATTTAGTATTGGAGTCAACGGGTGTACTTCAAAAGACACGTATATATGAGATGAGCTCTAATCAGACATTTAGAGAAACACTTGCTTTTCTAATTGTTCGTGACAATGCTCATCAAAATGCATTTGCCAAAGCATTAGAAACTTTAGGGGTAGATTGGGGAAAATTATTCCCTGTACCGAACTACGATATCAACAAATACCCAGAGTGTAGAAAGTTTGTTGAAATGGGTTATCACAATGCTCAATTTAACTTTAGATTAGATCCAACTCGTATCGGGGAAATCTTTCAAGGACAAACTCCAAGTAGAAATGGTGGAGAATTAAATGTGACCCCTCCACCAGAAGGATTCCCCGTACCTGTTATGCCAGAGATGCCAAATGAACACAGTCCTGGCCTGAAGGATATGAATAACTAAAATACTTTTAGCTGTAGCGTTTGTCGACGCTGCGGCTTTTTGAATGTATAAATCCCTATATTTACACAAACTATTAATAAGTGTATCGGCTGTGGCGTTGTCATAGTCTTATTTTTATTTTAAAGGCAATAAACTATGCACAATGAGTTAACTTTTCATATAAATAGTAGTGTTAAGCTAATCTAGTTTAACATGTACCTCCCGAATTGTTACTTAGGGTCACTTTCAGCCGAGTGACCCTTAAATATTTATTCATTTATATAAACCTCGTTTTAAAGGAGATTATTTTGCCTGAAGCTTTCTATACTTTACATATTCTAGATTTTCGAAAGGAGGGACTTTCATATGGGATATGAAGTTTACGGTTCAAACTATGGCAAGCATGATAATTTATCATTCGCTCTAATTGTTGTCCTCTTTATTCTTTTAATTATTGCTGGTGCTACTTTCTTATATCATTAATAATTACCTTCTATTATCCTCAAATATTCATGCTATGATCAAAGGGTCGTCTTCCACCCTGGTGACCCTTTTTTACTACTTACTTTGTTGCATAGAAGAATGTATGTAGGGAATTTGTTGCTTAGTGTACTAATCTAACAAACAGTTCATAGAATATATCAAGCATAATTTGGGCTAAAAATAACAAAGGAGAATGCCTATGAGCATTGATTTTATTACACTTGCCCCAACAGTCATGCAGGTGTTTAAAGCAGGAGATGCAAATCCCAAAAAAGTAAAGCGCATTGTTTATGGACAAGCTACCTCTGATGCAAATGGAATAGCCACATTATATTTTACAGACAATGCATTAGCGAATGGCAATCCTCTCTTATCTACTATTGACTATGCAGTGGCAAGTGTATACTCGACAAATCCAACGATAAACTTAAGACCGAGGGTTCAAATGAGAGAGAAGAATATTAGTGGGAAATATGTCTCTGCTAATATTACAAATATTAGTGGTGTGACAGTATTGGGAATTAATGTATTAGGATCGGAAAATCCAGTAAGTGGCGTGATTGTAGATTTTATGATTTTAGGTAGTTTTGATTTGTAAACAGATCATACTGAACAAACTCCCTCGTACATTCTTCTTGGTAAAACCTCATATCCTCACTTCTTTCATCGAGAATAGGCAAGGAACAAATGTATTTTGATTTGAAATGTAATGAGAAAAAAAATAAAGACAAAGTCGAAAAAATCGACTTTGTCTACTGAAACCACTCTATTTAAGAATGTTTTTCTTCATTTAAAAATTAAAGTTTAACGATGTTAGCAGCTTGTGGTCCACGTTGACCTTCTTCAACTGTGAATTCAACTTTTTGACCTTCTTCAAGTGATTTGAAACCTTCACCTTGGATAGCTGAGAAGTGAGCGAATACGTCTTGTCCGCCTTCTACTTCGATGAAACCAAAACCTTTTTCTGCGTTAAACCATTTTACTGTACCTTGTGTCATTTAAATGACCTCCAATAATGTTATTAAATAAAATCATACTACTTCCAAAGAAAAAAATTCACATATTACAAAAAGTAACTAACAAAACACGATTACTCTTTGTAATATGTGAATTTATTATTTCTTTAAGAAAGATTCTATTACATACAGTATATGATAAAAAATCGTATTAGTCCAGTGAAAAGTGAATTTTTTTATCAATGAAGGCTAAAACCTGCACGTACCACCAATTTTAAAGGTTAAAATTAGTCATTTCAACGCCATTAAGTAGCTAGAGGCAATTGTTTTTGTATTTCAATAGCGACATTCCTTACCTCGTATATTTTTTGAAGCTGAATATTACATTTTAGGACTTAATTGCCCTATGCATCCTTAGGCTCTACATGGACATGCACTTCATAAACCCCTTGCTCTTCCACCATATTTTTTTCAACAACCGAAGCAACATCATGCGCTTTCGTGATATCTAACTTTGCATCTACAAGTATAACGACATCAATTACCTCATTATTCCCATAATTTCTTCCTCTGATTTCTTTCAATCCTTTAACGCCATCTATTTTTAAAATAATCTCTTTGTATGTTTGAAGAATTTTCTCATCAAATCCATCCGATAGTTCATGAGAGGCTTCCTTGAAAATCTCCCAAGCTGTTTTACAAATGATGAAACCTACGACAATCGCAGTACCCGTATCTAACCAAGGCATATGTAGTTGTGACCCTAAAATTCCTACAGCGGTTCCAATACTTACCCAAGCGTCTGACAAATTATCTTTAGCTGCAGCCATAACGGCTTTACTATTGATTTTTTTAGCCAATTGTTTGTTGTAACGATAGACTAAATACATCACCAATGCTGATCCTATCCCTACATAGGCTGCGACCATATCCGGCGATTCTTTTCCACCTTGAAAAATGGAAGAAAACCCACCGACCAATACTTGAATACCAACGGCCATCATAATAAATGAAGCGACCATTGATGCAATGGTTTCACTTTTCCAATGACCATAGCGATGATCATGATCTGCTGGTTTTTGTGAAAGCTTTAGTCCAATAAGTACTGCAATAGAGGCAATAATATCTGTCGTATTATTCAAACCATCCGCTTTTAAAGCTTCTGAACCACTCAAGTAACCAATGCCAACTTTTATGATGGATAAAATTATATAAGCAATAATACTGATAATGGCACCACGTTCACCTAATTTAAGATTATTATATCTTTCTGCTTCCAATTCACTTACCTCCCACTTACGTACATCATCATCATAACAACCCAACATCGAGTGGGTCTACAGCAACCTTTTTGCCTTGTTATACATAAGTAGGAGGACTATAAAAGTGTTGATGTGGGGAAAAAATAAAGCCCTTAGGAAGATACGCTGTCACTGGTTTAAAGCCTATAAATTATTATACTAACCGAATAAAATAGTAGTGTATCTGTTCTTTAAGATTTTTTCCTCCAACGAACACACCTAACAAACCTTGGTCATTTCCAATTTCGGGAGTGACCCTTTTTACGTACATATAAGCACGTAGAAAAGCCTCGCCACAACTGTAGCAAGGCTTTTAATCAATTATCCTCGTAAAAATCCGCCCTCTGAGTGGATTATTTGACCAGTTATCCATGTAGCCTCCTCGCTAGCAAGAAAGCTAATCACCTTGGCCACATCCACTGGTGTCCCAATCCGCCCCATTGGAAATTTGGGTAACAGATAACTTCTAATCTCATCATTCATCCATGTAGAATCTGTTGGCCCTGGATTGACAGCATTGACGGTAATGCCCAGCGGTGCTAGCTCCTGTGCCAATGATCTAGTAAAGGCTGAAATTGCCCCTTTCGTTGCCACATAGGCTAGCTCTCCCATCATAGGACCTAAATCTTGACCAGAAGTCATATTAATAATTCTCCCTGAGTTTAAATTAGCTTTTTCAAAAAGACGTGCAAATTCCACACAAAGTAGTAGGGTTGACCTTATATTCACCGCGTAATGCTCGTCTAATGTTTGAGCATCTAATGCTAGATAACCATCTTGTGCTGAATGGGCAGCATTATTCACTAAAATGGAAGGTACACCCATTTTTCCGAAAACCGTTTGGAGTATCGTTTTAGGAGCTTGGGAATCTGATAAATCAATCGACAATTCTTCACATGAAACACCCTTACTCAAAATTTCCTGTTTGAATTCTCCTATCCACTTACGATCAGCATGCCAGTGTGTGAAAAAAACATTGACACCATCCGTAGCCAATCTTCTACAAATAGCTGTTCCAATATCTTGAGGGTGGCTTGCACCCGTAATGATTGCTATTTTACGTTGTGTTTTATTCATTTCTTTTTACCCCCATGGTTATTGAGATTATTAATAAAAAAAGAGCATCACCATAATGGTCCGCTCCGTTTTTAGAAATCAAAACCCTTACACTGCACTTCTTTGAAAATGACCATCATACCTTGACACACACCTATAAAGGAAAAAGATACAGAGTTTGTCACATCTAGAGTATGTATTCCCCTCTTCATCTAATCTGAATTATTTTTTAATCTAAAGTTTTCATCGTATTTTGAACATCAATAGAAAAGGCTTCTACATCAAATTGATGCTGCTTTATCGTATCTTCCGCTAACTGTTGAGCCTTCTTTTTAGCCTTGTGATTTTTCTCTTGAGTTAAATTAATTCTTATTTGAATTTCCTCAGACGTCATACTATGGTCAATGCTGAAAGTGCCAAAATTTTCTGCAAACATCACCTCAAATAGATTGGCCATGACATCATTATAACTTAGCCGAGTTGAGATCGCTTCTACTGGCTCATAGAGTTGCTTTAACGTTATTTGAAAAGAGATGGGGTTTAATTCATTAGCTTTGATAACGTCCAGCATTGTTTCTTCTATATGTTGCTTTGTCTGGTGATCGACCTTGTCGGGTAATGACACAAGGAGCTCTATTTTTCCATTAGGTAAAATTCCATAATCTAATAGAAAGCTATAGGATTCTTTGCGCAATGTATAGGAAATCTCACTAATTAAAAATTGATATTGCTGAATATAACGCAATAATTCATCATTACTAGGCTGTGGCATAGAAACATTGGTTTTTTCAGCATATTGAATAGGTGCATTTGCCAAAAAGAAAAATGCACCACAAACAATGCTTAAAAGTAGAAACCATAACGTAAATAACCTTTTAATAAACATGTATAGCCCCCTTATTCGGGACTATATGCCAACTATCGAAAGTAAATTACGGTAGAATTTTATAAAACAACACACGATCTTGATTTTCACCACCATAATTACTATGAATGGACATATTTTCTATCACTTTGTCACCTTTTTCCATTCTAAAACCCAGATTCGTATGGAAGGCGATGGATACTTCATTAATAGGCGACGTGACACATTTCACAATATTTCGATGGTATTGCTTCACCACATGAAAGAATACATCATATAATCTTTTTGCAATATTCTGTTTTCTGTAATCAGGATGGACCCCAACAAAATGGATGAACGCTTCATTTGTTTTGGACTGCGATAAAAAGCCAATGAGGAAGCCAATAATTTCGCCATCCTTCTCCATAATAAGGCTTGTATTTGTAAAGTGATCAAAAAATAATTTAGGCAGCTTGTCTGACATATTCCTACCACCCCACCACTCATTAATCAATGGAGATAAAGTATAGTAATCTGAACTCTGTACACTACGAATGTTCATGGAATCCCTCCTCCTTTTCAAGTCATACAACAGATTTATGGTCTGAATGTATCTACAGCTATTATTTAAATGGTGACAATCACCATGACAAACACACTACAAATGCATATTTAAGTTATTGTGCTGAGGCTCATACAAACTCAAAAACAATCACCACAACCAGATATGGATAAAACAATGTAGATGAATACTATCTCTATACCCTCCATCTAGGAAGGTTAATCCTACTCTTATTTTACCCTACCATTTATTTCAATATCAATGGTTCTATTATACCTTTGCCATCACTAATGCCTTTAACGTGTTGCTTAAAGCCTGAATGTGGTTCGTTGTATCCGTCATGCTTACTAGAAGCTGATTTTCGTCCTCCACTGAATGTAGAATAGCACCAGTAGAAGCCGCATTTTGCTCGGTCATGTGATTCAGTTTTTCAATTTGCTTTTGAATTACCTCGAATTGGGAGATGGCACTGCTTAATTCATGCATCCCTCTTGTTAAATCTGTATTCGTTTCCGTAAAAGAATCCTTTAAACTATTAAAGAAATGACTGACATCCTGTAAAAGCTGTTCTCCATGCTGGAGTGCCTTTTCACCGTCATCAGAGCGTTGATGAGCCTCTGTTGATTTTTCAAACAAGGTTTTTGTCACATTGGTAATGCTGACAGTAATTGCAGCGCTTTCCTCTGCTAGCTTACGCACTTCATCTGCTACAATAGCAAATCCTTTTCCATGTTCTCCCGCTCTAGCTGCTTCTATCGCCGCATTTAAGGCCAATAAATTAGTCTGTTCTGCAATATGGGTAATCCCCTTTAATAGACTATCCACTGTTTGCAGGCTGTGTTGCAGCTCGTTGACAGTTTCTGCAGTTGAGCCCATGGCATGACTCATGACGCTCATTTGAGTCATTGCATCCTGCATTTTATCCCACCCTGCTAATACTTCTTGTTGTAGATCAGTAGATTTAGCGACCGTATCCTTCGAAATCGTCAATGTTTTATTGACAAAATGAACCGAGTCACCCATTGTGCCATGAATCATTTGTAAACTAGATGCCTCCTGCTGAATACTTGCAGAAATATCCTCTGTCGCTACTAAAATTTGCTTACTAGAGCCAGAAATCCTTTGCATTGTTTGTTGGAATTGCGTGACATGTTTGTCCAATGCCTGACTACTCTTTTCGATTTCCTGAAATGTATTTTGTAGTTGATTGAAGGATGCTTGCACTTCATTTTGCTGGATTTCTGCATGTTGAATCAATTCATTTCCCCATTTTGCCAGCAAATAAAAAGCAATAATGACCCCATTCATAATTGCCAGAAGTGTCACAAAGACAATGGTGTCATCAAATGGTCCTAACAATGATGATGAGTTGACCATATATAAAATGAAAAAACTAAGATTGGTTAGAATTCCAAAAAAAACAATCAATTCTTTTTTAAAATACAGGGCAATAATGGCCACTGTGCACAGTAAAATATAATGTTTATTTAATGAGAAGCTATCAAGCAAAAATAAGGTAAACACAACACTTGATGGAATGAGACCAAAAATAAAGCCTTTGACATACGTCTTTATAGGTAAAAAATAATTGCATACCGCCAAAGCAATGACAGCTAACCCAATAAATAAAAAATGGATGCCCTTTGATAGAATCATAGGTCCACATATTAGAATGGCCAAAATTGAGATAATAGCCAAATTTACACGATGAACTTTTCGTGTATCATAACGAATTTTATGCTCCATTACTATCCCCCTAAAAAAATGAATAGACATTCAGTTTAATTTTCTATTATTATATAGTATAACAACTACTTTTTGTAGCTAAATATTGCATTTATAAGCAGAATTAGCTTATTTTTGAAAAAAAAGGGGGAAATTGAATTGACTAGCGTCCAACAAATCGCACCAAATTTCTACTGTATCGATACACATGATTTAGGTCGAGAGCAGCGAACAAGCTCCTATCTATTAATCGATGAAAAGATTGCTCTCATCGAAACTTCGGCCAGTCCATCCGTACCTTATATTATGGAAGGGTTACAGAAATTAAATATTGCAGTAGAGGATATAGACTATGTCATCGTGACACATATTCATTTAGACCATGCAGGCGGAGCAGGGTTATTTTTGCAAAGCTGTCCCAATGCTAAATTAGTGGTTCATCCACGAGGCGCAGCCCACATGATTGATCCAAGTCGTCTTATCCGCAGTGCTAAAGGGGTTTATGGCGCTGAATTTGACCGCCTTTTTGATCCAATTGTGCCCATTGACGCTACAAGAATTATTGAAGTCCAACACGAACAGCTATTACAATTAGGTCAACATCATTTAACGTTTTATCATACTGAGGGGCATGCTAAGCATCATGTTTCAATGCTTTATTCCGCAACAAATGGCTTGTTTGTAGGAGATACAACAGGTGTTCGCTATCCCGAAATGGATGAGGAAGCAATTGATTTAATCATTCCGTCCACCTCTCCAAATCAATACAACCCTGAAACAATGGAACAATCCTTAAAATTGTACGAAAAGCTACAAGCAAGTGAATTGTACTTCGGTCACTATGGGGCTTATAAAAATCCAGCTGAAGCCTATCGTCAGGTGCGCTATTGGACACCACTCTTTTTAGAAGAAGGTAGAAAAGCGCAAGCAGCATCCAGCCAGTTCCAAGAACAAGTTCACTACTTAGATGCTCGCTTAAAGGAACTTTTATTTAACTATCTACAGGAAAACGGCATTCCGTCCGATCATCCTGTTTATCAAACCATCCCATTCGATACCATTGTGTCCGCAATGGGCATACTGGATTATCTCGAAAAAGCAAATGCGCAGATTCCACTTTAACGGCAATAAGAGGTGTTCCCAATGACATTGGGGACACCTCTTTTTTAGAAGCGCTTATAGTACTGGTCAATGCAAGCTTTTTGTAAAACCTGCCCTTTTACATCGGAAGGCGCTCTTTTTTCAGGTGAACCGCTCGCTTTACATCGCACTGCGCTTATGCCCTGTCCAAGCTTTCCCTATCTCCATAAGTGTCCTCATGCCTTTAATTGATCTAGAACTGCTTGAAAATTTTGTTCCTCCCCTACTTCACGAAATAATTGAAAGGGATTACTCATTTTTTTCATGCGCTCCATGACAAAGGGAATCGTAAAAAGTGTTGGCGTTAGGTTTTCATTGACCTCCTCCCATAGAAGCGGTGTTGCTACTAAACCCATTTCATTGCCCCGAGTGGAATACGGGGCAATGATAGTCTTGCCCTCTGCATGTTGTACATAATCTAAATATAATTTTTCATGACGATTCTTTTTTAAACGCTCAATTGTATATAAATTTGGCTTTTGCTCACATAAAAAGCGACAAACAAACTCTGTAAATATACGTACCTCTTCATAAGTAAATGTATTTGCGGGTAAAGGAATATACAGCTGTAAACCTTTTCCACCTGATGTTTTGACAAAGGATTGGAGCTGAAAATAATCAATAATGTTCTTTAAATCAAGTGCTCCTGAAACGGCTAATGAAAAATCTTGTATTGAGGGAGGATCTAAGTCGAAAACGATTTCTGTCGGGTACGAAGAATGATGTGTTTGAAATGGAATGTGGAACTCTAATGCAAGCTGATTTCCAAGCCACAATAACGTTTCCAAGTTATTACACACGATATAATCAATATCATCCATCACAGCTGTTGCCACAAAATTAGGCATTTTTTCTGGTTTACTTTTTTGATAAAAACTTTCGCCTGGAACACCATGTGGATAGCGTATTAGCGTTAGAGGACGATCCTTTAGAAAAGGCATTACATAGGGCGAAATATTTTGCAAATAGAACAAGTATTGATCCTTTGTAATACCCATATTCGACCATACAGGCTTGTCTGGATGTGTGATAGCAACTGAATCAGGGATAGGATACAGTTGACGTTGCATGTGCAGCCAATGACATTCCTCAGGTGATATCTCTAATCGAAAGGCATGAAATCTAGGTTCCCTAAGCTTACTACCATCAAAATCAATACAGGCAATATCAACACAAATCGAAGGCTCAAGTTCCCATAGCTCCTTTTTACGCAGTCCATTAGTCTGAAAGAATTTGACAAGTGTTTGATGCTCTTCCTCTGTCATCCCATGCTTAAACGTAACAACTTCTCGTAATTGATTGTCCTCAAAAACTGCACCATGAAAATAACTATTGCTATGGTCATATTGTGTGACAATGACTGTGACATAACGCCAATTTTTTATCTTTAACCAGTGATTTGATCGTATGTTTTCAAGCCATTTACTTGTTTTCTTCTTAGCAACAATGCCTTCCCCATTGTAAAGTTTGATGGACTGCCATAAGCTCTCATGCTCCTCACTACCCTGTATGACTTGGATAGGCGTTGGATTCTCATAGTTTACGCTTGGCCATTTGAACTTCGTCGCAAGCTTGCCCAATTGCTCCTTACGCGTTTTTAAATAATGGTTTTGGAGAGATTCTCCTTTAAGGGTTAAAACATCAAATGCTAGATAGTGAAAAGGACATGAATGAGCATGTTCCTGAATCACGTCTTGATTTTGCATTCTCCCCCTCTTCTGAACAACGGCAAAATCACTTTTAAAATGATTGCGTAAATAAACTAACTCCCCATCCAAGGTTAGGGGTAAAAAGGTTTGAATGGATGCATATATTTGCTGACAAAAAGCTAAAATTTCGGGAAACAAGTGATTTAAATGTCGTCCATTTCTGCTAATGAGCTTCGGCTCCTCATCCCAAACTAATAAGCAGCGAAAACCATCATATTTTGTTTCAAATAGCCATTCATCTCCACTAGGAATATCGTTTGTTTCGGATAAAAGCATTGGTTTCATTCCGCTATACCTACTTTGCTTTTTATATTCAGTGTTTGAAGATTTCATTTTAAGATACATAAAAAACCTCAAAATACATCATAGTAAGAAAAACGAGGTGACAACAATGCATACAGTGTGGAAAGGCAGTATTTCCTTTGGACTTGTTAATATTCCTGTGAAACTACATGCTGCAACTGAAAATAAAGATGTCAAATTGCGTCAGCTTCACAAAGACTGCCATACGCCGATTAGCTATAAAAAGGTTTGTGAGGGCTGTAACCAAGAGGTAACAGATGAGGATATCGTGAAGGCTTATGAATATGCCAAAAATAAATTTGTTGTGTTGGATCAAGAGGATTTAGAAAACTTGCGTAAGGAAAATGAAGATAAGGCTGTGGAAATTATTGATTTTGTGCAATTAACTGAAATCGATCCCATCTATTTTGAACGCACCTATTTTTTATCACCCGATTCGACGGGAGCCAAAGCCTATTCATTGTTACGAAAAACATTAGAACAATCAGGGAAAATTGGCATTGCCAAAATCGTTATCCGCTCTAAAGAGCAGCTTGCCATTGTGCGTGTTTATCAAAATGCCCTTGTGATGGAAACAATTCACTATCCAGATGAGGTAAGAAGCATTGGCGATGTCCCTAATATTCCAAGTGAACAGGATGTAGTACAAAAGGAGCTCGATACAGCCCTCATGTTAGTGGAACAACTAACAACTACATTCAACCCTGAAAAATATACAGATGATTACCGCAATGCTTTATTAGAACTAATTGAAGAAAAGAAAGCTACAAATACGATATCTACAAGCGATAAACAACGTCCAATTCCTGAAAATGTCACGGATTTAATGACAGCTCTACAGGCCTCTTTAGAAAAAACAAAAAAGCCCGCTACAAGAAAACGGACTACACGTACAAAGAAAAATGCTTAAGAACAAGCGTATCCTGACATCGGGATACGCTTTAGAATTGTCGAAAATAGGAATCTAAATCCTTTTTGCGCTGAATCATTAAAAGTTTAGCCAATACAGCATGTTGCTGTTTAAAGAATTTAGGCTTTCCTACCCTTTCAAAGCGTTTATTCCAACGAAACATTTTAAAAAAGATCGAAAAAGTAGGTTGATAGTGAGCTTTTTCGAAGCCCATTTTTTGTTTTATAAATCTTTTTATTATACGAAAGACTCGAATTTTATAAGGCGTATCGAGAAAGATAATGCAATCAGCTTGCTGGAAGCTATCAACAACCCACTTCTCCTGATGGATCCCCTCTATAATCCAACTGTTCGTTTGGAGAATGGTTTGTAAGTGCTCCTTTTTTTCTTCATCTGTTCTTAGAATATCCCCTGATTCCTTTCGCATCCATGCCACATTATCAAGCTCATAATAAGGAATCTGCAAGGTTTTAGATAACTTCCTCGCCAATGTTGTTTTCCCACTGCCAACGGACCCAATGATATGTATTTTTTGTGGAAACGCTTTTGTCACAAAACCCCTCCATTGTATGTACCTTTGTAGAAATAATTCCTTTATTATACAATAGATTTCAGCTGACATAACGATAGTTTTCCAAGAACATTCGTTCCTAATTATGGTATAATAAAGGAAAAACTAGGAGATCTTTATTCATGACAATACATGAGCAAATGTCGCAACAACAAATAGCTGGCCACAGCATTGCCTATATAAAGGATGGTGAGCTTCAGAAGGCAGAGTGCTTTGGTCTATTAGAGGTCGGGAAAACTAACAGAATCAATACCGAAACCATCTTCAATGCCTGTTCAATTAGTAAACTAGTTACAAGCATTTTAGTGATGAAGCTGGTCGAGCAAGGTATCGTAGATTTAGATGAGGATATTAATCAAAAGCTCACATCTTGGAAGATGCCAGATCATAGCTACACTCAGGGAAAAAAAGTAACATTACGACATTTGTTAAGTCATCAGGCCGGAATTATTGACCCTAAAGGCAGCTTCTCTCCCTTACATTCACTATGGCAGAGGCCTTCGATGGTCGACTTATTAAAAGGTACCACTCCTTATTGTTCCATACCAATCGATAGTACTTTTGAGGCCGGGCAAGAATTTCACTATTCAGATGCTGGCTTTTGCATTGTTCAATTGCTGATTGAGGATACAATAGGCTCAAGTTTTTCAACACTTATGACAGACGTGATTTTCCGACCACTAGCCATGACAAATAGCTTTTTTTCTTCCGCGGTCCCAACTGCCAATACAGCAAGTGGTCATCAGAAAGATGGCACCCTAACAGCACAAAGATACCCTATTTACCCGTATGATGCAGCTTGTGGATTATGGACAACACCGTCAGATCTAGCAAAATTATTACAAGAGGTAATGCAGGCCTTAAAGGGAAAGGGTACACTTGGTTTAGCTTCAATCCATGAGCTAATTCGTCCTCAGGGCTGTAAAGAATGGATGGGCCTTGGTGTATTTCTTGATGGTGCTGGTGAGCAGCTTGAAATATCCTCGCTTGGCTGGGGCGTTGGCTATCAATGTATGCTAGTGGCCTACCCCCACCTAGACAAAGGCTTTGTTGCCATGACTAACACCGATACAGGCGTCCATCAAATGCAAGGTCTCTTAGGAGAAATCTATCGTTCCTTTATCCAATAAAGAAGAGGCTTGATTTAAGCCTCTTTCCTTACCTCATAATGCAGTTGTACCATTTGACCATATCGTTTTGTTTCCAATAGCCTTAAGTTTTCGAATGGACGGGGAGATTTAAACAAGGGTATCCCTGAGCCCAGTAAATGGGGTGTAATCGTAATAATCCATTCGTCAATTAGCCGCTCCTGTAAAAAAGCATCTAGAAGGTTACCTCCCCCTACCATCCAAATCTTTGTGCCTTCTTGCTCTTTTAAACGTTGAGTAAATGTGATGACATCCTCCTGGATAAACGTCACATGCTCATTTTCCCCAGTTTGAGTTGTTGAGAACACATAGCATTTTTTATCAGGATAAGGGAACGGTTTAAGATGTTCTAGGATATAATCATATGTTCGTTTTCCCATAATGACGGTATCAATAGTCTGATACATATCAGTATAGCCATTATCACCCTCTCCCTCTGTTTCCTCTAGCCACTGTAGATCATCATTTTCCTTAGCAATAAATCCATCTAAACTCCCTGCAATAAATACCAGTATTTCTCGTGACATTACGTCAGCTCCTCTTCTTTTGAAAATCTCTTGTACAATCTCTATACTAAATATAAAACATGACAACTATTGGCATGATTAAATAAAAAGGTGAAAAAATATGACCAAAGCTAAACGATTAATTGATATTTTGCTATTCGTCAGTGTGAAAAAGAAATTTACAGCGCAGGAAATTGCCGACACCTTCCATATTTCCGTGCGAACGGTGCATCGTTACCTTTTGGATTTAAGTGATATGGGGCTACCCATTTATGCGGAACAAGGAAGACATGGGGGCTATACGGTGCTATCAAATGCCATTCTCCCCCCGATATTATTTACCGAGGAAGAGGCGGTCGCCATTTTCTTTGCATTCCAGTCTTTGCACTATTATCGTGATTTACCCTTTAATACTGAAATGAAGTCTGTCTCTCAAAAACTGTATGAATCCTTACAGAAGGAAGCCAAGAAAAAGGTGGATACGCTGCAATCCTATATTGCCTTTTGGAACCCTAAAAGAGCCATTACAACACCACTCTTAACAGACGTTTTAGAGGCTATCATTAACCAATCACAATTGCATATCCAGTATGAATCGAAATCTGGTATCACCTCTAAGCATATCCAGCCTATTGGCGTGTACGCTCATGATGGCTTATGGTATATGCCTGCGCTACTGCTATCAAATGAAAGAATATTACTCTTCCGTGTAGATCGAATTAAAGGGATAAAAATTAGTGAAGCAAACCATAAAACGACGATGAATTTGCAGCAATGGCTTGAAACTGACTATGAGCCTCAGCAGCCTATTCGGTTATATGTAGAATTATCAAGCGAGGGCGTTCGTCAATGTTTAAGTGAGCCCCATCTTGAAAAAGCGGTTGTTCGACATAGTGATGGAACAGGCTATATCGATACGATTATCGATCAACATGAGCTCCACTTTAATAGCTCCCTTTTCTTTCGCCTTGGTCAACATGCGATTGTCAAAGAACCGTACACACTAATTCAGCTTATACGTCAGCATGCATATGAGCTATTAGCGATTTACCCTGAGCCAATAGAGCCTCTATAAGATGACAATTTTGTTAGATTCACGTAACATTCATCGTTACTACTTTTAAAAGATCTTCCTTATAATTGGTCTTGAAGGAGGAGATATACGTTGCAACCGACCAACAGTAATAAACGAATTGATACATTAGATTATTTAAGAGGGTTCGCCTTACTGGGCATTATTTTAGTCAATATCCCCTCATTAATGTGGATTGAACCACCTGAATTGGCAAACGATATTGCCTATAGCCGCTTTCTAACACTTTTTGTAGAGGGTAAATTTTTTATCATTTTTTCATTTTTATTTGGAATAGGATTCTATCTCTTTATTTCACGCGCACAGGCAAGGGGCGAAAAAGCCTATGCCTTATTTAGTCGTAGGCTTTTGATTTTACTGTTTATGGGGCTAGTGCATTTTTATTTCCAACCAGGTGAAGCCTTAACTGTCTATGCTATCTTTGGCTTTGTAGCCTTACCTTTTTATAAAATGCGCAAAGACATCAATCTCATCCTTGGATTCATCCTATTAGCCATCACTGCCTATTTTGGTCTAAAAATTTTAATGCCATTTCCACTGATTTTGCTTGGTCTAGCTGCTGGTCAATATCATTTATTTGAAAATATCTCGTTACATCGAAATAAAATCATGTTCGTGACGATTGTAATGGGCTTTATAAGCATGGCTAGCTGGTTTTATCAATGGCAGTATGTCCCTGAGCCTCTTGTTAATATCCAGCATTTGCCCAAGGATCAGCTAGCGGCTCATATTACAAATATTGAGCAATTTTCATTAATCGGACTACAGTTTAGCCCATTCGCTTCTGCCTTTTACATGGGAACAATCATCCTATTATTACAAAGCACTTTGTTCCAGCGACTATTGGCACCGTTAAAAGCATATGGGCGCATGGCCTTGACTAATTACCTGGGGCAAACAGCGCTTATTCTCTTAATTGGCCATACTTTCGGTTTAATTGGACAACTTCGCTATCTTGAATCTTTGTGGATTTGTCTAGGCATTTATGGTTGCCAATTGCTCTTTAGTAAGCTATGGCTATACTTTTTCCGCTTTGGCCCTATGGAATGGCTATGGCGAATCGGGACATATTGGACAATTCCTCCCCTACGACAAAGTACGAAAGATTATTTATCGTAAAGGATAAACACCTATCAGCTTGGTGGTAAACATCATATATTGGTAATGTACCCTACTCGCTTTCCATCTTTGCTCATATCTTCAGCAAGAAACACATCCCCATTTTATTTAGTCACCAAAGTGACTAATTTAAAAACAGCGTTAAGCCATTATTAACGCTGTTTTTTTACTTTTATTACATCTAATAAGTGAATCATTGGGGTTACTTTGTGGGGAATAGGTATTAAAAGCTAATAAAGTTACTGGGACATAAACATACAAGTCACTGGATTTTAAAATCCAGTGACTTGTATTCATTACCATTATTTTTCTCTTGCAAGCAAGTATAGCTCTTCATCTTGATAATTGGTTCACTGTACTAAATACGGGTTAATGCGCCATCAGGTTTGGGAATTTCTTGAACTGTTAGCTGATTCATTTTACAAAAATGTTTAAAGAATTGTTGTGCCAACTCCAGTTCTTTTGGGTCACTTTTCAACGAAATGATATCAAGTAAAATTTGAGCCATCCATAAATTTTCGAAATAACGATATTTCCCTGTTTTCCATGTCATTTTTTCGGGGAATTTTTCATTGATATAATATTGCCAGAAAAGTAACTGATCCGATTCCTGTTCTGTCAGTTGAATTCTGTATTTTGAATGAGCAGGAATATGTCCATCTTCACACAGCTTGCCGACGAATTTTTCATTCACCATATAGACACCTAAGATGCGTCTATCACTTTCAGGCTGGCTGGAATCTCTTGCTGTTAAAAGGACAGCGCTATTTTGGTGCAAGCGGCTCGGCTTGTTTGGCTTCCCTTTATTATTACCACTCTTTAATATACCTGAAAAAACATTCCACTCTGAAACAGAACTATTCTGTTCCTCTGAATCACACCAAAAAACCATCTGTGATGCGGGATGAAGTTTATGATTACTCATAAGTTTTTCGTGTTCCAAGCGAAGCAAGAGTTCTTTCCGTTGAAGTTCTTTGGCCTCTTCCATCCGCGATTCTTCTTCTTTTCGTTCAATTTCTTTTTTTTGTATAATTTCCTCAAGTAACTTAGCATCACTTTTATCATGTATTGTTAGGTGCTTTCCAAATACATCTGGAAAAACAAACCTTTTATTTTCTGATGCAAAATGTATTTCAATACTTGAATCATTTTGATTAACTATACTACCTATGCCAAAACGCTTGTGTGTAACTTTCTTATTAATTAGATTCATTCATCTAGTCCTCCTTATGGAATAAAAATTAAGTTACTATTAGATAGTAAAATTTCAAATAACTTCTTTAAAACAATTTCGAATTTTTCTTCTGTTTAAAAATAAAAAAACGTATCCAAATTCTTTCTGCAAAATAGGACATCGGAATTCGAAATACGTTTATAAAAAAATGATCGTAAGACTATTATAACATTTTTTAATAAAATTACAAATTTATTATTGACAACACATTTTTACATGAGTTAAAATATTTATTTATTCTCTGAATGTCATTAGAATCCTGTTAGAAAAGACCATAAACTTCTAAAAAATGCCTTATAAAATCCAACTTTTCCTTGTTACCTATTTGATGCCCATAAATTCTTCACCTGTTTCTTACCCTAAGCATACAATGCAAATAATACCCTTTTTTGTAGGGAGGATTATATGAAGCAAAATAAAGGTAATCGGAATAATGAGGGATTGGAATCCGTGAGTCAAGCAGCTAAGTTGGCTGTCATTGCGGGGGCGATTACAACACTTGGAGACGCTCTAGCGACCATTGCGGCTGGTCTTGCGCTAGAGGATGAGTTGAAGGAAATTGAAAGTAATAGCAATGATATTGACAAACTACAAAAGCAAATTGACGAATTAAATTATGAAATGAAACAATTAAAAAGGATGTTACGGTAATACCGTCTGTACACAAAAACGACAATACCACATGGATATTGTCGTTTTTTAGGCTATTTAGCAGCCCAAAGTTCAATCTCTATTTTGATATCTGGTAGCCCCAATGCAGATACATAAGCAATAGTCATAGAGGGATAGGAATGACCAAACATTACTTCCCATTGCTGATAGAAATGATGCCAATCAATCTCCTCTGTCGCCCATATATTCACCTTTACCACATGAGATGCATCCAATCCCTCAGTTGCTAAAAGCGCTTCAATATTTCTAAATGTATTGGTGGTTTGTTCAATTAAATCTGCAGGCAGTTGATCATCTTGATCAACCCCAATTTGTCCAGAGAATGCATACATTGTTGCATCTTTCGGGATGATTGTGATGTGGCTATATTTCCCAACAGGGCTAGGTACCTGCATTGGATTTTTACGTACTATGTTAGTTTTCATATTCTTTTCTCCTTTAGGATTGTATTTTTTTCTAAAAAAGGGCAGACTTATCCCATGTTCGTTGATTTTAGAAAAAAACAGCTGTGGAGAACCCTATACCCATGCTTAAAAAACGAATAGCTCTTTTTTTCATGTGAATTCTCCTCCTTGGCCCTAAAGTTATGTTCACTTTACCATTTCTATCCTAGACAATCAATGAAATACCCAAACTCTTTTGCATTTCATCGATTATTTCTCAGGCAATTAACTATTCAACCATAGCAATCACAACATATATATAGTAGTGTAAAGCTAAATTAGCCTTACACCTCCGAAATTGTTACTAGGGTCACTCCATCCCAAGTGTCCCTTTGCATAAAAGAACTAGGTACCCCTCTTTGGCGGTACCTGGTTTTTTTGTTATTTGGGGTCGAGTCGCACTTATGTTGGCTAAGTTTTGTCCACCTGCATTACAGCTAGTTTTAATTCATCTGCAAGTAATGCTGAGGTGTAGAATTCTTATACGGAAATATACCATAGCCAATACAAGAACTATAAACTTAAATATAATTACACAGCACACTTCCCTAATGAGATCCTTTTGCTTTAAGCTCAAATACTAGAGATTTCTTGTCTAAGCATTGTTTATACAACAAATATAGAAAATGAATGCAGTATGCAACAAAAATGTTAAGCTTAGTAATTATGAGCCGAGTCATGTTTACATAATTAAGAGATAAAAATATGAATCCCTCCTGTAATAACACTTAATGCCGCTATTGAGATATGGATTGTTCGCAAGCTTCGATTTTTTCTATAGTTGAATAAATTCATTCCTATAATAGCAGTAATTGATAAAAGAATAATTGCAATTAAGCCAATAATTCCTTCATTCTCCAATTCACCCTCATTAAAGTACATGATTATCCCATGACCAATACCTAACAACAATGCCATTGTGCCAAAAAGAATATGATATCTACCTATTAACTTTGCTACGTATAAATATAGCCCTTTAGATTGTGGGAAAGTACGAGTTACAGACTTCAAGAAAGTTCTAATAGGAAAAATCATACCCGCTGCACCAATTCCTATGAATGTACACCAACCAATTAATTCACCAAGGTCCTCATAACGCCCTTCTTCGTGTTGTTGTCTACCGTTACCCTCATCATACTCATCTTTTCCTTCAAAAATATCATCTGCATAAATGGGATTTACATCATACAAAAAAAACATAACTACCAATACTATCCCAAACATTTTTAAATATCGCATAGGAGATCTCCTTCCATATTGAGGTTCAACATTAGTCTAAGCAACCAATATGAAAAAAATCTGAAAAACGGTACTAGAAAAAATTACGATATTTAATTTAAATTTCTTTTTTGGCTTAGAATAAGTAGAAGATTGGTCGCACAAAAAATTCAGGTGGATTTCATAATGTTGTTATAAATTAGTTATATTGAATATAAAAAAGGTAGGAGGAGCTTCGTTGAAAATACTGATAGCAGAAGATGATAATCGATTAAGAAAAAACATTGTTCACATCATTCAAAAAGAATTTCATCAGGTGGATGCTGTAGATAATGGTCAGCATGCATTAGAATACATACTGTTTCATACATACGATCTAGTCATTTTAGATTGGATGATGCCAGAAATAAGCGGTATTGATGTGTGCAAAGAAGCTAGAAGAAATGGTTATGAAGGTGGCATTTTAATACTAACAGCAAAGGATGATTGCAATGACATCATCTGCGGATTAGATGCAGGTGCTGACGATTATGTTGTTAAACCATTTAAAATGGAAGAACTCTTAGCTAGAATACGTGCCATTTTAAGAAGAAAAAATAAATCCATTCATCAAATCATTCAAATTGATGATTTAAAGTTATATTTGGATTCCAGAACACTTTTTAAAGATAATCAAGAAATACTATTAACTAAAAACGAATTTTTATTGTTAGAGTACCTTTTTATCAACAAAGGCATCATTCTTACTAGAGAACAAATTTACACACAAGTATGGGGCTTTGATCATGAAATGACAAACAACAACCTTGATGCGTTAGTAAAATTAGTTCGTAAAAAAATCGATCATAATCGTCCAAAATCCATTATTGAAAACATTAGAGGAATAGGATACAGAGTGAGGTAGCATGTTTAAGAAAACTCGTAAAAAACTAACTTTATTTAACTCCATTTATTTTATAGGCTTTTTCTTTGCTTTTCTTATTATTCTATATTTTTCATTAGTTCAACTAATGGATTATCAACAAATAGAAGAACTAGAAACTTATTATAAAGAACAATATCATGACTTTTTTGAGCACAAAAATGATAATGAAGGGAAATTAGAATTTAACCCAAATGGTATGTATTTTTACTATATTTATACAAAAGACCAGATACTAGTCCACGGTGACGAAAACTATCAAGGTTTATTTAAAGACCTAGAAAAAATCATTCGAACGGAAGATCCTTCTAAACGTTTTGTAAAAAATATTAAGTGGCGCGATAAACATCTTTTAATTTTATCGAAACCCATTCAGCCGAACGATGAATTTCTTGGATATATTGTTATAGGCAAATCGACCACATCACAATATCATTTTTTTCAAAAAATGATCTTACTGTTTATTGTTTTAATTATAATTTTTACAATAATAATTGGATTCTTAAGTTACTACATGGCAGGAAAAGCCATGATTCCCATTCAACATGCACTTGAAAAACAGAAAAGCTTTGTTTCAGATGCTTCTCATGAGTTAAGAACACCGCTAAGTGTATTTTATAGTTCACTCGATATTTTAGAAACTGATGAAGCTAATAATATGAGTGATTTCGGTAAAGAATTGATTGAAGATTTAAAGCATGAAGCAGAGTTAATGAAAGAGCTATTAGATAAACTATTATTTTTAGCCCGACATGACAAAAATCGTATTCATTCAACTAAAGAAAAAATCTCCTTAACAGAGTTGCTACTAACGATTAGTAGGAAGTTTAAAAGAGCGTTACCGAAATCAATCGTTTTCGAAACAGAAATCCAACCTGATGTTGAATTTATTGGAAATTCAAATAATATAACTGAATTAATTTATATATTATTAGATAATGCCGCTCAGTACACACAAAGAGGATCAATCTATCTAAAGCTTTTACAAACTGATAAAATGATATATATCTACATTGAAGATACAGGCATTGGGATTTCTAAGGAAGACCTCCCTTTTATTTTTGATAGATTTTTCCGGAGTGATGCTGTGAGAAACAGAAACGGAACAGGACTAGGACTTGCTATAGCTGATTCTATTGTTCAAGATCACGGAGGAACACTCACAGTTCAAAGCGAATTGGAAAAAGGTACAACATTTTGTATTCAATTTCCTCTTTATACTAAATCGTTACATGATGGATAAACCATAGAATGGCATTACATGTATCAGTAGTGCCATTCAACTAGTTTATTTTTTTGAGCTACTTTGGCAGTCTAGCTAACATGGAGAAACTGCCTTTCATCCATTCATGCACCGCTTACTTGCTAACCCCTTGCTTTTGATCTTTCTTCTTAAATCCATCACTCATCAATCTTACAAGTAGTGCGGTAATTATAACCATTACCGTACTGCTATAAAATAAAATTACCAACATTTGATTAGAGTCAGTACCAATGAATAGCCCATGAATAAGTGATAATATCCAAGCAGGTAAAACAAGAAAATGTATCTTCTTCCAAAGTGAAAAGTTCATTTTATTTATCCATATATCTGATGTTAAAAGAACTATTAAAAATAAATAAAAAGCTATGGTTCCTAGCCCAGACAACAATGCCTGATAGTTAGCGCTAAAAGGTAATACGATTTCAGAAATAGTATAGGGTTCGTATTGATCAATCATTAGTAAAAGTAAATGTACAATAACAGTTATAAATCCCATCCATCCACTCATTTGATGTAATTGAAAGTATAAGTTTTTATTGGACTTGAGAGTAGAAGATTTCCTTAGTAAACCAAAAAAAATTGACATACTGAAGTAAAAATAACTTAAAAGCCCTAATAATCGAATCCATTCCCAAGTACTAAATAACATCTAATTTTTCTCCTCCTTTCAGCCAATATATACTTCCATCATCTTTTGCTATTAAGCAAGCACAAGGCATCTGTAGTTTGTCAAACCATACTTGTAATTCTTGTTCATTTAATAAAAAAGCCAGTTTTGTTGCCACTTCTGCTTGACATAATGAGTTTGTTATTATCGTTGTTTGAAGGATTGGGCTAATGATTACCTCTCCGGTTCTTCCATCTAATAAGTGATGCTTTTCTTTCCCCTGCTGTTTCCAACTTCTGAATATACGATTCGATGTGGCAATTGCTCCGTTTTGAATTCTAATTGAACTGATCTCTTCGTGTATATGAAATGGATGAGCAATCCCAATGGTCCATGTCTTTTTGCCTGACGACCACATTTTCATATCTCCACCACCATCTACAATTCCAAACTCTGGAGAAACCTGTCTAAGCCAATCAGCTATTTTTTCAACTACGTATCCTTTGGCAAATCCACCTAAATCAATTAATTGATTATCCGTTTTTAAAACTTCATTGTGATCCAAAAAAAGAAATGGCTTATTTGTTTTTTTTTCTATTTGTATTGGCTTATACGTTGATTCTTGAAAAGGAAAGGATCGATCATACCCATGTTGTTCTAAATGTAATTTTAAATACGGAGAAAATATATTATTAGTTAATGTATAATAGTTGTCTGCTGCTTTTAAACAATCATATAATGCAGGAGAAATTCTACCTATTTCTCCTACCTTTAGTTGATTAATTTGATTTAACTCATTATTTGGCTCAAATCTCGACCACTCTCTTGCAACGTGTTGCAACCATTTCACCACTTTGTCTTTCCAATCCATTTTTTGCGTTCCAGCAATTTCAATATAAAAGTTTGTATTCATCGTGTTTAATGAAAGGGTATCCAAGCAACTTCAACTCCACTTCAAACTAAGTTTAGGATCGTTTGGTAGTTCGATCGGTACGAATTTTATTTTGTTGTAGTTGATTCACTCCAACAATTTCAAAATTTGTCCAATCTAATTGAACAAGTTCCTTTTCTCGGTCTGACATTTTTTTTGATTGTTCATTTGTCAAATTTAGATCAGCTATGTTTATATCTGATGGAAAATTATTAAATTGCGTTAATAGTAAAGAAGATAATATTACTCCAGAAGTGCCTAATATCCATTTAGCTTTCTTTTGATCTTTCATTCAATCATCTCCCTTTTTTATTTTAATAACTTCAATACAACAGCGTTATTCATTTCTTGCCATTCAGCCACATAGCCCAAACCATTTGAAATTACACTAATTGGAACATATATATTATCATTCAAGTAAAATGTAACAGCTGGTATCGGTGTTTTTATCTCGTTATAGTACACTACATTTGTCCCCGCACGAAAAATTAGTTCTGTACCAGCTTTATTAATTTCCAATATTTTACTATTATCATAATTAACTACTTTTGCACCTAAAAGTTCAGCAACAATTTTACCTGGCACATATATTTCACCATCTAAAGGAATCAAGTAAAGTGACACTGTATTATTATTATTTTCTAGTTTTAATTGAATTTCTTTCGCTTCTTTTAGGGGTAACTCTCCTTTATTTACATAAGTCGATCTTGTCCAAATATTCCATGTATTACTATTTGTTTCAGGGTATCTTTGGTCATAATATTCATAATCATCATCTTCTTTATAATAATCATAATCATCATCTTCCTCGTCATCATCATAATCATCATTGTGCTTATTATGAACATCACCCTCGTATTTTTTATAATCTTCTTCATCATCCGCATTTGCTATGTTGGCATCAAGAAATGGCCAAATTAAACTAATAATTAGCAGTATTTTGATAATCTTCATTTTTTCAGCTCCTTTATGATATTTCCATCTTAATTAAGCTAAATGAAAAAATACTGAAAAAACAAAATCATTCATTACAAATTTAACAAATGTATAGACTGCCATTTTTGTTTCGATAGAGGTAGTTAATTTTCTATGAGAACTTAAATAGCATTCTTGATTGAAATCAAAAAAAAATTGCCTTCTGCAAATATAGAAGGCAACTTCAGTATTTTACTAGGCTTTTAGGATTCTCCCCCATAATACCTAATACATTTAATTAAAATAAATAGATCGAATTGCAATTTGTACCCATGAAATGTTGTCACTAAAGAAATTACTAATATTATCTAAAGATTTTATGCTCATAAAGATAGTCATAGGAAAGGTCAACAAACAAATATTCATGCTCGTTGATGGCAATGGAGAATGTTCTTGTAATTTCTCCTGTTTCAATATCCCTATACAATTCAGAGATTTCCCCACTTTGATCGTTGCGCATTTTGATAATCGTTTGAAGGAAATAAGGGCGCCAGCTCCAATTTTTATTGATGGCACGTGGCTGTAGCTCCCAGTTCCCATCAATTCGCATAACGTTAGGCGTTAACTGGAACCCATCCTCATTACAAATATAGAGACGGAAGGAGTAGTTATCCAATAATTCAGCTAAGTACTCTAAATGGGAGACATTGTCGCTTGTTGGTTTCACACGGTGAACAATCGCCTCTAATTCCTCCCTTAATTTTTTCAACTGCAAATATTGCGCCTCCAGCATTTTCTTTTCGGAAGTAATAAATTGCTGGCATTCTTTTTTAAAACGTTCCTTTAATATATCCTTATCGACAAAAGTCATAGCTGGATTTGCTAGATATGGCCCTTGATAAAATCTACCGCCATTTTTCCAAGCAAATTGTAGCTGATAAACCGTTTCAATATCTTCAAATAATAGATTTGCTCCAATTTTATAAGCTAGGCTACCAATGGCAGAAATCATGTCCGATTGAGCGGACCAAGAATCGTAATTTAAATCACGTGTATTGACCTTTAAGATATGTGGTGCCAATAGCGCAATATGCTCTAAATGACTTTCGGCTCCTACTTCCTGAACGGCAATTTTTACCCCAAACGTCGTAAAATAGCGTAGGGCGTGATGTAATTTGTTAATATCTCCTATAAAACGATGCTCTGATACGACAAGTACGATACGCTGTAAATCTTTTTCCTCTATATATTGTTGGATAATATTAAAATGACTTTCACCAAAATCTTGCATCAATAAATTTGGATTGCTTGGGATATAAATATCAATTTCTGGTGCAATTTCATCAATTTTGGCTAATGCCGCATGTAAAATTTTGTGTTCCATATCAATTCGATATTCTTCTGGAATATCTTCATTGTTGACAAAATCCTTTAAATTAATTTGCTGACCTTGAATTTGTAGATATCCGGAAATTTCGTAGGCAATCACCGTATGCGCATCTGCGCTAAATATCGGTTGATAATACCCATGTATTTGATCTAAATTTGTTAACACTTCAATTGCGTCCATCATCGAAACCTCCAATATGAATAACGTTTTCATTGTTATTCAAAAATAACATTACATTTATCATGACTAGCCTGAAAAATGCTCTCTGACTGTATAATAAGTTGTTTAAAGTAAAATCGCAACTTCACTTCTCATCATTAATGGAAATCCGTCCTAATTTTTAACCACCATAATTGCATTATTTCTAACGACTTTCCTACATAGTAGGTTGCTTGTTACACCATCTTGCAACGTTATGCTTTTGTCCAACCAAGGCTGTTCTGATATTTTACTCTCCCTTTAATCTATGCAACTTGACGCAATGACAGCCGTGATAATGGATGATGATTATCCTATACCAGTCAATTAATTCAGTCATTTACCCAGTATTTAAGGACAATTTTATGAAAAAAACAGTATCCCAAAAGGACAATAAGAGGCTCCTACTGGCATACTGTTTATTATTATTCAGACATAAAGAAATACCAAATCAGAGCGATTACTGCTAATGATAAAATAACTGCAATTGTCACCCGAAGCGGTGAAATAGGGGCATTACCACCAACTCGTCCCGTTTGTCCATTCACCATAAAGCGGTAAATCTTCTCCTTATAGCGGAAAGAAGATAACCAAATCGGTAACATTAAATATTTGTATGTAATATCATCATGGTTTGTGGAAAAGCGTAGATTGGATACTACATCCGCCCTATTTTCCCAACGGATTTTGGATGTAATCTGCGCATGGAGGTGATCATGGATTTCACTTTTTGCTTGGCTCCAGCCATCCTGCAAACCAACACTGTAACGCTCTGATAAAAATCCAGCTACATATTGAGGTTTATAGGCCTTATTATTAAGAAGATTAAATGGTTCAATTTTTCGCATCATATCTCGATCATAGCGTGTTGTGGCACTCACTAAATGATCGTCTATAAATTCCTGATAAAACCCACTTGTTGAATACCAATCCGTTTCAGTATGCGTTTTACCATCTTTATCCGTAACCGTTCGATGTCGTCCATATCTTGCGGAGTATCTGGAGCTTGTTTTTGAATCAAACGTCCAATACGGGAGGTATACCCCTTTAAAGGCATCAGGCTTTGCACTTATTTTGGCAGCCTTTGGTGTAAACCATCGACCTTTGATCCATTTCTGAAAATGTTCTCCTGCCTGCTTATCCGTTACTTCAAAAGCACATACGCCATTGGGAGCAAGCGTATTTTCAGCGCTCGCTTCCATGACCTGATTTGAGCCGCAGTAAGGACAACTGTCAGCGACCTGCAGAGCATCATAAATTGTCTCGGCCGCGCAAGCTTTACAAATAACTGTTTTCTTTTCCACGCCCCAATTGAAATTCCCACGTTCCTCTGCTTTTAAGAAGTCCATTTCCTGTGCAACCTTTTCCTCTTCTTGCTCAGGGGTTGCAATTTCAGATTCAAATCCACAATACGGACAGGTCAGCTTACCTGTAGCAGGATTAAACTCAATTGATGCACTACAGGATGGACATTCCGCATCAAAGTCAAGGTTTACTTGTTTGACATGTTCAACTTCTTGCGTTGACATAGGTCATCATCTCCTTACTTGACATCCTTTTCATCAAAAACATCGCCGCATTCTGGACAGAATTTAGGCGGATTGGCAGGGTCCTCTGGTGCCCACCCACATTTATCGCATGCATAGAGTAAAGCACCAGCTGGTTTTTTAGAGCCACACTCGCTACAAAACTTTCCTTTATTCACCGCTCCACATGTACATGTCCAGCCCTCTTCCGCTGGTTTTGCTGCGCCACAATTTGAACAGAATTTCCCTGTGTTGTCATGACCACATGCACATGTCCATGTACCAGATGCTTTGGCTGATTGATTTTGCATCGCAGCCTGAGCCATTTGCGCTTGCTTATTTTGCTCATTCATTTGATAAAGCTGACCAGCATTGACTCCACCTGCTTGTGCAGCCATATTCATCCCCATAAAGCCTGCCATAGCGCCACCATCATTGTTAGCAGCTGCAATCATCGCTTCTGCCTGAGCGCCTGTTAAATGGGCAGCAGCCATACCTGGATCACGCATAACCGCATTGCGTTGTAGTTGTTTTATCATGGCTTCGTCTTCCTCAGAAGCCTTTAGGGTACTAATCCCAAATGACACAACAGCTAAACCACGTGTAGCAAGCCACTTTTCTGATAATACCTTATTGAGTGCGTCTGCTAACGCAACCGTATGCGCAGGTATTTCACTATAACGAACGCCATTTGCTGAAATTTGTGCAAAGGCTGGCTGTAACGCTGTCATTAATTCTGATTTTAACTGGCTATCAATGGCCTCTCGCGTATATTCACGCTCTACATTTCCACATACATTTGTATAGAATAATAATGGATCAATGATTCTATAAGAATACTCACCATGACAACGAATGGCAATGTCGATATCTAATCCGATATTACGATCAATAACACGGAATGGAATTGGTGCGGGAGTACCATATTTATTGCCAACAATCTCCTTTTTATTAAAATAATAAACTCGCTGATCTTTAGCAGGTTCTCCACCAAATGTAAAACGCTTGCCTATCTGTTTAAATGTTTCCATAATGCCATGAGATAAATCTGAGCCATACATAATCGAAGGCTCTGTAGATGTATCATAGACATATTCCCCAGCTTCTGAAGAAAACTCTACAACCTTCCCCTGTTCAACAATCATCATGCATTGCCCTTCATTGATGGCAATAATCGAGCCATTACTAATAATGTTGTCATTTCCTTTATTTGAACCTCGTTTAGAAGTGCGTTTAATACCCTTAGTTACTAGAACATCTGAGGATAATGCCTCACAATAAAAATATTCACGCCATTGATCCTCTAAAACACCTGTTAATGCCCCAACGCCTGCTTTCAATAAACCCATAAATATTCCCACCTTCACATTGATGTTTAGCTTATTTTAACATCTCTTCATACTATGTAATACGCAAAATCAGACAAATTGTTTCATTTTCTTCTTATCAACAAAAAAACGAGAAGCGCCAATGATATAAATCATCAGAACGTTCTCGTTACTTTTTCTGTATTAGGATAAGGCAGCAATTATAACAAGCACCCACGCAACAATAAATAACATGCCACCAATTGGCGTAATCGCACCTAGCTTTTTCACACCTGTCACGGCTAGCACATATAGACTACCAGAGAAGAATACAATCCCTGTAAACATCAAGTAGCCTGCCCAAGAAAGCAAACTAGAGCTTCCTAAAAATGCATCATTGGATAGAATGCCAAGGGCTAGAATCCCTAAAGCATGATACATCTGATATTGCACAGCCGTTTCCCAAATGGCTGCATAATGCGGTGAGGCAAACTTATCCTTGAGTGCATGTGCACCAAAAGCACCTAAAACAACACCAAGAGCTGCCAAAATAGCGCCTAAAGCTATAAACATTTCCATCTATTGTTCTCCTATTTTGCCTCGACGGCAATTTCTTTATATTTGGCATCCCAAGCTGGGTCAATCTTACTTAATGATACCGGTCGCAATGTATCCTTATGCGCAAGAATATGTACGGATTGAGCTGTGGCTGCTACCGTGCCATCCTCATGTAAAATTTCATAGCCATACGTCGTTCGTAAACGATCATGCTTTTCTACCCAAGTGCGCACCGTCGCCACTTGTCCATAATGCATGGCTGCTTTATACGAAATCGATAAATCCATCACTGGCGATACATAGCCATCTTTTTCTAAGGCAGCATACTCAAAGCCTGCATCACTTACAAGCTGGGTACGCCCAATTTCCATCCAAATGATATAGTTTGCATGGTACACCACGCCCATTTGGTCGGTCTCTGCATACCGTATTTCAATCTGTTTCTCACTCACAAACATTTTCTTCACCTCGTCCTACATTATAGCGCAAAAGTGTTGATTTGGTGGGGTTTTTGCTCTACTGATTAGAAAAAGTTAATAAATTGTAATTTAAAAAAATTTGAAATTAGATTCAGAAAAGTATTTGGTGAAAAATGTTTTTTCTGTTTTTACCCGTTGTACCCCACTTAATTGGGGTACAAAAATTTAAAAATAAAAGATCCTGGTCAGGTACTGGAAATCAAAAATGTAATTTTTTAACAAATGAATTCAAAGCAAAAAAAGGTTTTAGTTTATAAGTTTTCAATAAATATGATTGAGAAAAACCACTCATCACTTTATTAGAACTGCCCCGTAAAAGTTAAACATCAATCTAACTTTACGGGGCAGTTCACACACACAGTTGTCTTTTATTCATTTATTATTTTATTGACTATCCAAAAATTATAAAAAAGGCAATAAAAAACATCATTGCGAATGAACCTATAGCAATTAATACATTTACAAATGACAGCAATTCACTCGCTCTTTTCCATCCTTCTAAATAGACCCATGACAAAAGTAAACATACCTATATTAGCAAACACACTTGTTAACAGCTTTCCTACCCAATCTTCCTTCTTTGCAAAGGTTGAATGTGCAATGCGAGATGATATAAATTACAATAGCTAATAGACTAATACAGGAAAAAATCCATAAATCTCCAATATATCATTTGGGTGCAAAATCCATTAGATACATCCTTCACTTTGCATGAAATCTTCAATCTTTTTCCGTACTACTGCTGGGGAAATTAGTTGAATATGTTCCCCTTTATCGTCACATGTAAAAATTCCTTTGAAAACTTCAGGCATAGCGTCGTACTGTTTTTTTAACTGTTCATTAAATTTTTTGAAACAGTCATATTGATATTTTTCCAATAAATAAGGTATTAGAAAAGATGAACGCAAGATTTCGTATTCCTGATAATTATATGGTGTACTTTCTGGTCGCCTTTTTAAGATTTCCAACATCTTTTTCATTAAAATCGCAACTTCTTCTTCGCTTGCATAGGCAGCATATCCTCTAATCGCAGTTAGCCGCATATCCAAATATCTCTCTTTTTTATATACTTTGAGAAAAAAGTCCTTTCCGTTCTCAGGCAAGTCAAATACTAATTGTTTTAATAATACATTACGTTTAGCAATATCCTTTGTATTAAAATATGTTTCCATTATTGAATTTCTTTTGTCCATATATCACACATCCTTTCCTAAGCTAAGAAGTTACATTTTGTTTTTTAACAATACAGTACGAAATAGTTACTATATTTCTGTTATGTCAAGCTTACCATTTCCAACATGTCTTTACGATTTGAAGTGTTAATTTTCAATATCGTTTTTAACATAAATATCTAAAAACTTATTCCTAGGAATGACTACTTCCTATCCTAAATTGTTGACTCCATTCCTCGTAACTTACGAATGGTACTACAACACTTGGAGGCTTCACCTCTTTGTACGCCTTATTAAAGGCTTGTTTGTAATTTAACCCTAAATCAGACATATAAACATCAATACGAACAGCCGATTGCTTTTGGTAGGTATCGTCCATGTAGTCTCTGCCTCATCGATACTCTGGTAACTTGCCATTCCATATATATTTTGTGCCAGCGACACTGACTATCCATCGATGCAATGCCCCATACCATAATGTTAGTAGCCTTCATTATCAGCTTTCTGACCATCTAGCTTTCTATGTGACTTACTAACCCTTGTATCAAGTGATGACATCCAGACTTTAGTGAGCCGTTTTAATTGTACTAATACTACTATTTATTGTATTTTTCGGCGAAGAAATATTAGAATTTTTCAAAGATGCCCTTCCTGAAGACGATTTCTCATATTGTGCAGTAGTTTTTTGATTAGCAGTTTAAGCTCGCTATGCTAATCTAAATTAATAATCGAAACCGTAATAATATGTTAAGATTAACTTATATAAAATTAAAGGAATGATCTTATGAAAAAAGCAGTCAAATTAGCTTCCTAAAATTATCTAGATTTTAAATTTTAGGAGGCTTTATAAGATGAAATTCAATAAAATTGATATTAATAATTGGGAACGAAAAGAAATTTTCAATCATTTCTTAAATCAACAAACGAGCTTTAGCATCACCAGAAATATTGATATTACTGAACTTTATAAAATTACAAAAGATAAGGGATATAAATTCTATCCTGTATTCATCTTTTTAATTACTCACGTGGCAAATTCAAATAAACATTTTAGAATGAACTTTAATTCTGCTGGAGAGTTTGGCTACTGGGATAAGGTAGTCCCAATGTATACTATCTTTGATAAGACATCAGAGTTATTTTCAGCCATTTATACAAATACAGATGAAGGTTTTAAAAAGTTTTATGAGAACTATATTTCCGATACAGAGAAGTACAATGGTACAGGAAAACTGTTTCCTAAAACACCGATACCTGAAAATGTCGTCAATATTTCTATGATTCCATGGACTTCTTTTACTGGTTTTAACTTAAACGTGAATAATAGCCCAAATTATTGTTTGCCGATAATCACTGCAGGTAGGTTTATCAATAAAACTAGTAATATTTATTTACCTTTATCCTTGCAGGTTCATCATTCTGTCTGCGATGGTTACCATGCAGCTCTATTTATGGATAGATTTCAGACTCTTGTAGAAAATAAACTAGAGTTTCTTATATAAAGAAAACACGAAACACTGACTAATCTCTTTTAGTTGGTGTTTTTTACTAACCTGTAGGAAAACAGGGTAGTATTATGTGCCTTATTTTGTGTTCCTTGTATCTGATTATTGTCTTTCTGCTTTCCTTCTATATCCACTCAAGTTACTGAACAATATCTTTCTAGTAATCGATTAACCAATTGAGTTCAATGCTCCTTGCATCTGCGTTTTCGCATAGCCAATCATTGTTTTAAGGTTTTCCAATTCCCTTTCAACTTTCAGGCGGTTACCCTTTTCATTTTCATACATTTCAAGTATTTATTCTTTTGTATTTTCCTGCTTGCCCAATTTAGTGATCTGTAAGAATCCCTAAACTGTTCAAACGTGTATTTCCTATCGTTCTTTATAGCGTCTGCCAGTAAAAAAACAGAATAAAAAGCCACTCAAAATGAATGGCTCAATCACAAACTTAGTATTAAATTCTCGGACTAAAAATTATTACTTATCTTGCCAACAATTTTGTTAGTGGCACTACATTTATTGTAATCGCTCTAAATCCTGATATTCTTTCATATAAGGACCATCTTCTGCAACAAATGAATGATACAATGCCTTTACTGCGAAATTTTTCTCTAAACCCATTTCAGATTTTAGCTTTTTTAATTCATCATGCAATGTTCGATGTTCATTTATAAGCTTTAGCATAACTGTCTTATTATATTTCATTACATCCGTCCTTTTTGTTTACAACATGAAAGCTATAATACACTATTTTCACTTATAACTGCAAGAACAGCCTTGAACACCCCACCTCCATCGTCATTTGTTTGTTTTGGAATGTTTACATCAAGTTTCTTTATATAATAAAAACACCTCATATGAGATGTTTAGTTGCTTCAGTCTAGTAAATTGTATAAATTCTTCATAAATCTATATTACTGTCCTAAAATCTCCTGGATAGATTGTTCTAAAATATCCATAGCCAGTTCTAATTCATGTTCCTTAATGATAAGTGGTGGAGTGAGAGTAAGCACATTTCCTTGGGATACTTTAAAGCTTAATCCCTTTTCCATACATTTATACATTACTTGCTCTGCTTCAGATATAGCTTTTTCTTTCGAATTTCGGTTTAATACTAATTCTACTCCGTATAAAAGACCGATTCCTCGAACATCACCTATAATTTCATACTGTTCTTGCATCTTTTCAAGACGTATCCTCATATAATTTCCTAATTGATTAGCCTTATCAATTAATTTAAACTCCTCGATATAATTAAGAGTAGCCAATGCTGCTGCACAACCTAATGAACTTTTTTCATGAGTGTAATGACCAAGTGCAATATCTTGGGCAACATCAAGTTCTCCTTTTACCAGCATCGCTGCCATTGGAAAAACGCCTCCACCCAATCCTTTTCCCAATAATACAATATCTGGAATAACTCCAAAGTTTTCAAAAGTGAACATTTTACCTGTTCGCCCTAAAGCTGTTGGAATTTCATCAAAAATCAATAATATATTGTTTCTATCACAAATATTACGTAAACGTTGATAGTACTCTTTTGGTGGGATATGCACGTCTGTACAACGAACAGGCTCTAAAATAATTGCACCGATTTCATTTTCTCTTTCAAGTATATACTCAAGATAGTCAAGAGATTTAAATCTACCATTGTCATCATCAAACAAACCACGATATGAATTGTAAGGAGCTATATGCAGACTCCCTGGCATTAAAGGACCCATACCGTTACGGAAAAGTGCTTCTCCTCCAACTGAAATAGCGTCTAAAGAAGCACCGTGAAATGAATCCCACATAGAAATAGTTTTAAATTTGCCTGTTACCTTTCTAACAAGTTTTAAAGCCATTCCAACAGCTGAAGTTCCCCCAGGAGTCAACAGTACTTTATTTAAACTTTCTGGTGCAATATCAACTAATTTTTTTGCTAGCTGGATCGCAACTTTATTTGTATAACGTCTTGGTGAGAATGGAAGGATATCTAACTGCTCTTTTACTGCTTGAATAACATATTCATTACCATAACCTATTTGATGAACATTATTTCCATGAAAATCCATATACTTTCTTCCATCTATATCCTCTATGTAAATTCCATAGCTTTTTTCAATAATATTTAAACAAGGAGTAGAAAGAGATTGATGTAAATAATACTTGGAATCATCGTTTAAAAGCTCAAATGATTCTTTGCTCAAGTGTTTTCCTTGCCATAAAGTACGAGTTTTTGTTAAATTAATGTCCCCTTCTGTTCTTAAAACTTCAATGTTTTTTTCCATTATTTCTTCTCCTCTCATTATAGGTAATTAATTTTTTTACTTAAACAAAATAACATTTGTTTTTTAATTAGATATTAATATCTTGTAAATCTTTTCACCTAATAACATTTAGACGTAGTTGTTGTGAATCAATAATAATAATCTATGCTCATAGAACACCGACGAATCAAAGGAGAGAAAAATTTGGTCGAATTTCCAAATAAGAAAGTAAAGTTCCCTGAGCACTAGCTTCAACTTTAAGCATTGGTAATTATTTGCTCTCAAAACCACACCAAACACTGACCTCTCGACTCGAAGTGTTTTGGCTGTATGACGCAGTTTTCAAAGCAAAAGAAAAAGCCTCCATCATAAGATGAAAGCTTAAATATTATAGTAATCCTCTTGGCAAGAGCTCACTTGTAACTCGTGATAGAGCGACACCACGTTATATGCCATACTCCAAACAGAATTATGGAGTGCAGGTCGATCGTTGGTCTGTCTTTCCCTAATATTGAGGTTATTGAAAATACCACATGACCTACCTCCGAGTTTACATCCTATTTTTCTTATTACAAAACATGCTGCAAGTTTTGCATTTGTTCAAAACATTTTATTAAAGCATTCATTTATAACAATTGCGCCTATCTTTTTAAATCCCACATTTAATCCTCTAAATAATCAAATTTTCTCGCGTGTTCTACTTCCTGAATGGAAACTTGACGTGTTAATTCATCTGTTTCAGAGATATGGTATGAATCCCATTCGTCATTAACAGCAATTTCTTCAGGATCTTCATATAATTCATCATAATCTTCAAAATCTCCTTCAAAATCGGAAGGTGTTTCAGAAGTTCCATATTTTGCTACAACTTGAAACATATCTTCATAATCATGAATATCATCCTTGTCATCACGGCCAGCAAAAGAATTGTCAACTGGAGGAAGCATCACTTGCTCTTCAACCGGTCGATCTGTTGGAACGTCTTTTGCAGTATGTTCAATACAAAAAGAGGTATAAGGCAGTGCCACCAATCGATCATATGGGATATCTTGTTGACAAACTTCACATACACCATAGGTACCATCCTCAATCTTTTGTAAGGCCGTATTTACTTTTGCTAACTCATCATTGTCATGGACTTTTAACGCCATATCTTTTTCACGCTCGTATAATTCGGTACCCAGATCTGCTGGATGATTATCGATTGTGGACAACTCATCAACAGAATCCCTTAAACTACCTCGTTCTAAATATTCATCATCTGTATCCATTCTTCGTTGGAGCGAGTGTTTTTGCTCAATTAACATATTTTTTAGCTTTGATATCTTCTTCTCGTTTAGAATTGTCATCACGTCCTTTTCATTATTATGAACGAATTTGATTGAATTATTTGTTTTAAAGGATAAATTTAAAGACAAAAACGAAACTATATTCTTTGATAAATATGCTATATATAATTAGTTTAGCGTGCGATAAGGACAGATTAAATCCGCATGTTTTTTATGCCCTTTAGATTGTCCTAAAAGTTATTGCCTTCGAATAAAATGCAATTACATTTGATTATTGGAGGCTATTTTATGGATTCTATATTTACCTTTATCTTTTTAGGCATATCAATGGCTGCAACAATTGGACCTGTTAAGACTGTCCTATTGAATACAGGTTTAAAAAATGGCTTTTTTCATGCATGGTTTTTTAGTCTGGGTGCCATAGCGACTGACATTATCTATATGTTTATCGTATATTTTGGAATTGGCCAATTTATCAATTCCATCTGGTTAAAAACAATCCTTTGGTCCTTCGGCTGTTTTGTTCTTTTGTACACCGGTATCGAAAATTTACTGTCGCTACATAAAATTGAGATGGATTCGAAAACAGGGAAAAGGACACGACTGAGACAATCCCTCATGACTGGATTTTTCATGTCTTTTTTGAATCCGCTAACCATCCTTTTCTGGCTGGGAATATACGGCTCCATACTCGCAAAAACGGCTGGTATCTCAACAGGGTATGGAATCATTTTGGTGAGTATCGCCATTTTGATGGGCATTATTTTTGTAGATTTTATTTATGCCTTTTTATCCAGTGTCGCTCGAAAATTATTATCGATACAGCTTTTGAAAACGGTCTCTTTTATCTCAGCCTTATTAATGATTGGTTTCGGGATCTACTTTGGGATGCAGGCTTACCAAGTGTTATTCCAATAAACTCACCGACAGCGCATAAAATGAACATGAAAGGAAACCATACCTTTTAAAAGAATATTAGTCGAGGTGTGGTAATGGACCAAGAGAAGGTTAATGTAAGTGTCTGGTGTATTGTAAGTTTGACTTCTATTCCGCTCATCATGACACTTGGAAATTCAATGCTTATTCCCGTGCTCCCTATACTGGAGGATAAGGTCGGGATCACATCATTTCAGTCGAGCATGATCATAACAAGCTATTCAGTCGCAGCTATTTTTCTGATCCCCGTAGCTGGCTATTTATCGGACCGCTTCGGCAGAAGAATGGTCATATTACCAAGCTTAATTTTAGCTTTAATCGGTGGTCTGATTGCTGGATTTGCTTCATGGAAAATGGATGACCCCTACGCAATGATTATCGCTGGAAGAATTATTCAGGGAATTGGGGCCGCTGGTGCAATGCCAATCGTATTGCCTCTTGTAGGTGACCTTTACCAGGATGATGACGAAAAAATAAGTTCTACATTAGGGATAATTGAAACGTCTAATACGTTTGGGAAAGTGTTAAGTCCCATTTTAGGATCAATATTTGCTGCGTTTTTATGGTTCCTTCCCTTCTTTTCCATTTCAGCGCTTAGTTTGATTTCGATTGTACTTATTTTTTTCTTCGTTAAAGCTCCTAAAGATGATGATGAACCATTGAAGCTCAAAGAGTTTTTACGGAATACAAAAAAAGTTTTCAAGGAGGAAGGTAAATGGTTATATACCGTATTCCTTAACGGGGTCCTTGTGATGCTCATATTATTTAGTATGCTCTTTTTCTTGTCAGAAAATCTGGAAAAAGTTCATGATATAAAAGGGATTAAAAAAGGGTTTGTCCTGGCCATCCCACTTTTATTACTTTGTATAGCTTCATTTATATCTGGTCGAAAAATTAAAGGAAACCTAGGAAGGATTAAAAAAATAATCATTGCCTCCTTGATTGCAATGTCTGTCAGTATTGTCTTTGTTGGGTTTACAAGTAAAAAACTGATTCTTTTATTAGTCGTTACGAGTATAGTGGGGATTGCTATTGGTGCACTATTGCCCGCACTTGACACAATTATTACTGACAATATTAGAAAAGAGTTAAGAGGAACCGTATCCTCTTTTTACAGCTCAGCACGATTTATAGGCGTTGCAGCAGGTCCTCCTATTATGTCTCTCGTCATGAAAAATTATCTCAATGCCAGCTATATTACGGCAGGTGTATTAGGATTTATTCTCCTGTTTGTTGTCTTAAAGTTTATCAAAGTAGAGGATATTGAAAAAACCAATGAAATGGCATAAAAATAAAGAGCTCTAGACTGAATGACCTTATTTGAAAGCACATAGTTTATCCAGATCTCATACTAAAATAATTCCGCTTAAAAATACTTTTAGGAATATCTTATAAGAAGTAGTCTCTCGGCTACTTCATCATTTGTTGTCGTACTTGCTTTCCCATCAAGCAATCTATGAAATACTTCAACCTCTCGATCCCCATGCACTATCGAAATGCGCTTTTGCACCTTTTCTTAATTCGATAATTTTATGAATATATACGCCGTTGTAATTCCTGTATACAAAGGTTGTGCCACCACATGCCTTTGGTATGTTGATTCAATCACTCCAATTTAGCTATTGTTATCAGCTTTCGTTACTGGCTACCTTGCCTCCTCGATTGTTTCAGCCATCTTTAGTAACTGTTGTTTGCCCTGTTAACATAGTTTCGTCCTCCTAAGTTACGAAATACTACGTTTACTAGATTGTCTTTAAAGGCATCAACCAATTCGAGCTGTAGCGTCTGCAAACGCTACGGCTTTTTTTTATGTATCTTTAATTGCAAATTAATAATTGTGTGTATCGCACGTACTTATTCGTTTGTGGCGTTAGTTGACCGTCACTGCCTCTCTCATTTTAGGGTCATTACCAACCCAGTGACACTAGTTACTTTCCTCATATTGTTCAATAGCTCCACTATTCAATGTTCTACTAAGGTGCTATGTCATGAGATATAGGTTAACCTTCACTTACATACTTCGCATTACTTACTAAACCAATCCACACTTTTCTTTAATTTATAGATATGATTAATAAGACTAGAGAGTATACAGAATACTTCATACTATGAAAATATAATCTGCAGATTATACAAATTTTGTTTATTTGGAGGTGAAATAAATGAGTTTAACTACTGGCCCAATTGAAAATACAGGAAATCAACCAGCTAATGCAGCTAGTGTTCGTGTCAAAATTCTTAACCTTACGGGAGGTTTATTAACTGGCGTAGTAAGAGTTTTTCGACTAGATGGGTCAAGACAATTATTATCAACAACTCCTTTTGCCGCTATTGCGAATGGTTCTACCTTTGTAACGCCTGGTGTAGTTGGAGCTCAATATGAAGTTGAAATTATTCCAAATCAAAATGGTGGAATATATAGCGTTTATGGACGAACAGCTTCAGGTGTAATTATTGCTGCCCAACGGTTTGTGAACTCAGAATTAACACAGATTCTTTAGAATTTAATGTTAAGATTATAAAAGCCCTATACCAGTGTATAGGGCTTTCCATATTCATTCATTTACCTCCAGCTTATCACTCCTTACAGCACATTTTCTTTCTGACATGAACTTCAAATTGTCCAGCTAATCCCCATTCATATCCGAAATTGTAAATCTATCTCACCCTACTATTAGCTTCTAATGACTTCCGACCAGAAACTATTCTTCACTCCCCCTCCTTAATGTCCAAACAACTGTATTTGATATGAATAAGATATTTAGAGAATAGGAGGTGAATATAAAATGGCATCATTTGAAATAGGGGCGAGAGGTCTTTTCAATTTTCGAAACGAACGCTTTTTCGTATTAGTTGAAGATGAAATTACAATTCCAGAAAAAGGTGTGGAGATTGATCCAGTTAATATCTATGAGATTGACCAACAAACTTTCGATTTTATCAGAGATGAAGGAGATACACCTCTAGTTGTACCACGTTTTAATCTTCCTCCTGTACCACCTGGATTTGAATTAGAACGAAAATGTATTTTTACAGTCGATAATTCATACTTTGTGATCTATGAATTAGAAAATGGCACTGATAACTTTGTTATTTTAAGAATCAGTGCAGCTTTATTTAACTCATTGAGAAATTCTGGTGTTCGTGAATGTATTCCTCAAAATTTTATTAATTAATAAAAAAATTATTATATTTATAGTAATGTTCAGTAAGAATCCTCTTCCTTGCTGAACATTTTATTCAAAGTGTTCAGTAAAGTTTCTTTGTTTTTATGACACTCACCAATAAACATAGAATAGGTTAACTAAAAATACATTTTGTGTTAACCTATATACATACCATTATTTGGAGGTGTGTGTGTTGACTGACAAAAATAAAATATTACTTAGTTCGGTTGGCAGTTTGGCTTTATTTACTTTAGGAGGATACAGGATATTCACTAACAACTTAGAAGTTATGTCCATACTAGTAGCCTATATTTTCTTTATTTGTGGAGTTATAGGCTTTGTTTTTAATGTAGTAAAGTTGTCAAAAACCCCACGTACTTAGCATTGCTTCGTTGCAATGCTTTTTTCGTTTGCCATAGTCATTCATTCTTTCATCTGCCCAAAAGTATTGATTTGGTCGAGTTTTGATCTAAGGAAATTGGAACGTTGAAAAAAAGAGGGATCCTTTTCTTGATGGTTAAGATAAATAGTGATTTTTCTAATATATTCACTACCATCTAAACTTCTATAAATCCTTTTAAGTGGGGTATACTTATAAATAGTTTTATACATTAAGCATGAGTAGTTACTCTTATAGATACAATGCGTCCCTCATTTACCTCCAACTGAAATAATTGTATTGAAAGAAAGGTTGGATGCTAATCTTTGATAAAAAGAAACTGCTTTGGGAGTGGAGTAAAAATTAGTGCTTATTTAAATAAGGGGATGATAGATTGAAATATATTTCTGCTTTGATTGGATTTATTTTTATTTCCTTTGGCAGTTTACTAATGAATATCACTGAAAATGGAGAGACATTTACAAATGTAACATTAAGGATTTCAGGGTTCTTTGCTTTAATTATCGGTTTAAAATTTATTTTTCCTAATATGGGCTTTATAAAAAGTAAAAAATAACCAAGTAATCATATGGACACTTGGTTATTTTTTGATTAATGAACAACTTTTCAGTGTTATAGGTTAATTAGCAAACAACCCAGCACCAAATCAATATAGACTAGTGCTGGATTGTTTTTTAGATACTACTTAAATTCAATTTCCTCTGCCGAAGCCCCTTTAGTATACGTAATGGTCGCTCCATCAGGTAAATTTCGTATTTCTTTTACATTTTTTCCTTCGATAATAATTTCACCAATTTTCGTACCTTTAAAGTCAATAATCGCATTTCCTTTTTTTGGACTAATCGTTACTGTTTTATCCGCAAATCCTTCCCCATGGAATTCAGCATATTCACTAAATACCGCAATTCCATTTTTAATATTCGTATTTTTCCCTAACGATAGCGAAATGCTTGGGCGATTCATGATCAGTTTACCTGTTTTGTAGTTATCAAAATTGTATACATTTTCAGGTGTTATTGGTGTTGGTATTTCCTCATTGTCTGCTTTCAAATCAATTTGAACTAATACTGGGTCATGATCTGATGCACGGCCTTGTGCTTCTGTAAAGTTCGCATTTATATGAATCAAGTCAATTTCTGTAACGTCAGCAAGCTTATTCGAAACTAAAATATGATCCAACACTTGATTGTTTCCTTGGAAGAAGTACGTAAAACGATCTTGCTCCGGGGCTTTATCTATCATATTCGTTAAAACATCACCCTTTAACGTTTGAAGAGCTGGTGTGAATTCAAAGTCATTCATGTCCCCTGCTACAATGATATTTAAATCTGGATTAATGGCAAGTCCTTCATCGATAAAATCATTGATGGCTTGAGCAAGCTGAATACGTTTCTTTACTGATTCTAGCACTGGTGGCTGAGTTGGTCCCCAAAGTGAACCATCTCCACCTTTAGAGTTTAGGTGAGCTCCGATAATCACTACACGTTCTTTCTGGAATTCAAATTCGGCTGCAATTGGTTTTCGTGTATCTACAAATTTTGATGGATCAACAAAGCCAGGATTTAAAGCGAGACTTCCATCTGCTGTCCACGTATTGGTTTGGTCACCCATCCCTTTTATACCTGACACTAATGAAACACGTTCTGGATTATATAGGTAACCTACACGAATATTACCGCCAGGTGCACCACCTACTGTATTGTTAATTGGCATGACATCAATCCAATCATACGCAGGACCACCCGCAGCTTTAATTGCATGAATTAATCGCATATAGCTTTCCGATGCATCCGCATTTCCTGAATCAGTTTGTCCATCATTATCTTGAACTTCGACTAATGTAATAATATCTGGTGATTTCATATTATTCACAAATGTCCCTGCAATTCTGGCTACTTTTTCGTTTGATGTATTGGCAGGATTATTTGAAAAGTTTTCGATATTATAGGAAGCGACATTTAACTTGTCCGCTACTGGTTCAAGATGCGTCACTTCTTGCTGAAGATTCGCTTTTGTCACTTCTGGGAAGACTTTATTTGTGTTCAGTCGATAGCCATCTGTAAAATTCTCTACAAATCCGATAAGGGCATCATTAAAACGATCACCTGAATCATAGTTTTTCCCTGCTACCCCTTCAAGCATAATTTTTTCTGGGTTATAATCATCGGCCGCTATATTTAAACCACCATTCACATTGAATGTATTATTAGTTGTGCTCGGTACAACAATTGGAGAATCGTTATTATAAATCGGTCCTATTACTCTCGCATCCGGGAATGATACCAGCATATACTCGATAGATTCCCAAAAATCGATGCCATCTTCTTGTGGGTCAAAAATTGCAAAACTATCATTATCGATAATTTTATTTGGTGGCAACAGATCCTCCCCTATCACAAGGGCTTCTGGAATTCCTGCTGTACCTGTTTTTGTAATATTTGTTGCTGCAATTTGTGTATCTGTCAATCGAGAGTTGCCACCTGCCTCTACTACATTTCCTGAAACGTTAATAACGTCCCCTACTGCTACATTATGTCCTGTCTTATTTACTTTGATAGCAGTTGATTTTACGCCATCAAATGACGACTCGTTTTCTTGCATAATAAAGCTAGTTGAATTTAAAACGAATGTTACAATTCCTGCCACATCATTTACTGTTAAATCGACATATGGTGTTTTATGGCTTGCCCCTTGAATATCGCTAATCTTGGCATTTTTAGTATCAATAATTTCATAAACAAATGTAGCAATTGCACTGTTCGTTAAACCTTCTTTCACTGCAATCGCTTTAAGCGTCATTGGTTTATTAACAAGGATTTCCTCTGTATACTTTGCACTAGCTGTTGTTGGCGTTGAGCCATCCACTGTGTAATAAATCGTTGCTCCTTCAGTCATTGTAGAAAGGGAGACTTTCGTGCCAGCTGTTACGCCCCCGACGTGAGAAGCTTTGATATCCTGCACCTTTGTTACATCTTCAATAACGCGAAGAGGGAGCAATTGATGGTTTGTATATTGACCAACAATCCCTGTAATTTCCCCATAAGTTTTTCCACTCACTAAACCAGAATCTCTTGTTTTATCGTAAATAGCAAATGGGCCTACTTCGTCAGTACCTGTAAAGTTTTGACCCGAACCAGTAACGGTAACATTTTTAATTGTAACTAGTTTCGATTCATTGTCTTCCGCTACCTCATTACTTTTAATAAGATGTGGCTCTGGTATTGTCGAAGGAACAGGCATACCAACAAGTGAAATATTCGTTAATTGCTTTAGACCGCTATATTCATCTACTCGTCCTTGCACCGTCACTCGATCACCGACATTTGCGGCAAGACTATCCACAGGATAGATGGCTATCGCCGCCCCATCTTCATCTTGAATGTGTGCTGTAGCCGTTTCTAATTTTGCTGTCACGATCCCTGATACGATAACAGTTTGCCCGATTTCTTTATTACGAGCTTCCGTAATAGATATAACAGTTGGCTCGTCTTTAACCGTATAATCAAAGGATGCAATGTCACTATCGTCTAGGCCTGTTGCAGTAGCAAATGCTTTTATAGTCATGGCTTCATTTACAACAATCCCCGCTGCTGCATCATAAACCTCACTAGCTACTGACGGTTCAGAACCATCGATTGTGTAATAGATGGTTGCATTTGGGGTATTTGTAGACAATGTTACTTTCGTTCCTGCATAAACTTCGCCTGTTGCTGGTAAAGCCTTAATATTCTCTACTTGTGTTGGCTCATAGTTTGATACTAATTGGAAGCTTTCCGCGCTTAACGTTTTTAATTGATAGGTCCCGTTAAAAATTGACGCAATCCCTGTCACTGTGATGACATCATTGTTATTGAAACCATCTGCTTCAAACTGAGAGAACTGATAGCCTGTACGGTTATCATGGCGAATTAACAGCTCGTTATTTGCTGCATCGACTGCTTTAAATTCAAATGTACCATACGTACCAGATGGCGCTAAATCTTTAATCTTCACATTTTCAAGTGTGATTAATCTTCCTTGTGTGCTATCATCCGCAATCGGTAAATTTACTGTCTGCGGTGTAGGTGCCGTCCCTGTAGAAATCCGTTCAATTGTCGGTGAATTAAATTGAACTTCTCCACTATATAAACTAGTTTTCCCTGTGATGCCGACAATATCTCCAACAGCTAAGCTCCCTGCTTCTGCAGAACTAGAGAAGACATATACCCCTGCTGTCTCATCCTGTACATAGAAGGCCTTGCCTCCCCAGCTACCAGGTAATGTCGTAACCGTCCCTTGAATTTGAACTGTGCGGTCTGTTCCAACAGCTGCACGAGCTTCGGCAATTGTTGCTGTCTCGGGAGGATTTGGTTCAGTAGTATCGTCCCCAACAAACTCCATTGAAGTTGGTGATTTTAGCCCTGCATGGTTGCCAAAATATTTTTCCAGTGAACCTGTTATTCTAACTTTTTTCCCAAGATTACTTGGGTTAGTAAATAATCCGAAATTGGCTCTATAGGAGCTTGGTAATTGAATATACAGCATTTTCGTGACATCTGTTTCATCTGGTGTATCAGCGATCGCAATATTTGTGTCACTTTCTGCTATCACAGAATAAGAAGTTTCACTTTTGGCGAACCCTACTATATATCCCTCTACAGTAACATTACTCTTTACTGCGGTTGGATCAAATTGATTGACCGCTTCCCCCACTCCAATAGCTTCTGTCGTTTCGGCCTTTACAACTGTGAAGTAAGGTGAAATCATAGAGATTACAAGTAAAAATGATAACGCTATTTTGGTAACGACATTACATTCATATTTCTTCATTCGCTTAGCTCCTTATGATTTTAGTCTGAATAATCTTTTCCTTAGGTTTTACATGGAAGTTATTATTCAATTACTGTGTTCCCTACAATGGTTAACCCATCTAAAGAGAGGGTTATATTCGGCGCATAAATGATTAAATCCCCCGAAATAGTACCTGTACTACCAGATGGCATTAAAGAAATTCGTATTAAAGCTTCTCCAAAATACAGATGATTAGTTTTTTTCGGGTTTAAATATACCCATCATGGCACGATCATTAAATTATTAATCTTTTTATAAAATTGTGACGAGCGCTGTACATCCTTGTAATCGGTGTTACTACAACCGCTGAAGCTGTTAATGCGTTCAAATACTTGGATTTCCCCACCTACTCATACTTGGCGTAATCCCTCCCTTTTCCTGTTTAGTAAAGATAAGTTTTAAATCCTCTTAACAAAATTATCGGTAATTATCAAACAATACCAAAATATTGTTTAACATAATAATTTTAACAGGAAAATAATAAATACTTTGTTATTTAATATGAATATTCTAAATTCTATGTAAAATAGTACATATTTATCTTTTACAATAGTCATTCGAATAGTAGTTTTATATTATGTAATTACATTTTCGTATGAGCTAATGTACCAGCTCAGTTCCGGCGGCATAAAAAAACTTCACTACTTTTGTAGAGAAGGACTGACATGACACCATAATAGCAGCTCGCTGAAAGATTGTTGCTTGACTGCATTCCCTTCCACTCCTTCATATGAAGCATCGAGATACAGTAAAACGCACCATAGCCCATCACACTTGTTGTCATAGTGGATAATAAAAAGCCCTCCATTTGTGGAAGGCTAAAGTCAATTCGTTTGGTTTGTTATAGTAAGGAACATCTAATCTTTTAAAGGTTCATCTTCTTCCATTTTCGAATTTTAGTTCTGAAATTTGTAAATGGAGCAACTGAGTTAATATGAACCCATTTCCAAACAGGCCAATTAGCTTGTGTTTTTGCCCATCGTCTTTGATCAACTTCAAATAATTCCTTTTCTGAAAGGGTATTTAACCACTCACATAAATGATTGACAGCTTCATTAAGCATTAATTGTTGTTCCTTCAAAGAGTACTCTCCGTATTGTTTATAAAAAGAGTTATACAATCCACTTAGATTATTCCATTTATAGCCTTCTGCAGGTGTATGTACTTCTTCGCCCTTTTGTTCTTTTTGCTCCCAGTGAAGCAAAAGATTTATCCAACCAAGTTGATAAGAAAGATTTTCAGACGGCGTTTTATCAACTTCTTTAATCCGTTTGTTTTTCAAGATTTCTGGTATATCATGAAATTCGGCAATATATTTTTTATACTTTTCGTTAATCGTACTAATCAATTCTTCTTTGTTGGCATACTGTCTCACTCTATTTCCGTCCCTTCCACCTATTTCTTAAGTTCAGTCTAACATAACGCGAATACGCTAATTTTGAAATTTTTTTTAAAAAAGTTGTTATATGGTAAGTGTTACCTTCTATTTTTTCGGTGGATGTATAAGTAACCAAAATTTACACACACTAACCTTGAGTGTATTACCCATAACGAGTGAAACAGAGGGTTTTATTACGTTCTTCTTTTCTTATGTGTGATGATTAATAATAGAGGTGCTTGAAGTGACTACATTCGGAAAATGCTTATATATCGCATTCTTCATCATTATTTTTTTATTTACAACCATTTGGAATTATATTAAAAATGGTCATTGGGCTTTGCTAGAAAATTTATTCTTTGCCTTTTGGGTGGCCAGTTTCTTATTCATGGCATTACTACTCAGAAGTAAAAAAGAAGAATCGGAAAAAGCTGAAAATAGAAGCTGATTTGCCTGTTTTAACTAGTGTTAAAATCCGCATCTATATTTGCTGTAGCTCTAATAAGCTGCAGCTTTTTTATTGTTGCATTCATAAAAGCTAGTCAGAACTACTATTTTATCGGTATATTAAAACTTAAAATGTTATACTATTCAATAAATTACTTTGAAGAAAGGAACGTGAATGATGGAGGCGAAGACCATTTTGTTAGATCAACTTTTAGCTAATGCAAATGACCCAAGTTGGTATATCTCATTTTCTGAAGTCGTAGAAGGGTTATCTGAAGCAGAAGCCTTTTGGAAACCCGATTCTTCTAGCCATAGTATGGCTGAAATTGTCCAGCATCTAATCTACTGGAATGAAATTTGGCAAATACGGTATCGAGAAAATCAAGTGAAGGCTCCTTCGCAAACAAATAATGCGAATACGTTTCTAGTTAAAGAGGAGGTAACTTTCTATGAATTAAATGAAAAGTTATTACATATCCTACTTACGTGGCAAGAATTAATTGAGGAAGAGCAACTTTTATCTATCGTAAATGGGTTCCCTGTGAAGGCGCAATGGTGGGCCATCATATCTAATGCCGCTACCCATAATGCCTATCATATTGGACAGCTCGCCTATTTACGTAAAATGGAAAAATAGACATTTATATGCTATACTCTTAAAATAGGACTACTGTTAATAGTCCTATTTTTATGTGCTGCCGCTTATTTAACTCAAATAACACCAAAGGGAGATGCATGTGAGCCTTGAAGAAATTACACAGATCTATTCATTTTTCTTAACAACGCCACTTATAGTAAGGCTAGTTGTATTTAATTTTATTTTTAAAGCTTACAAACATACTATGGTTATTTTATTGGATGCGATTGTTTTAGTATCAACCACTATTTGGTTAATATTGATTAGAGAGGTCATTTTCCCTCTGCCTTCGTTAATTTTAAATGTATTTAGTGTACTCTACATCCTATTGATTATTGACATTTCTCTCAATTATTATCGCTTAAAAAGGAAGAGCTCCTTGCAGTGAAAAGCCCAATTTATACATATAAACAAGCTCCAAACAAAAGAAAAAAGCATCTTTTTTCAAGATGCTTTGCTCTTACTATTGGGGCAATTCTTCTGGTGCTTTCTCAAATTCAAGTATATGTCCATCAATTTTTGCTCTTTCTAGTTCCTCAATAAATTCTTCTTTACGTTCATCAAGTCTGGAGTCAAGTGTGTTTTGATAACCCGGAAATAGATTGTAATCTACTGGTTTCCCCATAAGTTCACCTCTTATTCTCAGCTTTTTTATTTATTATAGGGTATATTGATATTTTCTGACAATTGTTTATGTCAATTTTGATTACAAGGACTGACAAGACAATACAACGGAAGTCTTATAAAAAACGCCTACCTATACTTTATTGCCCATAAAATTATGCTGATAAATCGAAACAGCAAGGTTTATCTTTGCCTCTAAACGTGCAATTTTCACAAACTTTGTTGATAATCCCTAGACTGTTCCTCCCCTTTTTCACGGAAAATAAAAGCATTTTCCCTCAATTAGGTATGCTACAAAATCTTAAGAAATCTTCATAATTTTTCTCAATAATTATTAATAATTACCATTTACAATAAGAAAAGTCGACAATAGATTAACATAGTTAGGAGCATCTTGTCTTGGGCGTTACAGATATTATGAATAACATTCGAATTTTAATGTTGCCAGTCATCCTTATAGTTGGTGCTGAGTTCTTACTTATTGGACTTTATTATTTCCTCTATCATAAAAAACATCAGTCAAATCGAAAAAAAATAAACTTTAAGCAACTGATACTTGTAGCACTCTTTATCGGCTATATTGTATTTGTGTGTGAACTAACGATTTTTGGGCGTGGTTCTTCCCATTTCATGCAAATGAATCTACAACCATTTAGTGGCTATATAGATGCATGGAAGAAATACTCGTTACGTGATCTTCAAAATTGTATTTTTAACATTTTAATGTTTGTGCCACTAGGCATTTTCTTACCTTTACTTTTCTCTAAATTTAAATTGTTTAAATGGCTTCTTCCTGTAGTGGTGATGGCAACCTTATCCATTGAAACGTATCAAACACTTACAGGAGCAGGGATTTTCGAGCTTGATGACTTAATCAACAACTCGCTTGGTGGGATTATTGGATACCAGTTATATAGACTAGGATCTTCCATTGTTCAGCATAAAAAAATAAAAATGAAAAGTTTGATCGGTAACCTAGCCATTCCTCTCATGATGGGTTTGATTTTTATTGGCATGATGATTGTCTACGCTCAACAGGAATTTGGTCATTTAGCAATTAATGCCTACACAAAATCAAATATGTCGGATGTTGATGTAACAACCTCATTAGATTTACATACAGCATCTACCGTTGCCCCCGTGTATAAAAAAATAATTCATACAGATGAAGTTGAGACTTTGTTGCAAAAGAAATTGGATTTATCAGAGTTAAGTCGGCAGGATATTAGTGGTGATCGTGAGCTCTTATTGAAAGATAAAGCCGAGAACTCGTATACGCTATTTATTAATTCAGAGGGTAATTGGTCGCTAACAGAAGATCTTTATACGCCCGTACAACCTTCTTTAGCTGTGCAAGAGACACTTGTGAAGAAGGCAAAGAGTATGATGGATGAGCTTTCTCTCCTTCCTAAAGATGGGGAGTTTACAGCTTTGGATAATGGCGTATTTGAATGGACGCTTCCTGACCAAGCTGAATTGAACCAAGATTATTGGCTTGGTGAGGTAGAGCTCGGTTTGAAGCCAGATGGTAGTTTGTATTCATTATCGTATAATATTCATGAGCATCAATTGATCCGTGAAGTAAATATTTTGTCACCTGCAGAGGTGTATGAACGAATTAAAAATGGCAAATTTCCACAGATAAAATATAATGCACTTGTAACAGAAGAAGAACTGTTGATAAAAAAAGGCGATCAGCTTACTGTCGATTTAATAGAGCTCTCGTATATGTATGATACAAAAGATTTCTATCAACCCATATACAGAGTTTCTGGTACATTAAATGGAAAAAGTTGGTTCACCTTGATTCAGGCGAGAAAGTAGCTTTTTTGATACCGCTAACTAAGGAAAGCCCAGACTTGATACTGGGCTTTCTTTTTATATGAGTTGAAATAACATCTCAAACTTTGGAATACTTCTAACAAAATGGACACCATCAACAAATAACTACTTAAAAATACTAGTGTTTTTAGATTTTATCTAATCTGTAGCCTAGGTGTCCGTTCAATTAAAGATAAGAGAGTTGAATATAATATTTATATTGAGAGCATAAAGGAGGGTTAGAGAATGTTCGGTAAACATACATGTCAGAACTGTTGTCCAAATGAAATGAAATATTTTCCAAAAATTGTTGCACTTCCTGGTCCTGTTGTTCCTGTCCCTTCACCAGATCGAAGTGTTTTAGCGTACGGATCCCTTAGAGGAGATACATTGGGCCCTTTATCACCTGATCCAACACCCGTCACTTTCCAAGTGGTTGGTGCGCTATCAAATGTTACGGTTAGCCCATCTGGGAATGAATTGGTCGTTCAAAATGACGGTGTCTATCAAATCACCATTTCGATTAATGCGCAAGCAACAGCAGCCCCTGATCCTGATCAACCATTTTTCACAGTTAGCATTACCGTCAATGGTCAACCGATTTTTCTAAACGGCATTGCAGTCTTTAATGTTGTCAATAGAAGTAGCTCGGCCTATGTGGTCCAAGCTACATTAGCCGCAGGGGATTTGGTGGGAGCCAGTGCAGCTTCAGATTCCTTCGTCGCTAGTTATGCTAACCGCTCCTTAACGATTGTTCAATTGAGTGGTTAGATTAAAAGTATATAAAGGACATTAGCTCTCATCTCTAAATTTTAGAGATGGGATCTTTTTGATTTGACGAGGAGTGTATTCAGCTTCCTCTAATACTTATTATTTATTTCTTACTCATAATCAAGTGACGCCAAGTCTGTTCTTCTCCTATTTTTTAGGTACGCCTGAATGATCATGTGTTATAGTAAAAAAAATAGTTACATGAGGTGGAACAATGGTTAGAAGAAGATAGCTAGCCTCCTAGGTTGTCAGTAGATTTAGGGGGCGAACTTAATTGATAGGAGTGTTCTATACATGAAACAAAATAAATATGATGAAATCAATTTCTTTTCCGAATATGAAAAAATGCCACGTTCTGTTCAAGGACTAGACGCGGCAGGTGAATGGCACGTATTAAAAGCACTTCTTCCAGATTTCCAGGATAAGACCGTACTTGATCTAGGCTGTGGCTTCGGCTGGCATTGTCGCTATGCCCGTGAACAACAGGCAAAATCAGTAATTGGTGTGGATTTATCAGAAAAAATGCTGCAAAAAGCGCAGGAAAAAACGAATGATCCTTTTATTACCTATTTAAAGATGCCGATCGAAGATATCCATTTCTCCGCTTCTCAATTTGATGTAGTAATTAGTTCATTAGCGATTCACTATGTACAATCCTTCGAAGCACTTTGTAAGAAGGTTTATGCTTATCTAAAACCTAATGGTTCATTTGTCTTCTCTGTAGAGCATCCTATATACACATCACGCAATGAACAAGATTGGGTCTACGATGAGAATGGCAACCGCCTGCATTGGGCAGTTGATCATTATCAGACAGAAGGCATTCGAGAAACGACCTTCCTTACCGAAAATGTTATTAAATACCATCGCACACTGTCTACTTATATGAATGTCTTAATACAAGCTGGATTTACGATAAGTGCGGTGAAGGAACCTATGCCTTCAGAGGAAATGCTAAAAAATATTCCGGACATGCAAGATGAACTACGGAGACCTATGTTTTTAATCATTGTAGCTGAGAAAAAATAATCACTGTGTGCTTAGGCAATATGGATCGGGTATCGCTAAGTATACAGCTATATCGTATATAAACAAAAAACCAGATGCTCTCTTTTGGGGAGCACCTGGTTTTATTGTGAAAGTGAATCTTACTAACTTACTTAGTTTTGATTCGTTATAATACTACGACAACTTGAGGCGCTGAACAAGTTAAAATATTTTCCAATAGGATTTTAGGGGGAATTAATGCTTTTTCGAGAAAATAAATCATTCTATCAAATTTTAAGTCTTTCTTAGTTTCATTAAAATAAGAAATAATGAAAATGACTGAACGTAGCTCATGACACAGGGTCATTTACCAATGACAGCCCCAATGTATGGGTGGGTGACTGTTTGCTATTTTCACATAATTTAAAGTATGTTTCTACAAACTGAAATTGATAACAATGCTCTCCCTGCTCTAACTGAAAAATTTCTGCTGAAAGCGTGAAATCCACTTCATCATTCTCGCTTGGTGATGGGAAAGCAAGACATGGCTGTTACAACCATACAGGTCTCTATGGTTTTAACTATGATAGGTGAAGCTACTAATTTTTCGTGCTATTCATAAAATATGTTGAAGAAACACGTCTGTAAAGGAACATTAAACAAAAAGACCAGTCACTCTTTTAAAGAGAACTGGTCATTTTGCGTTTAGGTTGAAGACTATGAAATATCTTCTTTCATAGATTAACATATTATTCTGAACAATATCTGAACAACCATACAAAAAAGACTAGACTCTCACATGATGATGTAAGCTCTAGTCTTTTAAGTGAAAGTGAATCTTACTAAATCTTGTCTAGCTTTAGATTCAAATTACAATACGAATGAACAGGCTAAAGGTTTCATAAATTCTTTATTTTTTCGTTAAATTATAGGACTACCACCACAAAAAGACCAGGAAACACGAAAAAATGTGAATCCTGGCCCTTTTGTGAAAAGTGAATGTTACTAGTTTGCTTTAGTTCTTTGTATTCTACTGATGAGTTAGACGGCTGATGTTTTAAAAAGTTACACATTCTTAAAAATTTTTTACTCTACTAAAAAAATGGCAAATCAAACACGCCGTCAGCTCCATCTATAGCACACGCTCCTCTGACTTATATCGGTCTTTTTCCAGTAAAGATATTTGTCCTTCAGCAGCTACTCTTCCTTTAGCCCATATTTTCCCTTCCGAAGCCGTGACACTCCAGTTAAATTGTTGTGTGCCTTTATTTTTCACCTCATATCAGATACCGAGTTCTTCATCAGAATGGTCACTATAAAAGGAGGTATGAAATTCACCATTCCCAGTTGGTTCATCTACATAATTCACAGGGAAGATCTATGCTGTATCCCTACTTATTTAGCTTGTGTTGGATACTAACTAATTCTGTGAATCTTCCGTTGCTTTTTCTAAAAGACTAAAAAAAGCGTGATCTTTTATCAGTTCAAAGCTTTCATTTGTGTTAAGGAGAACCAATATTTTATTTTTAGAATCAATGAACATCGGGTAGCTTGTATTGAGTGAAATTGTCATTCGGTAATCGTAATCAATAGTTTTTATGGCTGTTTTTTTGAATGTTGCCTGTTGAAAAGACTGTATCAATTCTTGCTGTGTTTCTTTTGATATTTTCATTTCAGAAAAGATATCTTCTGTATCTGTATCTATACGATGTAGCGTAACAGTGGAATTTTCCACATGAAAATTAGCATTTTCTAATAGATCAATAGCAGAATAGCTTTGATCTTTCCATGTAATGAGCATAACACTAATAATTACTGCTAAGAGTAAAGATAAGCCTATTTTAAATTTTTTCATATTACTCCTCTTTCTCAGTACCTAAAACTTGACAAAAAAATGTTTTTATGCTAAAATTTACATTTAAATAAATATTATATATAATAGGATTCTCCTGGCCAGGGGAATCCTATTTTTTGTTAAGGAGTGTTGGTATGAATCAACAGGAATCTAGTATCACTTCATTAGTTGCTGCCTTTAGTAGAGCCTACCATAGCCAATTTGATACGCCGAAAATTTTTGATGATTATATAGCCAAAGAATTGATTTCACAAGAAGAATATCAAAATATCCAAGCTAATTTGATACAAGGCATTGAATTTTTTAATAAAGATATCGCTACAAAATTTAAAGACGATTCAAAGGAATTAATAAAATGGATAACACAAGTTCAACTCTCACCGACTCCTTTGGCACGTGCTGCTTATTGTGAAAGGGTCTTGCATAGCGAAATACAGCTTGGTGTCGAGCAATATGTCATCTTAGGTGCTGGCTTTGATACTTTTCCCTATCGTCAGGAGCAAGGACAAACCATGCTGGAAATTTTTGAGGTGGATTATCCCACAACACAGGAATCAAAAATGAAAAGATTACAGGAAGCTTCTCTCCCCCTCTTGAATCATCTGCATTTTGTACCGATGGATTTTACAAAGCAATTTCAATCTCAATTATTTTCAGAGCAAGGCTTTCAATCTAAAAAAACATTTTTTAGTCTGTTAGGTGTGTCCTATTATTTAACAAAAGATGAATTAGCAAGTTTACTCAATCATCTATTTGCCTTAGTTCCATCAGGTAGTTCCATTGTTTTGGATTATGCTGATGAAACACTCTTCACGGAAAAAGGACTCTCCAATAGAGTAGAAAACATGGTCAAAATGGCCGCAGTTGGTGGTGAACCAATGAAATCATGCTATGCTTATGAGGACATGGAGAGGATGCTAGATCGATTAGGTTTGCTTATATATGAACATCTATCTCCTACAGCGATTCAAGAGCTGTATTTTCAAAATCGAACAGATTATTTATGTGCTTTTGAAACTATACATTATATGCATATTGTTAAAAAATAGGTCCATCCCATTTAATTTTATAAAATTCTAAATTTTCTTTTTATTACCCAGGCAATTAACTATTTCAATATAGAGAATTAGTATACTATAGTAGTGTAAAGCTAATTAGCCTTACACCTCCTAGATTTGTTACTAGGGTCACTGTTAACGCAGTGACCCGCTTATAATGATTGACATACACCTAAAGGATTCCCATCAGGGTCATAGAAGGTAAAAAATTTGGTGTCCCCTTCTCCTTCTAAAGCCTCGACTTGAACATGATGATCTACTAGAAATAAATAGGTCTCTTCAATATTTTGAGAGAGGAAGTTTACATATTTCCCCACACCAAAGTGATTGTCTGGAAAATGACATGGCTGATGCTCCTTAGCTTTTACTAAGCAAATGACCGTGGGGGATTGTTCAGTGATTTTCATAACTGCTGCGCCCTCTTCTATATATTGAAGCTTAAATCCGAGTATTTCCTCATACCATTTAGACGATAATTTAGGATCTTTTATTGGAATAAAAATGGCCTCTACACCTTTAAATAAGGATTGTTTCATTTTTCTTACCTCCATTTCACAGTTTGTTTTCTTCATTTTATTCTCCTTCAAAAAAATTCATTGAGATTTTCATTATTGATTATTTTACCTGTCTTTTGCTTATCCTTAATAGTATCGGAAATGTCTTCTTTTCCTAGAGGAGGTGTCCACCATTAAACACAAGGTATCATTCATCCTATTGCTGTCAGTACTTCTTTTACTAGGTGGATGCTGGAATAAGCGGGAGTTAAACGAACTAGCTATTGTTACGGCTGTTGGTGTGGATAAATCGGACGAGCAATTCGAAATTTCTGTTCAGATTGTTAATCCAAGTCAAGTGGCTTCGAACAAAGCATCTGGCATTCAGGTCCCTGTTTTTACCTACCATGCAAAAGGTAAATCATTATTTGATGCCATTCGAAAATTAACAGCGCTAACACCTAGAAAGCCTTATTATGCGCATGCCCAAATTATTATTATTGGTGAAGAAATGGCTGAGGAAGGTATGAATAGCATTTTAGATTTATTTCAAAGAGACCCAGAAGGACGAAGTGATTTTAACTTTATTGTTTCTCATGATTCGACTGCACAAGAAATATTAAGTGTTTTAACCCCTTTAGAGGATGTGCCTGCTAGCAAAATGTTTAAATCATTAAAGGTTTCTGAAGCAGTATGGGGGACAACAGAATCTGTTATTCTTGATGATTTAATCCAATCTTTAGGCAGTATTGATCATAGTGCCGTCTTACCCTCTATTCATATACACGGTGATGCGGATGCTGGAGATTTTAGCTCAAATATAGAAAAAATTGATAGCCCTGCACAATTAAAATATGGTGGACTGGCTATTTTTAAAAATTATAAGCTCATCGGCTATTTAACAGAACAAGAAAGCAGAGACTATAATTTTTTAAATAATAATATAAAAAGTACATTTGAAATTATTGCTTGTCCTGAAGAAGGGAAAATCTCAACAGAAATTATTAATTCTTCTACTAAAGTGACAGGTCATTTTCAAAATGATATACCTTCGATTTCCATCAAACTTGATATTGAGCAAAACGTTGCAGAGGTAAGTTGTTCTTTAGATTTAACAAAATCAAAAACCATCGATGCTTTAAATAAAGAAACGAGCAGACAAATCAAGGAACGATTAGAACGTACACTTCAAACAATTCAACAAACCTATCAAGCCGATTTATTAAAATTTAGTAATGTACTACATCGAGAGGACTATCGAGCATGGAATCGAATTAAAAAGAACTGGCAAACCCTCTACCCTAATCTTGAAGTTCAAATTGAAGTCGATGTGCATACAAAAGGAGTAGGAACTGCAACAAAATTAAAGCTTGACTAATTCGTAAAAATGACCAGTACTCTTTTAAGGAGTACTGGTCATTTTAATTAACGTACCGCTTCAAACGTTATGAGTGACGTTTCTTCAGTTGGTTGTTGAAGGAACTTATAATTCGCAGAACAAGTTATTGCAGAAAAGCCAATACTTTGTAATAGAAGCTTAAATTCTTCAATCCCATACCAGCGTAATAAAAACTTTTGTAGTTCCGTATCACTTAATGTGCCTTGTTGCCACTTCTCATATTTTAAAACCATCAGCGTATATTGCTCCACCCAATTCATGGCAATCGATTTTCTTTCAAGGGCAATTCCTTCATCTTGTGAAATTTGATGGTAAGATGTCGTAATTTCTCCTGTTTTCCAGTCTGTAGGAAGTAATAAATCTACTAGGAGTCTCCCACCAGGGACAAGGTGCTGATACATAGAGGTTAAAGCTGATAGTGCTTCTTGATGATTTTCAATTAAACAAAATGAGCCTGTAGGCATAACAATGGCTTCGTATTGTTGCCCTAAGGTGAATTGGCAAACATTCCCTTCATACAGCACTGGCGTCAATCCTCGTTCTTGGCATCTTTTTCGACAGGATGCTAGCATTTCAGGGGAATGATCAATTCCCTCTATATCAAAGCCTTTTTCCATAAAAGGAATATAGAAACGTCCAGAACCAACCCCTGCTTCTAGAATCTTCCCCTTTACACCTTGCAGTCGTTCTAGATAATATTCAATATCTCCATCAAGCGAGTATCCAACTGGTTTCGTAAAATCATAAAGTGCTGTGCTTAACGGTCCGTAATTTTTGTACATATATTCTCCTCCGATTGTTTGCGGAAGAAATCAACTAATCTATTTATTCTCCCGCACCTTAATTATATTCAATGGGAAAACAGAGCTGACTATCATCATCTATCACTCACTTTCTTGTAAATTTAGTTAAATTATACATTTAATTGTTGTTTTAATCAATGTTTCTATTGATTTCCTATACATTACAATTTAATGTACAAATTAGCACAAATTATCAAAAAACCCTTCCCATTAAACGGTACCATTGAGTTAAGAAAGGATGATGGTATGGATTATTTTGAAAGAATTCAAAACGCCATAGAGTTTATTGAGAAAAACCTACGTGAAAAGTTAACGATTACAGATATTTCTTCTCAGTCTTACTTTTCAGCATTTCATTTCCAACGACTTTTCCAAGCCATTACAGGTTTTTCTGTGCAGCAGTATATTCGCAACAGGAGGCTTTCTGAAGCAGCTTCCTTATTAGCAACAACAACGCAGAATATACTTGAGATTGCAATCAACTTTCAATATGGTTCTCAGGAGGCATTTACACGGGCATTTGTTCAGTATTTTGGTGTCACACCTGCTAAATACCGAAAAGGAGCCAACTCCATACCATTTCAAACCAAAATAAACTTTTTGGATTATAAACTGGAAGGAGAACTCCCTATGCAGCGACCGGAAATACTTCACTTATCTAAAAAACGTATTACAGGCTATGAATACAAAACGTCCTTACAAGACGAACAATACTATGCAGAAATCCCTGGCTTTTATTTGGATTTTGGTCAGCAGCAATATTATGAACGAATCTCCCATAAGGTAGCCCCTAATATGGCGTATGGCATTTCTACAAACTTTCAGGAGGATGGCCGGTTTTCTTTTATTGTAGGAGAGGAAGTCGAAATCTTTGAGGAGCAATTAGAGAAAGGCTTCACCCACCTTGAAATTCCTGCTGGTAAATATGCGGAGTTTACATTGAATGGTACTGCGGAAGGAATTCAAAATACAAGACGTTTCATTTACGGCGTATGGTTGCCGAATTCTAATTATGAGCGCGATACAGGTCCTGATTTTGAAATAACGGATGTCATGCAATCGATCTATCCACAGGAGATGAAAATGAAAATCTACATTCCCATTAAAGAATAATAAAGGAGCAAGGTCGATGATTATTGAGAAAGTATTTAAGCAGTTCCCTACCCTACATTCAGCTAATTTACAATTTAAAAAAATTGAAGACTCACATATACAAGAGCTATTTGCTATTTATGATAATGACAAGGTATTTGAGTATTGTGGCATCATCCCAAAACATAACCTTCAAACTGTTCAAAAAATGATTGGCCATTTTGAACGTGATTATACGAAGAAAAGCAGGATTAAATGGGGGATCTTCGAAATATCACAGCGTGAAAAACTAGTAGGGATTATCGAAGCGATGGACTTTAATCAAAAAGTAGATATGGTAACAATCGGTTACTATTTAGCTGAAGCATCCTGGGGAAAAGGCATTGCATCAGAGGCAGTTGCAACAATCGTAAAATTTTTATTGGAAGAGGTAAATGTTAATCGAATACAGGCAGAAGTCATGCCTTTAAATGAACCCTCGAAAAAGGTTCTGTTAAAAAATGGATTTTTAAAAGAAGGTCTTCTGAGACAAGCTTCATTATGGTCTGGTAAGGGTGTTGTTGATTTAGAGATATATGGCTTATTGAAAGGCGATTACAACTTGAAAGACTAAACTCTACTAATGAGTTTAGTCTTTTTCTTATATTGTACAGATAAATGGACATTTTACCATCTCCTAAAGGGCTCTTTAACATAGACTAGAAATAGATGACTCATGCTAGCATGACATTGTAATCATAAAGGAGCGTTTTAGAAATGGATGGAAACAGATATTTAACACGAATGAATTGGGAATTTAACAATTATCATAAATTTTCTAAATGCTATTGTGACTCAAAGAATGTTTACTTTGGTCACTCTCCCAGCGTAGATCATCCTATTATTGAGGAAGATTCTTATAAAATAAAATATTATAATAGTCCCCCATTTGAAAAAAAATATCAGAAACAAAATCAAATTGAAAAGCATTGTAAAAGCTGTATTTGTAGTCACTTAGAATGTTTTGAACCAGGGACTTTAGTAGATGTATACCTTTCAGATGGCAGCCAATTTCTAGGAATATACTTTATTTATCTTATTCCGCAAAGCTGTTGCGGGTACTTCCTTCAAATCGATGATATGGCACGGCCTGTCATTATGGACTGTCAAAACATTGATGCGATACGTAAAACTTGTTGAGGTAGTTGATACTTTGGCTTTTCTCTTTTTATTATTAAAATAGGCTGGTTAATTGCTATACAAGCATAACCAGCCATTCGACTACCCCTCGTTTATCCATTGAATTAGTTGTTCATTAAAAAATACAGGCTCTTCAAACATAGGATTATGACCACTTTTTTCAAAAATGACTTTCTTTACATAGGGAATATGATCTACTGCATCCCATAATGAAATAGGGGCTACTAAATAATCATACCTGCCTAGACCTAAAAAAATTGGCTTGTTAACTTGTAGCATTTGTTGTAAAAGGTTCTGCTCCGCAAAAGCTACTCCCCATAGATAATCAATAATTTCCATATTCGGATGAACGTTATCCCACATAGAGGTAGCATTGAACATAAAATCATAAAAACTATGCGCCCCCATACGAATACACATATGAACAAAGCGTCGTTCAGGCTCCTTCTTTAGATCCTGTTCCAATAAGGCTATTTCGTGCGCAAATTGATGTTTACGCTCCATACTTGCATGTGCCTCAAAATAAGACAAGCTTTGTTGCTGTCTTTCTTGACTATTCGATATTGCTGTATTTAAGAGTACGAGTTTTTGAACATGCTGGGGATAAGCTGTGGCATACGCCATTGCCATAAATGCATGTCCTGAATGTCCTAACACTATTAAAGTATCTAGCTGTAGGATTTGTCTCGCATACTCCATATCCTTCACTATTTTGTTTAATGTGTAATCTTCTTGCGTAAATGCTTGAGCTGGCTTACCAAAACCTCGATGATCTAAAAAAATCACCTGGAAATGTTGATAAAAGTCTTCTGAGAACAGACGTGGATAATAAACACTACTCCCCACCACTAAAATTGGTTGGCCTTGCCCCTTTATACAATAGTTTAATTCAAATCCATCACACATAAGTTTTTGATATGTCATTTTCTTAATCCTCTTTTCTATTTTTGTATCATCACTCCCTTCCCTCTTGGTTTTCCCGTGTTTTTTCCATTGAACGCTCTAGCATTCTATCACCCCAGTAGATGTTATTATTTACAATAACAATATCATTTCCTCAGATTCCTAGCAATGAAGGATCGTGTATACTGAATAAAAGGAGAATGTCTATGAAGGAAGATCTAATAAAGCGTTTGCGGTTATTTTTATTTAATGAGAAGCATCAAACGTTAGTGGGTAAACCTGCAAGTCAAAGGGAAATAATAGAGGCACAGCAACAACTTCATGTACAATTTCACAGCGACTACGTAGCGTTCATTGAAACGTTTGGTGGGGCATATGCAGGTATAGCAATCCATGCTTTTTCTAACGGCTCAAGTCTAGGAAACGAAACCGTTGTCGATTTAACACTGGATTTTCGTCAACAATATAAAGAGTTCCTATCTCCAAATGTTTTAGAAACGAGCTATGTTATTTCAATGGATGGTGGAGGTAATCCCATTTTCATCGATCCATCAGGCCATGTTTTTATTTGCGATCATGATTGTGGAGAAATTAAGCGAATAGCTGATTCATTTGAGTTGCTGATAGAAGATTGTTTTTATGAATGGTAAGTTACTTAAGTAAAGAAGAGGTTAAATATAATGGACAAACAATTAGAACACATACTTACATTAAGAAAAAACGGACAGCTTGAGGAAGCAAATCAATGTATGGTGGCACTGGTCAAGGAACAGCCTCAAAATGCTTATTATCAATTTCAATGTGCTTGGACATTTGATTCTTTAGGGCAGGAAAAAGAGGCTGTTCCGCACTACGAAGAAGCGATAAAGTTGGGGCTAGAGCCAGAAGTTTTAGTGGATGCCTATCTTGGTTTAGGGAGCACCTATCGGACTATAGGACAATACGAGCAAGCAAAACGGATCTTTGAACAAGCCATTCACGAGTTCCCGAAGGCGGAGCATATCAAGGTCTTCTATGCCATGACACTTTATAATCTTGGCGAACATGCAAAATCAATGGAAACATTATTGAACACGATATTACGCACAGCCAATCATCAAGGCATTCAAGATTATAAAAAAGCTATTCACTACTACAGTGATAAGCTAGATCAAACATGGTTATAAAAAACAGGCCCTATTTAGAGCCTGTTTTTAGCATTATTATATGGAAGTTTGCTTTTTGAATGTAGAAGATAACGCCATAATCAAGAATGTAAGTATACCGCTAAAGAAAAATAAATAGCTCAATGGAATTAAAAAGAAGTTTTTCTCCACTATCGTACCATCTGCTAGTATCTCATCTCCTATAAGGCCTTTTATAAATAAACATACGATCCCCATGATCATCGGAATTGTGGCAAGTAAATATTTCCCCATTATTTCTTCCTCCATTTGTTAAATCCTTGTTGTAATTGATGATAGCGTTATTTTTATTGCAAGTCAATTATTTTTTATCGAAAAACAATAAATAGTTATTGATTAACACTCCTGCCTAAAAGAACAAACGTTCCCTCCTCTTTTAATTTCTTGTACGTGATTTATTATGTTTTTTGAGTAAATTTTGTGCGAGTTAGTATAAATAATTATATAAATTTATGTCGGATAATCTGTTATAATAGGCTTTAAAAAACAGCTACTTTATTAAAAGTAACCGTTTTTCCATAAAATCATATTGATTGAGAAGCTTGTTGTATGAGGGCAGCGACCATTTTATCCATCTGAGCAAAGCGATCATCCTGCGTTTGTCCTTGAACATAGCGATAATAGATTTGCTGACAAATAACGGCTAATTTAAAATAAGCAAATGTACAGTAATAATGAATAGCTGACACATCTCGCCCACTTTTCTCTGCATAACGATCAATAAATTGCTGTCGGGTATAAAAGCCTGGTAATACAGTTACTGGTGGTTCACCAAGTGCATATAATAGCATTTTCGGGTCATCTGCTTGCATCCAATAACTCATTGCTACACCAACATCAGCAAGTGGGTCCCCTACTGTTGCCATCTCCCAATCAAAAAGGCCAATCATTTCGGTATAGTCCTCGGAGAACATTGCATTATTCAATTTATAATCGTAATGAATAATGGTTGCCTCATGATTGGACGGAAGATTGTTTTTTAACCAATCTGTTAACATCGCTATTTCTGCATGTTCTGCTGTTTTCGCATTTTCATAACGCTCAATCCAACCATACACTTGTCTTTCAAGAAATCCGTCAGGCTTCACGATATCCTTTAACGGAGTGTCCTGATAAGGAATAGCATGTAATGCAACTAAAGAATCAACCATCAGTTCGGACAATTGACGTGCTAGCTCCTCTGTTGGTTCTGTGCCTTTTGGAAAATGTGTATCAAGGACGATTCCTTTTTTGCGCTCCATTAAAAAGAAATCACTACCGATAATGTCTCGATCCTCTACATAGACATATGGTTTTGGAACCGATGGTAAAAATGGATGCAGTGCCGATAAAATCGTAAATTCCCGCTTCATATCATGCGCTTTTTTGGCAACTGGTCCAAGCGGAGGACGACGTAGAACAGCTTCAAAATCAGCTATTTTTAAACAATACGTCAAATTGGAATGCCCTGCACTAAATTGTGCTATTTCAAGCTTCCCCTGTGGAAGCTCAGTGAAATAACTCTCTAAAAAGGCATGTAGTTTATCAACATCCAAACGTTCACTTGACCTTACTTGCATCGTATCCATTCTATTTCCCTCCTTAAATAATGGAGCTCATGCCCCCATCTACTACAATGACATCCCCAGTTACATAGTCCGAAGCTGGTGCTGCTAAAAATAAAGCTACGCCCTTCAAATCATTTTCGGAGCCTAAGCGTTTCAACGGTGTAACACCCATCAAATAGTCTTGTCCACGTTCGATTAAGACATTGGACATTTTCGTAGGGAAAAAACCTGGTGCAATAGCGTTGACATTGACTCCATGTGGCCCCCATTTGACGGCTAAATCCTTCGTTAAAGTAATGACAGCCCCTTTACTCGCGTTATAGGCAATCGTATCCATAAAGGCTGGTAGCGTTCCACCTAGTCCAGCAATAGAAGCAATATTAATGATTTTGCCGCTTTTCTGCTCTAGCATAATTTTGCCAACGGCTTGGCTGAATAAAAATGTCCCGTTGACATTGACATCAAATACTTTTTGCCAGGCTTCGTAGGGCATATCAATGGCAGGTGTTCCCCATGATGCGCCACTGTTATTGACTAAAATATCAATTCTACCAAATGTTGTAATCGTTTGGGCTACCACATTGGCAATATCCTCAGGCTTTGTGACATCACAGGCTAGAGCTAATGCTTGAACACCAAGCTTTTCGAGTCCTGCGGCAACCTCCTCACATGCCTCCACCTTTCGTGAGCATAAGACCACATTGGCTCCAGCCTCTGCAAATCCTTGAGCAATTTGCGCACCGAGTCCACGTCCTCCACCTGTCACAATCGCTGTTTTACCTTTTAAGCTAAATAACTCTAGGACCGTCATTTCACCAGCTCCTCTTGTTTGTTGGCATGCTTTTTCAATTCTAGTTTAGCAATGGTATTACGATGCACCTCATCTGGTCCATCCGCTAAACGTAATGTACGAGAATTCGCCCATTGTGCAGCAAGCGTAGTATCGGGACCTACCCCAGCAGCACCAAATGCTTGGATAGCTCGATCAATGACTCTGAGTGCCATATTTGGAGCAACTACCTTAATCATAGCAATTTCAGCTTTTGCCTCTTTGTTGCCTACTGTGTCCATCATATAAGCAGCCTTCAATGTTAAAAGTCTTGCTTGCTCAATATCCATCCGAGATTCTGCAATGCGCTCCCGCATTACCCCTTGATCTGCTAGTGATCGATGAAATGCCTGTCGCGCTTGTACACGCACACACATTTCCTCTAATGCACGCTCTGCGGCACCAATAAGACGCATACAATGATGAATTCTACCTGGTCCTAGTCTGCCTTGCGCAATGGCAAAGCCTTTACCTTCACCCCATAAAATATTTTCCACCGGTACACGCACATTGGTAAATGTAACCTCACCATGTCCTTCTGGCGCATGGTCGTAGCCAAAAGCCGTTAGCATACGCTCCACTTTTACTCCTGGTGTATCCATCGGTACAAGAATCATAGACTGCTGCTCATGGATAGGAGCCGTTGTATCTTTATGCTTGCCCATAAAAATAGCCACCCTACAGCGAGGATCCCCAGCACCAGTTGTCCACCATTTATGGCCATTTAAAATGTATTCATCTCCATCGCGTTCAATGCTTGCCTCAATATTTGTAGCATCACTGGATGCAACGGCTGGCTCCGTCATCGCAAAGCAGGACCGTATTTCACCTCGTAATAATGGTTCTAGCCACTGTTTTTTTTGCAGTGCCGATCCATAGCGTACAAGTACTTCCATATTGCCTGTGTCAGGTGCATTACAGTTAAACACTTCGGGGGCAAGAAGTGAGCGGCCCATGATTTCACATAAAGGTGCGTATTCTAAGTTGGTTAAACCTGCCCCATATTCACTATCTGGTAAAAATAAATTCCACAAACCTGCCTGTTGTGCCTTCTGCTTCAGCTCCTCCATAATCGGTGGAATCGCTCCCCAACGATCCTCCATTGCCTCAACCTGTGCAGCATAAACGGCCTCATTTGGATAAATGTATTGCGCCATAAAATTCTTCAGCTTGTCCTGTAACTTCTCAACTTTTTCACTATAGGAAAAATTCATTAGAAGATACCCCCTTTGCTTGAACTTCGCAAAATGAATGAATGTTCATTTTCATTCTTACAATAAATGTTACCGCTATTTTTCTAGTAAAGCAATGTTCTATTTTTGAATTTTCTAATAAAAGAGAAAATTCATTACTATGGACTTACATCATTTATTTTCAAAAAACTGTACTATATCCTTCAGTAATTGTCGGATGGCTAATGGTAAATGACGGTTTTTTAAGTACACTAGATAGACATTGCGACTTAAATTCAGACCCTCTATTTCTTTTTTTACAATCGTTTTGGCAGTCGGTCCTTGCAAGTAATTTTCAGGTAATATGGTCACTCCTAAATGTTCTCGTACAAGCGATACAGCGGTTTCAAAACGCTCAATTTCAAATTGAATATTGATGTTTTTACCAGCCTGTTCAAATGACGTTAAGATATCTCGTCTTGTTTGAAAGCCCTCGGTACTAATAATAAATGGTTCTTCACAAATATCTGAGATGGTTAAAATATCCTTTTGGGCTAACGGATGATGTAAAGGTAATACTGCGACCAACCGTTCTTCATATAAAGTTTGAACTTCCAACTCTGGATCATCCATTAGCTGATTGGTGATGATTAAATGAGTTTTATAGCTTTTCAAGGATTTTTTCACCCGCTTACTACCTAAAATATCGACTAAGTGAATTTTCATGTGAGGATAGTCTTTTTTATAGTTGGCGATTACCTTTGGCAGCCAATGCTTAATAGATTCCATGACACCAATGGTGATGTCTCTCGTGCCATGAACAATCACTTCATCCATTTCGATTTTTAGCACTTCCATATTTTTTACAATAACTTTTGCTCGTTCAAAAAGTAACTCTCCAGCTTCTGTTAATTGCAGATTTCTAGTATTTCTCTCTAATAAAGGGGAGCCAATCTCTTGTTCTAATTTTTTGATCGCATTACTTAAGGAAGGCTGCGAAATATGCAGTCTTTCTGCGGCTTTTGAGAAATTCATCTGTTCTGAAACAGCGATAAAATAGTGTAATTGTTTAATGTCCACCTATAGATACCTCCCAGATTTATAGTTAAAAGCTATAGATTAATATTAATTATATATTAGTAATTATAATTATGTGAATATATAATGAATTACAACAATACTTTTTCTACAATAATATTCACAATGGGGTTGATAAGTTTATGTACACAATGACCGATCAAAAACAATGGAAAGGCCGAATAGATTCAACGACAAATACAAGCAGCTTTCGTTTACATCAACAAGTAAAAAGAGTTGCGATTAATGATGTAAGCGCTTCAGATAAGAAAAGTGCTGCTCTCGTTGGCTTTATCTGCGATGAAGGGGTACGTCGAAATCAAGGCCGTGTAGGGGCAGCAAATGGTCCAAACGCCCTACGAGAAGGCTTAGCCAGTTTACCGTGGACATTTGAGGACGATCAGCAAATTATTGATGTTGGCAATATCGTTTGTCTAAACCATGCTTTAGAGGAGGCGCAACGTGAGCTTGGTGAAGTCGTAGCAACAGTACTACAAAAAAACATATCATGTGTGGTGCTAGGTGGCGGGCATGAAACGCTGTATGGCCATTATTTAGGCGTTCGTTCTGCTCTACCAAAGGAAGCTAAAATCGGCATCATCAATATAGATGCTCACTTTGATTTACGACCATATGATGAACAACCTTCGTCAGGTACGATGTTCCGTCAAATTTTAGAGCAGGATCCACACGCTGACTATTTTGTTGTTGGTATTCAACGCTACGGCAATACAAGAGAACTTTTCGAAAAAGCTGATGAATTAAACGTGAAGTATGTTTATGAGGATCAAATGACGGTAGCCTACCAACAACAATTAACGGATGCATTACAACATTTTATGGATAAGCATGATTATATTCTTTTAACATTATGTATGGATGTATTGAATGCAGCATTTGCTCCAGGTGTAAGTGCTCCATCACCGTTTGGGCTTGACCCATCGACTGTGCGCTCCATTTTGCAACAAGTCACTTCACACCCTCACACCCATTCATTTGATATTTGTGAGGTCAATCCGTTATTAGATGAAAACGGACGTACAGTGAAATTAGGTGCCTATTTTGTATATGAGGCACTGAACAACTTACTTAGGGGGCAAGGTTCATGATCGAAATTAATCAAATTACAACGGTATTCCTAGCTGTTGCACTCTTTGCATTAGGAAGCTTTCTTATCAATAAAATAGGCTTTTTAAAGCGTTTCTGTATCCCAGCACCAGTGGTTGGTGGTTTATTGTTCGCTGCTCTTACCACTATCTTAAAAACAACGGGTATTTTAGAAATATCACTTGATACTTCTTTACAAAGCTTATTTATGATTACTTTCTTTACGACAATTGGCTTAGGTGCAAGCTTTAAACTTGTAAAGCTCGGTGGTAAATTACTGATTATCTACTGGCTAGCATGTGGCTTCCTAGCGTTAATGCAAAATGTCATTGGGGTATCTCTGGCCTCACTTATGGGGATCCATCCTTTAATCGGTATGATGGCGGGTGCCGTTTCTATGGAGGGTGGTCATGGCGCTGCAGCTGCATTTGGCCAAACCTTAGAAGATTTAGGGATTTCTTCAGCTATGACAATTGGTGCTGCTGCCGCAACATGTGGTCTAGTTGCTGGTGGCTTAATTGGTGGTCCAATTGTCAAATATTTAGTAGGTAAATATAATTTAACACCAGATGAACAAGAATCGGAAGAAGTCCAATATGAAAATAAACATGAGCAAATTACATCGGATTCGTTCTTTACACAAGTCTTATTAATTACTTTCTGTATGGCTGTTGGTACGTACGTCGGCACACTATTCTCAGAAGCAACAGGTTTCGTTCTACCTGGCTATGTAGGAGCAATGTTTGTGGCTGTATTAGTGCGCAATATTATGGATAAATTCAAACCTGAAGCCATTAATATGAAAAGCATCTCATTAATTGGAGATGTCACATTAGGTGTATTCCTTTCCATGGCTCTCATGAGTATTAAATTATGGGAAATTGCTGATTTGGCACTACCATTATTCATCATTGTTTTTGCGCAAGTATTCTTTATTGTTGTATTTAGTATTTTTGTGTTATTTAAATTACTTGGCAAAAACTACGATGCTGCTGTTATGGTAGCAGGTTTTGCAGGACATGGTCTAGGTGCAACACCAAATGCCATGGCCAATATGTCAGCCGTTGTGCAACGCTTCGGTCCTTCTAAAAAAGCCTTTCTTGTCGTACCGATTGTCGGCGCATTTTTAATTGACGTATTTGGGATTCCTATTATTATTACGACTATCAATTTATTTAAATAAAAAAGAGCTTTGCATTCGTTCTGAGTAGACGATTGCAAAGCTTTTCTATTATTGTAATATCTCACTTACTGTAACAAATTCATAGCCTTGTTTTTGTAAATAAAGAATAACATTTTCTAAACCATTGGCTGTCGTTTGATGGATATCGTGCATTAGAATAATACTCCCATCTTTTACAGAGGCTTTGACATACGCTAAAATTTTATCTGGATTGTGATGTTTCCAATCCAGTGTATCAATCGACCACAAAATCGAGGGGATTGTCATGACAGAACGTACTTGGTCATTGGTCGCCCCATAGGGTGGGCGGAAAACAGTTGGATACTGCCCGATGGCTGCATAAATAGCATTACTTGTGCCATTGACTTCTTGTTTAACGCCTGCTATTGATAAGGTCGTTAATTTTTTATGGCTCAAGGTATGGTTTCCGATTTCATGCCCTGCTTCATAGACTTGTTTAACGATTGCAGCATTTCTTGACACATTTTTACCTACCATAAAGAATGTAGCCTTGGCATCGTATTTCTTTAACGTTGCCAAAATTTGTGGTGTCACCTTAGCATCTGGCCCATCATCAAATGTTAAGGCTACCCGTTTTTTTGCGCCTTTCGCTACTGGCACACCTTTATTATAAACTTTATTATCTATTAACTGAATATCGGCTAGCTCAGAAGCTTTGACATACCCTTTTTGGTCGCCTGCTTCTACATAAGCCCAACCAGCAAGTGTTATGTAATACTGGACATTTGTTTTATTGGGAAGTGTACCAAGAACTTCTCCGTCTGGACTAGCTGTTAAACGTAATTCAGCACCAGCAACAGCATTAATTTTTTTCTTCGTTGGAGCTGGTTTTTTTAATGCGTTTGTCGCTACATATCCTATCTCCTCGCCATATTGAACGAAAGACCAACCACCAGGTGCTGTGCCATATACATAAATTATTCGTCCTTCATAGAGCTGTCCTACATGCTGGGCATGTTGACTTGGGGCTGTAAATAATGTTGTACCGCCCTTTTGAATCACTAGGTATCCCTCAGACTTCAACTTGACTAAAGCATCAGATGTGACATAGCCCTCCTGCTCTGGCGTTTGAATATGTGTCCAACCTTTACTTACTTTTGTTACTGAAACAAAGCTACCTTTCGAAAGTTCCCCGATCTCCGCACTATTCGTAGAAGCTTCTTCAAAAATAACCGTATCTTTGACTACCTTGTGAATCACCACTGACCCTTCAGCATTTACTGAAAGTTGCCCTGCCAAGATGCACATCATAAACGTCAAAACGATGGCAAAGGGTAAAAATTTTTTCATTGTTCTACACCGCCCTTAGATGTCTTTCATGTCTGTTTGCTAAAAAATTGCTAAGATTTAACTTTTATTATAGAGTAAACAACCCTGCCATAAAATAGTAATAATCAACTAGATTCCCTTTTACGATGCTGCTAAAATTCATATTTTAGTAAATACTTATACATTCCTCCTTCCCTTTTTACTGAGAAACTATGCATAGGTTATGATAATTAAATGATGGTGGCTTATTTTGTAGATTTTTTGTTAGCTCCTTTTTCTCATGCTGCTAAATGGCCTACGGACTTAGGTGAGTGACCTTCTCCTTACTGGGAGAGGGCTCTCACCTCTTTGAGCAGGTTCGCCACCTTTTGGAGATGGCTCCCCTCTCTTTTTGAACTGCTCCCTCACTTTTAGCAGCAGCTCTCCCCGTATTTGATGGTTCCTATAAAAAGCTGGTTATCCACCACCGAACCTCAGCTATATAATCCCCCTTTCTATTAAGACGTTAGGAACCATGAAAAAGTTGAGGTTTTTTCATTATTTTTCCTGCTATAAAGCTTCGAAGGCCGTTAGGGCATCTTCAATATGTGGGGGTGGGTTCCATATATAGCTAGGAGCATTGGTTGTAATGAATAAAAAAGATTTCCCTTCTTTCTCGATTATGGTCGCCAGACACAGTCCTGCTTCTGGGGTATAGCCTGTTTTTCCACCTATTATCGGACTGTCTAGACCCGGTAATTTTGTAAATAATGAGTTTGTGATGATTAATTGATTGGGAACATAGGTTGTGTAGTTTTTTGAGGTAAATATTTGATAAAAGGTAGGATTTTCTAATGCATATCGCAGAAGCTTGCTGATATCCCGCACGGTGGATACATGTGCCTCATCATGTAGGCCACTGGTATTAACAAAATGTGTGTCATGCATGCCTAATTCTTGCGCCTTGTTATTCATCAACGTGACAAATTTGTCCTCACTGCCAGCGACAGCATCTGCAAGTGTTCCTGTTGCATCGGCACCTGAGGCAAGGAGTGTACCATACAATAAATCCTCCATCGTGACAAAATCTCCTGCTTGAAAGCCTGCCATCGAAGCATTTTGTGCCGTATAGTTCGCAATCGTTTGGGGCTCTACAATGGTTTGTGTTTGTAAATTATCTGTCATCTCTATGGCAACGATGGCTGTCATGATCTTTGTTAAAGATGCAGGATAAATAATAGCATCCGCATTTTTTTCGTATAATACATCGCCCTGTTCATTGAGTAACAAAGCATTTTGACTATGTAATGATGGCAGTTCTAGATGCGTTAATTCATATGTTTTGCTTGTATAATAAAATAAGAAAACCATGATACAAATACAGCCTACTAACATCCACTTTTTCATAAAAAACGCCTCCTACACATTATAAGAGGCGGCATTTCTGAATATTCCTTGAGAAAAATGGGATGCGCTCAAATATTTTCACAGGTAAAAATCATCATCGAAATTTGAACTAATTCTTGTAATCTCTTTATTTTTTAATTTGAACATTACATCTTGAGAAACCTCTAACTTGAGCGTCTCTTCTTTGCTTAGACTTGCATAGACGCCGCGTAAAATACGACCAGTTAAGCCATGCGAGACAATAATCACTTTTGAAAGTGGTTGAATCGTTTCAAGCAAAGCAGTTAATCTGCTTACAACAGCTTCATAGGTTTCCCCATCTGGTGCACGAAAATACCAATTGAAGGCATCTGTGTTCGTTAACAAGGCAGGCCATTGTTGCTGTATTTCCGCCATGGTTAATCCAGCCCATTGTCCCACAGCAACCTCTGTTAAACGTGGATCCTGCCTCACCTTGTTGCTGTCATAGCCCAGTGTTTCACAAAGTATGGCTGTGCTTTGCATGGCTCTTCCCATTGGACTTGATAGGATGGTCCATTCATCTGCATCGCCAATGAGTGATTTCAGCATGCGTGCATTTTGCTGAACCTGCTCCCGACCACGCTCAGTGAGTGGTGAATCAAGCTGTCCTTGATATCTCCCTTGTGTATTATAATTTGTCTCACCATGGCGAAGTAAGTAGATCATTTGCTCCATTTTATATCCCCCATTCTGCTCCCCTTATTAAAGTAAAATTGCTGTTAAACTAACACCAGCACATAAACAAAGCTAAGAAACAAGCATAAAGGACTATACCATTTTGAATCATTTTGAGCAAATGTGGAATGCTTAATCGTTTTAAAAATACCAACATACTTAAAATCACCAATTGCTCGTAGCAAAAATACTAGCGCACAAACGATACTTCCTACTTTTGAAAAAATAGAGGCTTGAAAAAATGGCATGAAGCCTCCTTGAACAAGGATGATACCACTTGCTAGCATCAACAGCATTGCAACAAAGAGCGTTCCACATTTTCTCGGCGTAAAAACAGCTTGTTGGCTGCCTTCTTTCATAGGAATAACAGCTTCTGTACCCCATCGACCACCAAAGGCCCAATAAATATGTAGGATACTAATGAGCCCTAATAGTCCCACTGCGACAATTGATAAAATAAACATGTTCTACCTCCTCTTCATTTACATACGCTACCGTATGTTCTGGCGTTAAATATAGTCCCTCAAAGCCCATGTTAGCTCCGAGAGACCTTCTTACTGTATTAACAGCTTAATCATTTTTTCGAGATCGAAATGAGGATTGGCTTCAAATCGTGTCATCCAGCCTATATAGGTTAAATAAGCTAATCTTGCACGATCAGTGGATTCGTCTATGCTGATACCACTTTTTTGATAGAGTGTCGCCACACAGGCTATTCGCTGCTCCTCTATTTGAACGATACGCTTTGCGACATCTGAATCATATTTGGCCCAAGCATAAATGCCTATCTCCATCTTTTTATTTTTGTGAAAACTTATCCGTAAAAGCTGCTCTAGATTAGCATCAACTTGCTCCATATTTTGAATAATGGCCTTTGTTGCGTGGTTTTCCCAATAGTCTAGCATGGCATCTAATAGTTGTTGACGATCAGGAAAATAATGATAAAAGCTACCTTTACTAATGTTTAATGATCGAGCAAGTGCTTCAATACGTACTTTATGAATCCCCGCTTCTGCTAATTGCTCTAGACCCGCTCTAATCCAATCCTCTTTCGTTACTTGCATAATTGCCCTCCAAAAAATACGTTAGCGTATGTTTTGTCTTATATTACCACTTTATACATCACTCATCAACTTTTATCGTTTTTATGGCGTACATTAATATGATTATTCACTGTAACATGAACTGTTACTAGTCGTGGTAAAATACATGCACACACTAAAATAAACACTAATAGCTTTTTCATGAATTTACTCCTTGTCTTAAAAAGTATTGTCAAACAACTTTTCTGCAATGCCCTGTAAAATATCCTGCTCCTCAAATGTCATGAGTTCTTCTCTCGAGATTGTTGCCTGTTGAATCAATCGGTTTGATTGGATCGTCACTAGTTTCTCAAACAAGTTTCGAATATAACGACCATTCGAGAAATTAGGGATGGTTTCAATTGGCATATGACGTAGCTGTGTTTTCATATGTTGGGCAAATGCTTCGCCAAATTGATAATCGTTCGTTTGACAAAGCATCGCAAAAATATCATAGAGTTCATCCGTGCTAAAATTATCAAATTGTACAAAATGATTAAAGCGAGATTTAAAGCCTGGATTAGATTGTAAAAAATCTTCTATTAGCTCTGTATAGCCCGCAACAATAATTACCAAGTCATCACGTAGATCCTCCATTGCCTTTAATAAACTATCAATAGCTTCCTTCCCAAATGCATCCTGTTTATCATTTATTAATGAATAGGCTTCATCAATAAAAAGTACCCCGCCCTTTGCTTTGTTAACGACTTCCTGAACCTTTAACGCTGTTTGTCCAACATAGCCAGCGACTAAACCTGCACGATCTGTTTCCACAAAATGCCCACTTGAAAGGACGCCAAGATGCTTGTAGATTTGGCCAATAATGCGTGCCACTGTTGTTTTACCTGTGCCTGGATTGCCCGAGAAGACAAGATGATACGTAATAGGAAAGCTTGTTAAACCATGATCCACACGCAGACTTTGAATTTTAATAAAGTTTATTAAATTATGTAATTCCTTCTTTGCATTCGGAAGACCTACAAGACTATCTAATTGTTTTTGTAGCTTGGCAATCTCTTGCTCGACTTCAGGTGTAATGCGTAACCGCTCATCGTTAATAAATTCACCACTATAGATAATTTTGCCTTCTTCATTATAATAATCGCCTCGTCCATGTTTTTTGCCTTGAACAAGGTCACCAATATAGGAAGCTTGCCCATTGGCATAATAGAGCGTTCCTTGCCCTGTCATCATATCCTCTTTAAATTGCCCTTCCGCTTCTAAAATTCCATCCCTAGAATATACTTTGCCTTTACCATGCTTTAGGTCCTCAAAGAAATGACCTTCATAGTGGAGATTAGTTACACCACGTGCAAGCTCCTCAGCTGTTGGTGATTCCGTAGGGTAATATAGCTTCCCAGCCCCTTGCATATGATGCCAAATAAAATCACCCTCATATTGTAAAAATCCATTTGGATAGTATTGCTTGCCTTTTCCCTTTTTCATGCCATGGACAAAGTCACCCTCATACTGCGGTTGATTTAAATGTGGATACTGTGCTCGTAGTGTTTGATAAGGGCGAATTACTTCTTCTTCATAATATAAAACACCATAGCCATCCATTAAATCATTGCGAAAATGACCTTCATAATGGATATGACCATCCTTATATAAAATGCCATGACCCTGTTTTTTATTTTGTATGAATTCACCCTGATAAATGAGTTGTCCTTTCAAATACATAATGCCATTGCCTTGCTTCATATGATTGACGAATTCACCCTCGAATAATAATTCTCCCTCTTGATCAAATAGCGAGCCTTTGCCGTCATATATATCGTGACCGAAATCATTCTTCTTGACGCCACCTCGATACATGATGATTCCACTTGGGTAAAATAGTTCTTTTTCTTCATGATTATGTGTCATTTAATTGCCTTCCTTCATCATTTCAGTATATGCTCAATTATAGCGTGGAAAAGAATACATATGTGTGAATTTTTAGAATTTAAGGAGACAAGCATGAAAAAAAGATACAAACTACTTCTAGGCATTTTACTACCACTACTTATTCTGTATATCTCGACAATGCTGTTAACACGAGACACTGATTTTACAACAGAGGTAACAGAACGTCTCGAAATGGAGGAAATTCATGAGATTGAAATTATTCGTTCCTCAGATGAAAAAACAGTAACGATTACTGACGCAGCAGAAATCAATCAAATTATGCAGCCATTCAAGGACCTACCTTTAAAAAAGGTGTGGTTTTCGAATTCTGATTCTCATGAAGCATACTGGCTAACACTCTCAATTAATGACAACAGAGAAATTGGCTTGCGTTTAGATGATGACCAGCATTTATTCGTGTATTTATATGAGGAAAATTACATGAAAGATTATAAGCTCACTAAGGATATCGATACGACATTTATCAAACAATTGTTTCAGTAAACGTAAAAACCCGTGCATGTACGCACGGGTTTTTATATGTAACGATAATTTTGCTGCATAGCTTGTAAGGTCTCAATGATCTCTTCTCTCAGTTCAATTGGCTCTAATACCTCCATATCGGCTCCTTGACTTAACAACCACTCTTTCACGCCATATTCTAACACTTCTGCCTCAAAAACATATTCATGATTGTTTTGTGAAACTAGGTGGGCTGTTGGGAAACGACTGTAGACTATTTGAGGAGAACGGCCTTTATAGAGAAGACGGATATGAGTAAGGTCATTAGTGCCCTCTACTTGTAATGGATGTACAGATGGAAATTCAAAATGGATAGTCATTTCACGAAAATGCTGAATACGATCCATTCTGTAAACAGTTGGGGTTTCTTGATTATCTCCTATTAAATAAAAATAATGTGTTGAAAAGATAATAGCGAGCGGCTTTAAAATTTTTGCAGTTGGAATCGCTTCACCCTCCTGTAAATAATCAATTGTAATGACCTTTCTCTTTTGTATGGCTGTTGATATTCCCCATATCAAGGACAATAATGACTTGTTTTGATGGATATCTTCATATACAATTTTTTCATTTAATAACAGTTGATCGTCTGCTACACGTGAGAGAAGTTGATTAACGATCTCACCGATATCCGATTTTACGAGAGCTTTTGAGGCAATCAGTATTTTAACGATGACTAGTACCTGTTCTTTAGATAAACGATTGTTTTTTGTATGCATTAATTTATACACTTTTTCTGTACGTACATATTGTAAATGGTAATCTAGCTTAGCCTTTTCCAGATACGTACGAATTTCATCGATATCCCGTTGTATGGTTTTTTCACCAACCTGATGTGTCAATGCTTCTTGCTTCTTGTTGATTCCTTGGCCATCCATCAATCGATCAAACATCGATAGTACGCGATAGCCTTTGCCTTGTTGTGAATCTACCATATATCCCACTCTTTCTTCTATCATGCCCAGCTTGCAGTATATTGGCCATAAATAGCCCTTCTACTGATTGCGTCCAGATTTTTTGCGAGTTGCTCAAAAAGCTCCTCTTCAAAATCTGTGACCTCCGCTTGGGCTTTTATCTTGATTCAGTTGGTGTTTTGACACCTACTCCATTTGTGCATTCATCTCATTATCTATAAACTGAATCAAGATAAAACTTCTACTTTATTGGTATAATTTGTACTATACGCATCCTATAATAAATCACCATTCAAGCAGCACAACAGACTGTATTTTTGACATAATTAACTAAAATTTTACAGCATTTTAGATGAATGTGTCACTTTTTAACCATTGAAAAGGACTTCCATTGAATGAAAGTCCTTGTACTCTTTTATTTGAATTTTACAGCTGTTCCATATACCAATACTTCGGATGTACCATCCATGACAGATGAAGTAGCATAACGAACGCCTACAACTGCATCTGCACCTAATTGTTTGGCTTCCTCTACCATTGCCTCTGTGGCAATTTCACGAGAGCGCACAAGCATCTCCGCATACTCCTTCATTTCTCCACCTACAATATTGCGAAGACCTGCTATCATGTCACGACCAATATTTCTAGATTGAACAGAATTCCCTTTCACTAGCCCTAATGTTTCCATGATATCTTTTCCTGCCACCATGTCTGATGTAGCTAATAGCATCATGATGCCTCCCCGTTCTGTAGTTTTTGTATGGCTTTCACAGCCTCTTCAATAGAAGATGTAATCACGCCATTGCGTTTAATTAACCCCACAACAAATAAATTACGATAAACAAACTGATTCTCTAGCCCATCTCGGATCAGTGCCTCTATTTTTTGCATATTGTCCCGCCCTTGCTGACGAACATCTGTTAGCACCCCAATAATGGGACGATTCAGCATCGAAAACGCACCTATCTCTGCGGCAACGCCTGAATCAATTTCCACCCCATCTAATACAGCTATCAGAACATCGCTATCCTGTAGCATCTCTAAATCTGCTTGGGCAATTGCTAAGCTATCTGCATAGGCAGATTTATCATTGATGGCCTCATTCTCCTGAGGTACGTATAATGCGATGCCTGGTACCGCCTCGCGAATAGCTGCTGCTAATTGTTCATTTACAAAACGATCGCCTAACGAAAATAACCCATTTGCTAAATATGCTTTCATGTATAAAACTCCTTAATCAATTGTTTTTTCAAATATAATTTTATGTCTGCCTTTTTCATCAATAAATGTTGATAATATATCGAAACCATGCTTGAGGTTGGTAATGAGCATGGCTTTGAATGTATTTCTTCCGTATGTACGAACTTTGTGAAAGCCTAAAGTCTTGATATATTCATGCTGTTGTTTCATTAATTGACTTGCAATTCCCTGACCTCGATGTGCTGCATGAACGCCACCCAACCAACTATAAAATATATCATCTGGATGTGGGTAGCCTAGTTTAAAGCCGATCAATGTGTCAGCTTCCACTGCCAATATGCAAAGAAGGCCTTCTTTCTTTTCTAGCTTTTCGAGTGGCAAATTAGCTCCATCAAAAACGTGAGCGTGGATTTCCTGTAATTGTTCAAGCCAAGCATAGGGTATGCCTTCAATCGTCACAATATGCATATTCATCACCTCTGTCTGTCATTATAGCAGTTCTATAGCCTGAAGAAAAAGGTAGGCATCTGCTCCAAAAGCAATTATTATCACTGCATAAAAGTAACTATTTTCCATCTAAGCTATTTTCGACACCCACCAAATTCAGTATACTTGACCAAAATACAAAACAATAGCTAGGAGGAAATCCGATTGACACCATTTACTAGTTGGTTAACGAATTCATTGCGCCCCTATTTCGGCCTACATACTTTAGAAGCACATTGGGAAACGATTCCGATTCGAGAGGATTATTTTATTTGCCTTGAAGGTGATCTCATTAAAAAAAGAATTTTCGTGAACGAGCATAGCTACCAAGAAGCGGATGTCGACATTTTAACACGTAATCGTGAAGTCATTGTCCCTCAAACCGCGCGTGGAAAAGAGAAGAAATTGAATTATACCAATATCTCCGCTGTGAAAGCTGCAGGCGTTGTTTTTTCTGCTGGTCTAGGTAATGAAAACCATCCATCTAGCTATATCACAGCTCGTAACACTAAAACATATTACCAGCTACCATTAACAGGCTTTGAGCATTTAACGACTAAGTCGGCTCTCTTGAATTGGTTAGAGCAATTTCCCTCCCAGCTTCCTGCTGATTACTCAGACAAGCTAGAAAAGCTAACCAAGATGAAAAGTCTACGCTATAAGACTGTGCCAGGTGATATTTTTCGTGTAGAAATCGATTTATTTGTAGATGGCTATGTGCTTGTCATTGGCGATTTACGTCAAATGCAAAAGGATCATCTTTTTGGAGAAGATAGTATTTGGCATAATGTAATGACAATGCCATTGTTTGTACGGCCCTATTTGTTGACAACGACAGAGCGCCTGCCTTCTCTTGTGGAAATCATATCTGCTCCATTGGCCCCTCAAACCCATATTGTGATGGATGACCATTTTATGCGAGGATGCTATGAAAAGATAGGCCATAAAATGTTAACAGAATCCGATATTGTCTTTCCAATGGGCTATGGCGTGACACTAAACTATGGGAAAGAGCCTCGATATCGTCTATCCTGGGGAACAGGAACAATTAGTAAACCTGCACCTTCCACCTCCTATCAAACAGCTAGCCGTTTTACCAATCATGGTGTCTATGCAGGCGTTGCCAGTGATTGGTTGAAGCAAGAGGAAGGAATTGTAACAGAGTCGCTAGATCATCCACACTTCCGCGAAGATCGTCAGCGGGCACTCGCTGAATTTAGTTTTCCAGAAGATATCTCCTACGATGACTTTAATCGCCAAACGGGTGGATTGACCCGCACCCAATATATTCATTACCTCAATAAAACCTATCATCGTACACACAAAAAATAGAGGGAGCTTCTAGATGCTCCCCCTCCACTTTTTCATCGATGGTTGATTTCATCCAATAATTACTTATAATATAGAGATATCATTAACCAACTTCCATCACTAGAGGTGCATTTTGTATGTATTTTGGCATTATTCCACTGATTCTTTTCATCGTTTTTCTTATTTCTTACTTTAAAGACCCAAGAAAAATGATCAACGGACTATTATTTAATCTATTTGTCTGTTCATTTCTGCTATTCTGCGTCATTCTATCTTTAGCATCTGACCATTACTTTTTAAGGCTTATTGTCATTATTCCACTGATTGCTCTTTTCATTTTAATTCCTTTTGGTATTGTTGCTTTAATGTTTGGTTTATTTTTAAATGCGAGAGTATTAATGAAGCGAGAAGGTAGACGTTTAGCCAATTCCTTAACATTACTTGTGGCGATTGGCATTTTACTTTTTATCCTATTACCGATTATCAATCCAGCGAGTTTGTTTTCAGTCCACCTCCAGCCCATTTTTGGTGGAATTTCACTCATTACGTTTTATTTTTTTATCCATTTATCCAATTTTTTATCTGCTTATTTTCTCTACCAATTCAATCGCCCTCGATTGAATCAAGATTTTATTATTGTACTAGGCAGTGGATTAATTAATGATAAGGTGCCTCCACTTTTAGCTAGTAGAATTCAAAAGGCAATTGACTTCTATCATAAGCAAGCAGCAGTGACTACTCCACCTACCATTATTTTCTCTGGTGGACAAGGTCCTGATGAAAATCTACCCGAAGCTGAAGCGATGCAACGATATGCAATAGAAAAAGGCATTCCCATTGAGCATACACTCCAGGAGAACCGCTCTGTGAATACCTATCAAAATATGTTATTTTCTAAGCAGCTCATGGATGATCGGAAACAGGGTGAGGCCTATAACAGTATTTTCACCACGAATAATTTCCATCTTTTTCGTGCGGGTATTTATGCAAGACTTGCGGGCTTAGATAGTCAGGGCATTGGCTCTAAGACAGCCTTTTATTATTGGCCAAATGCGATGATTCGTGAATATGTAGCGATTGTTGTAATGGCACGAAAACGACATATGAAAATGATTGGACCTATTGTAATCATTTCGATTGCGCTATCTCTATTCAGCTTTTTCTTTGTATAGGTTCTAGGAAATGGATTCGTACACTTTTTATAGAAAGTGTTACGAATCCTTTTTGATGCTATCATACCCAAAATTTCTTCAGCTGTTGTTCATATAATGTCTCATAGTAAAGTTTTCGAGGATAGCGTTGTTCTTGTAATACCTGATAGAGAATGGATTGACCTTCCTCATAGCGAATCCCCTCATCACAATTATCAAATAGTTTTCGTGTCAGCTGTCTTACTAGGTGAACATCTTTTGTGTTCACTCTCCAGCCAAATTGAATTAAATCCAGCTGATCGAGCGGATCTCGATAAGTATCAAGTACCACACAGACATGTGGTTGCTGCTTATTCGCAAATACTAAAACATGTCCTGTATGAATGGATTGACCAAAATAACGTTCGTAAATCTCTGCTATCGGTACTTGGATTTCAAGCACATCCATGATCGTCTGTAAAGTTGGATGTGCTATATAGTCATCACTTGTCTCATCTGGATATTCAACCAACTCCATGATGGAAGCCATCATCCAAAAATCATAGGTCATTTCCAATCACTCCATCTATTTTTATTGTGACAAACGGTTAATTGCTTGTTCCACCGTCTGAATAAGATAGGCTAAGTTGGACTGCCATTCTGGCCAACTCTTGGACTCTTGCCATAATTCTACAATCTCTCTACTACCATGTTGATCAGGTACTTCATCTCTAATGTCCTGTAAATACCGCAATATAAAGGTCAAAGAGCTTTCATCTACTACCCATTGTATTTGTTCATCCTTACTTTCTTGACCATAAATGGTTCCTGTATCCAGATATTGACTATAAAGCTCTGCCAAAGCCAGGGCACTTATATCGTAGAAAAAATCTATATCCTCCAATGTTTTACCAAAAAAGCCTTGCTGTTTCATAGCCTGTACAATATCCGATAATGTTAGCTGATTGGATTCCTTATGCTGTTCCATAAACTCCCGCAAAAACGCCACTACATCTAAACCTTCATCACTTTCCAATGCTTTGTATCCCCAAGCCCCCATCTCACTGCACCTCTCTTATTTATTCTAGTAAAGCTCTGGTAAAAGTAAAATCTGCACGCATGACCATGACAGCTGTTCATTATAGTAGCCGCTCTTAAAATTCCTTTGCTATATCAATAATCCTCAGCTTTATAGGTAGGAGGCAAAGTAAAACTTCATCTTTTCCTGTGAATAGCCATCCTGTCCTCTCCAAGTCGCCATTGACATAAAATCAGTTCCACGTCCACGCTCCTTGCGATAATCATCCTTTGATACGAGTAGTCCCGCATAACCCCAGATTTCCATGACCACATCTCGTTCATGTTGATTGGACTTGAAAACATCTTTCCAGCGCTTTTCAAGCTGTCTAGCTGCATCTGTGTCGTTACAGGATTCTATTGCTGCTACCATCTGTTTTAAGATGGCTACGTCATCCTCACTTACATTCAATGCTTCTTGTTCTTTCACTAGGCATTCTAAGTCTAGTAAACAATAGATGAGCCAATTGAGGCGAACCCCTCCCCACTTGATGCGTTCAAAATTAAGCACATTTAAATCTTCATTGACATACGTAGCATTGGACATGATTTTCCGCTCATTACAGTAGCCACAGCCACTATAGGAGACCAATGCCACAGGTTGTTCATCATACGTATGCATTGGTAAATTATGCGTAAGAGCCCAGCTCGATAAGGCACTGCGTAAATGTACTTTGCGCGTCGATAAGCTATGCAAAAATGCCTTTACCACAAGCTCCTTTGTTAAGAATTTCTCATGCAGCTGTCGCAATCTTTGTACACATTCATCATGGGAAATCGTTAATCGATCAAACATCAAGCCCTTACTTTTAGCATATTGAAAATCTTCTTCTGTATAGGTATAACCACCTGAACGCCATCCACCAGATTGCCAATAGGTTTGCATTAATATTTTCCTTGCTTTTTGGTCCATTATTCTCTCCTCGCTAGCTAGCACTTTAATTTTTCTTGTAAGGCTAGTGCCATCTCTTTCCATGGTCGCTTCCAATCGGAACTCGCTATCTCTTCCTCTGTTAGTGCTAGCCAATATTCTCCTTCCATTAGCTCAAACATGTCTATCATGGTAATAGGGGCACAAACTGGATTAGCTAATGCTGCGAGCATAGGCTCGGGGCCATCATCCCAGTTATAGCTATTGACAATGGCATGTAAAATAACAGCTGATGATACCTTGCTTATGCGCTGGCACATTGTATTGAGAGAATCCTCGTATAAAATGGCATCAGCTTGCTGTTGTTCTTCTGCATTCAAAGTTAGACGGATTGCACCTGGTGTATCTACCAATAAATCAGCGATTCTTGCATGCTCCCTTGCCGCAAACCAAGCTGTAGCGGTAATCCCCTCTGGCTCAGATAAATTTACACCCTTTGCAAGTAGTAAAGAAATCACTTTTTTCTGCTTAAACTTTACCGCTTTTTTCAGTGCTGTATCACCAAGCTTATCTCGTGCCTCCAAGTCTATATGCTGTGCCAAAAGAAGCTTGATTCCTTCATGTGGCATTCGATTTGTTATAAAAAGCATCAATGGTGTTCTCCCACGTGCATCTCGCTCATTTACATCTAATTTACTAATAGCCTCCCCAACGACCTCTAAATCCTTGGATTTACTCACTTCCGTCCATTCCATTCGTCTACCCCCTTCAGGAATCCATCCATTGCAGTAATTTCTCAAGTTCATCCCTTATTGGTGCTGATTCTTGCTTTAGTCGCTGAGCAAGCTTCTTGGAACTACCGAATATTCGATATAAAACAAATGGACGCTGATAATCTGCTTTCTTTTCAAGTTCTTGTCCGAGTGCCACGAGCAAATCTAAATCCATGATGTCAATGTTCTTTATTGGCTTAGCTGATTCACTTGCACCAAGTAAAATAGCTACAAACACAGGCATCATCTCTACTGATAAGCCATGTGCTTCAAGAAAGGCTTCCGCATAAGCATCTTGCACGGATTGATGCTCTGTATCAACGAGTAACATATATCGTTGAACAAGTGGAAAATAATCCTTGCTATAAAGTCCTAATCCAAAAACCGCATAGGTGCTGGGCATAGCTGATTTTTCACTCGGCTCAACATCCTGATACCAAGCAAATTCCTCCATAGCAAGCTGGGCATAGTCCGCTAATAAAGGGAAAAGATTTGGATATTGTAGGCAATTGGCGAAAAATTGATGAAGCTTTGATTTAGCTAACTTTTTAATAGGAAGATAATTTTTCGCTTTACTCTTTAAAGTCAGCTTATAGCCCTTTGGAAAACCTTCTTGTAGCAGTTGAATGATATAGTAAAGGGCTTCACGATAAGCGTTTTCCTCTTCTACCATCACTCGTATATCAATCGTTTGTAAAATATCATTTGCCTGTCCTTCGAATACATCCCGCTTTCTTATACTTTCAAAACGACCGCTTCCTTTTTCCAAATAATTAGCTGCCTGCAGCGAGCCAAGCTGCTTCGCAAGTTCCAAGTATTCTAATCGAGTGGCTGGCTCTTTTTGACCAATCTTCAACGCGACATAAAGAAAGAAATCTAGTTTTTCCTGCTCTAGTTGTTGTACCGAGTCCTCTGTTTTCAATACCCACTCTTTCCTATAATCGCCTGCTTGTTCAAAATAGTGCGTTAAAAAATGCTCCTCTGCCCACTGCTTAAAGGCCATTGTATAATAATAAATCCATTTGTCTAAACGTTCTTTATTCGCCCGATGCTTTTCTTGAAGCCGATGAATAAGTGGTTCGACTTCCTCAGCTGTTTGATGGAAAAAATGTGGATTGACCAAATGCTTCGCAAGGAAAAATTCATCATTGTCACTTGGTCTTACTGGTAGCTCTGCCATCACCTTTGTTTCTATAAAGCTTGCCAGCACTTGTTTCGTTGACGCTAGTTTACGATTATTCAACAGCTCCTTTTGATAATGAAGCACCGTTTTATCATGTTCAAATTCCAGCACAACCTCAAAGCAGTAATCAAAAAATCGGGGACCGTATTGCTCAGATTGAAATACTTCCTCTGTTTTAGTACATAAAGCACTAAAAAGCTCTTCAATATGCTGGACATCTGTAAATTCTTGTATGTATGAACCCGCTTCCACCTTATAGGAGCTATCACTCCAACTAAATGGCTCATAAACATCTATAAAGATTGTGCCATTAGGACTTTTTCCTTTTTTCCAGGCAACTTTCAAATATTGAAGGATGCCTGCTTGTAACCTACTTTGCTCTTTCAGCCCTGTTATTCGTTTACTCTCTTGTTGATAAACAGCCGTGATTTGCTCCCACACAGCCGCTAGAAAATGCTCTACACACTGCTTCACTGTACATCCTCCCTTTCTATGGTTAGAGAAAAATCTCCCGCTAAAGCCTTAGCGAGAGATCCATCTTATCCGATTGTTTTCACAACCGCTCCTTCTTGATTTTTAATATGTGTCTTCAAAATTTGAAAACTTACACCAGCTAAAGAAGAAATAGTGAATTGACTTTCTTGCGGTATCAGCCTCTGACTTAATTCTTCTACCGCTGCCTTGTTCAATGTGATCGTAATCTCTTGACCATTCTCTGAATAGCCTATTTGAGGGCCTGCTTTAAATATTATCGTTATTTGTTGACCGACTAAGGTAAGATCTTTATCTTTCAGAATACGTCCACGTAATAATTTACTAATGACAGCTGCTTGCTTTGCTCCAAGTTGAACAACATTAGACGGTTTGTTAAACCAGCTCTTTTTTTCTACTTCCCAAGCAAGTTGATCTACGAAAAGAAACCCCGTATTAGAGCCATCTTCTTCCATTCCTCGCACAACTGCCTCGGCAACTTCAGGATTTTGTAGGAGAGAAGTTCTTGTTAAATCCGTAGTATAGCTTGGTATTTGCTTCATGCCAGCCTGTAGTACACCAAGTGTATTCCATGTCTGCATCGCTTCTAACTCATCCTCTGAAATACCGACCATTTGGATAAACTCCATCTTGCCATTTGGTGTATCGATTTCAGCAAGCTCTGGATCATGTGTAAAGGCTAGTGCCGTTAATTGTGTGTCGGCATCGAGGCAAATCGGACCATTTGCATCCAAATAATCTCCCGCTCTAAAAACATTACCACTATTAAACACATATCTGCCCATATTCTGTAGTAAATTCAATGCCCAGGCAGGTGGCTCTTCCTCATCTAGTTGACGTACTAGTCGAAATGTTAATTCAAATCCATATCCACTATAGTCCTTGTTTTCAAATTCCTTTTCATATAGTTCCGAGAAGCCATATGTAACAAAATGCCAATGCGGAATGGATGTTTCGCTTTTATAAACACTAATTCCATCTAAAGGATCTTGTCCTCCCAGTGAATAGGGAATCAAAGTTCCATAATGCTTTGGCTCCTGCTCACCATATACCTGTGCTAATGCCTGATCAATCGCATCCCAGCCAACTGCTGCTATTTCATCACTCATTTCCATATCCTCCTTGCTGATATCACTCGTAGAACGTACGTATCTATTATTTATGATAGCAATTTTATGGTGACTCTTTTAACAGGAATAGGACTCATTTTCCAATTTCCAGCAACTAGGTTTATTGACATTCTATATGGGGTAAATATGACTAATATTGATGACGCCTTAGCGTAATTGCGTTCATTTTTTTCGGCTTGCTCGAAAAGTATTGGGACACCATTGAAGCAAAAAGTACAATTTGTACATTTATCGCACCACCGATAAAGAAGGGTGTTTTTCGCTGAAAGATAAAAAGACAATCCTCTTACAAAATAGAAGATTGTCGCATGAGTGTCTATTTTACTATTTAAACGTCAGGTAGTGCATCTTAACCATATAGCATAGCTGGCTCACGAACCGTTTGTAAATAATCTGCCAATTTCCCTGCAAATACTTTCTCTAAATACGGTAATTGCGCTAGGCAATGAGGCGTCATTAATGCTGGGTTTTGATATATTTTTAGCCCTCCCACCTTTAGTAGCGTCGCTACAAACTGGGAACAAAAATAAGCACGCTCACGTCTCACTTCCTTTTGCATCACCACACCAAAAAGTCCGATAAAATTATATTTATAGCGATCTCGATTCCAGTACATATAACGGACAATTTTCATCATGTCTAAATATTGATAATGTGATATACGACAGCGATAAATAACACAATCCGCACACTCAAATAGCCCTCTTTCTGCATCCTCTCGTAAAAAGCCCCCACTTAACGGATTGTTCAATTGCCTTCGACCAAAGCTATACATTTCAAATAGCCCCTCATCAAAGGCTATGGATGCATGATTCATCTCCTTGCCCGTATACATGCCGATCGCTTTTGATAATAACGTCCCTGTTTTGGTTAATACTATGTAAATCGTATGTGCCATATCTTCACCTACTTCAATATTCTCTCTCCTACTACCAATACGTTTTAAATCTTCAAATGGTTTCGTTAATTTCCTTTTTTTATAATTATACACAGCGAATCTTAAATATTTCCTAGTAGAACCTGAAGATTTTCTTAAGATTTAATAGGCTGGAAGTATTTTTAGAATTGGTTATGACGATGAAAGGATGTTGATTTTTTTACTACCTTTATTTATATGAGCCTAATTGTAGTGTTATGTGTGAAGGGATCGTGAAAATTTTTTCTAAGGTAAGGAATCTATTTGTCCTTTTTATTAAAAGACGCTACTCAATTTTGAGTAGCGTTCACTGAGTAATCATGCATTTAAATCCGTTATGGCTGGGACATTAATTTCTTTTACACAGGAGACTGCTGATAGATTAATTACACATTGCACAAGAGAGACAATATCTTGTACGGGGATTCGTGTACCTTCATATAAATGAATGGCTTTTTCCGCTCCTTCTTCATAGGGTACTTCTGCTGCCAGTTCACCAGGATTAATGCATGTGACAGAAATTTTATCTTTCCTTAAATGTTCACGTAGTGCATTTGTAATGCCCCTTACGCCGAATTTAGATGTGACAAATGAAACTTGTGCATTGTTTGTGTGATCTAAGCCTGCTGTAGATCCAATTAAAATAACCTTTCCCTGCTTCGCTTGTCTTAAGTTGGGTAAAAGTGCCTGAATATATGTAATAGTAGAAGTTAGATTGATATTGATTAATTTCGAAATATCCTCTACTTCATCCTTATCAAATGTATAATCATCTTCAAAACCATGCTTTTCCCATACACCCACATTATAAATTAATACATCGAGCGGAATGCCTTGTAACACTTCTTTTAAAGTGGAAATTTGTTGTTGACTAGACAGATCAATGGATAACCAGTGACGATTTACTCCATCATTTAGCTCTAAACTATTGGGTCTCGTTCGTGCTACCATCCATACTGTATCTCCTTTGGCAGGTAACCCCTTAACAAATGCATCTCCCAATCCTTGGCTAGCTCCAAAGATAATAAAATTCCTACTCATATTACCATCCTTTCTCATGACAAAATGTAATGAAAACCTGTAGCTTGTTGCCGATCAATATATTCTTAAGTGAAAGGAATTTCTGCCTTTCAAAATTATCGCTACTAACTGAAAAGAATGAATAACTTTCACCTTATTTGATCTTAACGTATTTAATGCTATTAATCTCTTTTTATCACTTGAACTTGCCACTGTCTCTTTTACGATTGTCGTATGAAAATTATTGTGAAGAGAACCTAAAGTAGTTGCAGTTACACAGCCTTCTGCAAATAAACCAACAATAATTATTTCTTTAATACCAGTAGCATTTATAAATCTAGTTAGCTCTGGGTTACTTTATATTTGTTATTCATTACCAATAGAATTTATCTGTTTAAACATGCTATCATTTTGTGGATATTGGTTAAAGCAGGTGAAAGATGAAAAGAAAGCTTATTTATACAATAATGTTCGTTTTATTCTGTTTCGTTTTTTTAATGAATCACATTTCTGTCTCTGCAAGTGGCTTTGATGATATAAAAAAACTGCCGAATCAAATGCAACAAGAAGTACAGGATCTAACAAAAAGAAATATTATTAAGGGAACAACACCGACAACTTTTTCCCCAAACACGACGATTACTCGTGGTCAAGTTGTCGTAATGATGGGACGATATATCGAACAGAACGGCATAGCGAAGGTTGATAAAAATTGGGAGGAAATGGATCGTTTTATGGATATGCCCCTTCGTGTGAAGGATCGTGAATTGCTAAAGTATTCAACTTTACTTTACGATAATGGCATCTTTAAAGGAGAAAATGGACGCCTAAATCCATATAATCACATGACACGAGAACAAATGGCACTAACGTTAAACCGACTTATGGTATTAGCCCGAAACTATTCATTGATTGACTATGCCTATGATTTGCAAAGTGATGTAGTGGATATACAGAAAGCAAATAAAGAAGCTAGACCCTATATAGAGGCACTTAATGCTTTAGGCATTTCCAATGTAGATACTTTCAATCCCAAAAACAGTGTGACACGTGTGCAGTTTGCTTCTTTTTTATCAAGAACAATCAAATTAATAGAGCGCAATCACCATGTTATTCATTTTGAAAAAACAGCTGAAGAGCTAGGATTTCAAAAAATTTCAAATGTAACAACGATCAATAAATCCCATTTACATGTGTCCTTTTCTAATTCTCTTCTTCATATTTATGCACGCTATGATGGTAACTTTGCCATCGACGAAGAAGTGCTAATTGAAGGGACTAGCCTTTTTGGTCGCCCTCACGAATCACGATTACAGCTAAGAAATCAATTTATGCAATCAAATGCTTTCTCCATTGTAAAAAAATACATTCCAGGTCAACATGGATATATCAATATGAACCTTTTCTTAATGCATAGTTTTACAGATGCGCATTACAAATTATTAGATACAGGAAAAGAATATGGATCAGAAGCAGGATATTTAGATAAACAAGGTATATCCATGTATTTCATAAACAGTGATTCTGGCATAATAGAGCATACAATCAATGGAAATGTATTATCTATGAAAAATGAAGAAATTATAAGAACACCCAAGACGGTGCATTATCGATATTATTTCGACTATCAAGGTGTGATGGTATCTGATACAGATGCCATGAATCATATCGGTGATAAGCGTTACACAGTAACAAATAATGGAGATGTTCTATTTGAAGGAAAAGTACTAAAAGACCGTACATTTTATTATTTACCTATCATTCGGCCGGTACCTTTTCATACCTATAATGATGATTTCGGTGGATTTACGTATACCGATGATGTGACATTGCAACAAATTTTAGCATTCCACAAAACGGACGGACAAAAATCAAGTATTCCCAGACAATACATGCATCCAAAGGTGCTAGTGATTGATGGGAAGAAAAATATATATGGTACAATTAATCTACGGGATGCAACGTTCGGGACTTTCGAAGAGATTAAAAATTATTAATATTCTTATAAATAAAGAAGCCATCTGGTGTTGTTTTTTCAGCATCAGATGGCTTCTTCGTTTACAGTTTATTCATTGTCCCAAATCGGATAATATGACTCGTAGATTGGGTAGCTATAATAAGGTGGTCTTACGCCAATGGTTGGTGTTAACCAGGTGTCATTCAAATAATGGATCTCAAGTGTAGACGCTTCATTTTCTAATAATCGCGTAACTTCTGGGAAAAATTCAACCTCCATTTTCAGTCCTCCTGTTTCCTTCACGGCTTGTTTGGATGTTTAACACAAAAAGCTAAGCTTTCATAGTATATGTTGAAAAGGAGGGATTGGTTATTACTAATCCGAATGACAAGGACTATCGTGAATTATTAGCACAAATCCACTTTTATCAAAAGTGGTTTGAGGACAATAAAAAGGAAGATCCATACCCGCAATATCCTGTCTATGGGAAGATTACGCAATATAAAGAAGTGCCACTTACTCAACCTGAACAAAGACAATTACGCCAACCAGGATTGGAAAGCTTAATGGTTCCTAAGCCCATCATAGAAAATCCTCATTATAAAGGGAGTGGTAAATTAAAGGGAAAAGTTGCGCTTATTACTGGGGGTGATAGCGGGATGGGTGCAGCTGCTGCCATTGCCTTTGCGAAAGAAGAGGCCGATGTGGCCATTGCTTATCTAGATGAGCATGAAGATGCGCTAAGAACGAAAAAAAGAGTTGAAGAATTAGGACAAAAATGTCTGCTGCTTCCTGGAGATCTTCGCTTTAAAAAACAATGTGTAGACATTGTTTCCGAAACGATGAACACTTTTGGTCAATTGGATATTTTATGTAACCATGTTGGGATTCAATTTCAGCAAAATGAGCTGACAGACATCACGGATGAACAGTTTGATGAAACCTTTAAATTAAATGTATATGCTCACTTCTATACGACAAAAGCCGCTCTCCCTTATTTACGAGCAGGAAGCTCCATTATTGGCACTGCCTCCGTTGTGGCTTATGCTGGAGAACCTTTACTCATCGATTATTCTGCTACAAAGGCGGCTATCGTAGGCTGGACTCGTTCCCTAGCTAAAAGCGTTGCCAAAAAACAGATTCGTGTCAACGCGATAGCCCCTGGCCGTATTTGGACACCACTTATTCCTTCTAGCTTTTCCTCTGATGAAAACGCCTTACATGGAACTAATTTATTTAACCGAATGGCTCAGCCCTTTGAAGTCGCCCCTACTTTTGTCTATTTAGCATCAGATGATTCGAGGCATGTTACAGGGCAAGTCTTGCATGTAGATGGTGGCGAATCAACCAATTCATAATCGACATTATATTTAAAATATGTACTAAAAATTTTCTATTAAATGAAAATATGATGCCTAGGATTATACCTATAATAAAAGCTTTACACCCTTATTTCAATTACTTTTCAATTTACTTACAGTGGTAATGTTTATAAGTTCTTTCACATACATTAATTTCGGGATAGCACCTTTAACATCGCCCCCAAGATGTTTTTGTACAATGCTATCCCTTTTTACATACTCTGTTTAGTTGGAGATTTCCCCAAGTTTTAATTCATTAAAAGCCGTTGCATTGTTCTTGGGAAGGTCCTCCTCATTCCAATCATCCTAATAGGACTGTGCGGCATTACATAAGCCACTGCGATTTAAAACCGTAGTGACTTATTGTTTGTTTTTTCGATTGAGAAAGTCCTATCATTATGCTGCATGTTTTACTAGTTCATGTTGTAATCAGGTAAAAGTGCTCTTTAATTTTGAACTTTCACAAATAAGTGTCACCAAAATAGTTATTGATAGTGTTCCAAGTATTTTCCTTCTTCGAAAATTTCTTGTGCACTTAAGGCTGTCCAATCCTCTGGTGTTTGTTCAGGATGCAAGTCAAGATAGTTTTTAACCATCTTATAGCCTTCACTGTAACCATAATTTTTCGGTAACCCTTTTCCACCATATAAGATGTCTGAGGTACGATTACTGTCGTACTTATGTAAATCAGGTTCTACTTTAGACCATAATTCCTTGTTGTAAGTTACATTCTTTGCTGTATAGCCGTAGTCAGGATAAACGTTTTTTTCAAACATGACCGCTTTTCCTTCAAAGACGATACTATCCAATACCGAAGCTCCGACATCTTTATTGAAATATTTTTCCGCCCAAACGCTGTGATGGTATTCGTGAGCAACAGTTGACTTTATACCATCATCCAAAACATTTAGATAAAGCGGGAGGATGATTTTGCCCGCTCCTACTGCGAAGGGTATTCTATTATTGGTTGCTGAAGGGAATACACAAACAGCTACATCGCTTTGAGAGGGTAAGAGGTCTGCGGATTTCAATAGCGATTCTTGAATGAGTTGATTGATTTCTGCTTTATGCGTCTCCATTTTTTCACTCACCATTTGTATTTCTGTTAGCCTGCTAGGAACCGTATTAAGCAGAGTTTCTGCCATATGATAATATTCCCCATTTTCAAAACAATCCTGGTAGATCGGTTGAATAACTTCCTTTTTATACAGATCCAGAGTTTCCGAGCTTGAAAGATTCGGATTCTCTTTGACCTTTTCCATATACGGATAAAACAGTTGATTGGCATGAATGATTTTGTATTTTTGTTTGGTTTGAGGGTGCTCAAATGAGAACACCATCTCTTCATCATCTGTTATTTGCTTTTTCTCATGAAGTTGGCTCTCACTTTTTTCTGTTGGTGTACAGGCAGCAAGCATAAGTAGTAAGAGACCTAGAATAAAGGTGATTCCCTTTTTAAATTTCATCCATTCTCCTCCCAATCGTTAATAACTAAAAATTCTTTATAACCCCATATATAACTTATATTACCATAAAAATAGTAATGAAAGAATGATTGATTTGTCAGTATTTAGTTAGCATCTCCACAAACAGCGTGTATGATTTTGTGAAGGTAAGAACCTCTAGCCACGCCTTTCATATATTATAGTGAAAGGAGTGGCTATTGTGCCTTGGCAACATAAAATTCCGTATTTAATCGGTCAGCCTGTTGGTGTTTCTTTTACAAATGGTCAAGGAACTTCTGGTGTCCTCTGTGGCGTATCAGGAGGAAAACTGCTTGTTCTTGAATATTTGTATCAAAGTCAATTTGCCTTAAAGCAATACGACCTTCATATGATTCATGATGTGAACGGCTTCCCCCCTTGTCATACGCAGCAGCCGTTATACTAAAAAAACATCCTAGAACGGATGTTTTTTTACATCGTGTTGAATACCAAAACAATTAGTAGTATTTGTTTCATTATTCTTGATGCTATACAGGCTAACAACTAACTCAAGCTACTATTCCATCATAATAATAAAGTAAAGCTTGCACCGCTTTATTCCCGAATGAAGGGACAACTCATTTTTTCTCTACTCGCTAATACCCCCCTTTTGTCCAATACATACTTTAAAAGAAAGAAAGAAAGGAGGTGTGTTTCATGAGTTACTGTAATTTCAATAATTACTGTGGCGGGGACAATGGAAGCGGCAATAGCTCTACATTCGTGCTTATTGTTGTACTATTCATCCTTCTTATTATCGTTGGTGCTAGCTTCATGTGTTAATTGATCGTCTTAGGCTTTAGCCTCTGTTCCATTACAGAAGCTAAAGCCTTTTTACCATGAATCGCTACCACAGCTATTCAAATCTCCTCCCCTTTTCGTTTTTTTCTAGCTCATTTATTTTTACTCACAATTAAAAGTTAGTAATTTAGATAGATAACTATCTTAAACCGCTAGCTTCACATAATAATAGTAGTGTAAAGTTCTTGTAACTTTACTTTACACTCCTTTTGGTACTTGGGGTCACTTTCGTCCGAGTGACCCTGTTCTAGCAACACACATTTAGTTTCTCCTTTTCCCTATCAAGCGGAATCATCGGAACATTCCTACAACAAATTCGTTTTTATAGGAAGGAGGAAAACAATGGGAATTAATTTAAATCTCTGGTCATTTATCTTATCTTTGGGCTGTATTCTATTATTTTTTCTATCAGGTTCAATGAAAGACTTCTTTGACACCTATCTTCATTTCCATCCATTACTGTTGACACTACTCTTGTCTATTGCCTGTTTCTACCTAAGCCTGGTCGGTATGAAAAATGTTAAAAATTTAACGACCTTGCTTCGAGGAATTTTAACAATGGTCATTACACTTATTGTGATGATTAGTATTTCTTTTATTTTACTTTTTGGTACCCTTTTAAGTTAAAATGACCTACCCCCACATTATTTTAATACAAGCCTCCTTGACGAACGTTTGTTCTATAGTTAAACTATTAGAAAAGGGGGCTTTTTTATGCAAGAAACAACGAATATTGAGTTAGTACATTTCTCTGAAAGCTATGTAGAGCAGTTAAATCGTTTTGAATTACCTGAAGAACAACACCAATTTACGGCACTTCCTCAAGAGATTTCAATCGAGAAGGTCGGACAGTATCCAATTGTGATTTTAAGTGGTGGCGTACCTGTCGGCTTTTTTGTGCTTCATGCAACGGACAGAGTCCAACAATATTCTAGTAATCCTCAGGCAATGTTACTAACTGCCCTGTCCATCGACCATCAGCAGCAAGGTAGGGGCTATGCTAAAAAGGCTATGTCTGCACTTGCTGATTTTGTGAAGCAGGAGTTTAAAGAATGTAATGAAGTAGTGTTAGTCGTCAATCATAAAAATATAGCTGCACAGAATTTATATGTCAAAGTGGGCTTTATGGATCATGGAGAAAGAAGAATGGGACCTATTGGTGAACAAATCGTTATGAATTTGCCATTGTAAAGAAATCGTCACTCATTTGCTTTTCAAAATGCGAGACGTACCTTACAAACAATGGAATTCTATTTTCCCCTACCATCTCTAAGAATTTCATTGTTACACCTCCACTCCATGGCATATAAGCTTTTCCTTCACGAATTCAACTGCTATGGGGCATGTTTATACAGTATAATAAAGTCAATTAGCTATAGAAAAGGTGGCTCTAGACAGTGAAAAAAGAGATGTGGCTATGGTTATTAGGAATTTCTCTACTAGCTGGATGTAGTGTTACTGTTCCAAACGAGACAGTAAACACCCCTGCTGAACAGGTCTCATCACAGCTTGAGATACAGCATGAGGCTCCATTGATCGCCGTTTCCGATGATGAGAAGGTGAAATTATTTGCACGAAATGAAGCACAAAATGAAATTACAGAGGTAACTTTAGATATTGATGGTAAGCGGAAAAATTTTGACTGGACAATCCCTGATACAGGAACTAAACCTCAGTTATTCTATACAGATCTGACAAATGATCATAAGGAAGAGGCTGCTATTATTATCCAAACTGGACGAGGGACAGGCCTCAATCACTATGAGATTCATGTGGTAAATGGAGAGGATTTATCGGAGATGAATGTCCAACATTATGAAGACATCGTTGCACATACTATTGAATCAACGATTACGAAAAAAGATGATGGCACATTAGCGATTACGATGAAAGCACAGGGAAAAGAATCTACATTTGATTATGACTTTGATCCAGCACCAGATATCAAGCAAGCGCAACTTGCTTTCGGTGGTGTGGTTATTTATACAGTAGAAAATCAAAAAATAATGTTAAACATCCCTGGATCGATTGGCATCTCACCTATTTATGTAGCCGATGTTCGTATTACCTATCAATTTAATCGTACTAACAATGAGTTTCTTGTTGAGCAAATTGATGTGAAACCTATCGAGAAATAAAGCCGCCAAAAGCTGACCACTCCTGTCATCAGCTTTTGGCTTTTTCGTCGTAGACGTAAGCCTAGGCATTGTGTAAATGTTTATTCATTAGCTCTTCGACTTGTGTTTTTAACGCTTGATTGGCATAGCGTAGTACCTCATCATTGCCTGCGGTAGCCACCTGCACATCACTAAAATAATCATCAATTCGATGCCAGCCAACTAATCGTATTTTTTGTTGGGCGAGCTGACGTTTTAATTGAAAATAATCTTTGTGTAGCTGCTTTAATAAAGCATCCATAGCAGGTAAAAATACACGCTTCATCTTAAAATGCTCCGCCACTGTTAGATCGTGCTGTAAGGATTTCACAGCTAAATCAAGCAGCAAATATTGATGTAATAATCGTCGTTGCTCTCCATTAATCACATCCATCATCTTCTATACGAGCAGCATAAATGTATCTTAACGGGATGTGCTTCGTTGTGGTAATGGTTTCTAGTAGCAGCTGGTCCTCGTTCATCGCTTGAATGGTACCTCCCCATTGCACATAGTTACCATGTTCCCATATAGTTAACATAATATAGTTATGCTGTGTGAATGCTTGTGTGATTATTTGCTGTAATTCTTCAAGCTCCCATTCAGCATGTTCCCGAGGCAACTCTGTCAACACCTCTTGTTTCCATGCCTTCAAAAGCATTAAATGCTCTGGTAGCATCATCGCTGTCCATTTCATCGTTCCTCTATCTCTTATCATTTTTTCCACTCCTTATGCTAAATGCCCGCCCACTAAGCGATTCCGTGAAATAGCTGTACCAGCGCTGGTATAGGAGGCTGCGCGTAATAAGGCCACCACTCCATATTTTCTACGAATCGCATCCATGACATGACCAATGACCTGTCGCTGGTCCTTACGCTCATCAAATAAATCAAGCTGAATACTACGCTCTGCCTCTAAATTTGTCAGTCTAACAGATAATTGACGCGCTGGCTCACCCGCAAAATGCTCATCTAGTAAGTCCAGACAAGTCTGATACATAACAAGGGTCTCATTGGTTGGACTTTCGATGGTTCTTGAGCGATGGAACCCCTTCGTCATCGCATTGCGACTGTAAGAGAGCCCCAAGCTAACAGTCCGCCCGACATAGCCTGCTTCCCGTGTACGTCGCATCACATCCTCACACATTTCTAGGAGTACAACTGCAATATCCTTTCGTGTGTGATAATCCTTCATGAGCATTTGGCCCTTCCCAAAGCTTAATGCCGCATTGTTCACCAATGGCTCACCTAATGTGGAGAGATCAATGCCCCATGCATGGTAATAGTATTGATTACCCATAATACCAAAGCGCTTTTCTAATTCGGCTAAATCGGCATGGGCTAATCCACCGACTGTTTGAATGCCCATCGCATTTAAATTGGCTGCCATCTGTTTCCCAATCCCCCACATATCAGATAAAGGACGCACTGGCCAAAGCTTTGTTGGGACATCGGCATAGGTCCATTTGGCAAAGCCTGTTTTTTTTGCCTCTAAATCTAATGCTAATTTAGCCATCAACATGTTTGGTCCCATGCCAATGGCGGACGGAATGCGAAACTTTTCATAGATGTCTTCCTGGATCAATTTGGCTACCTGTTCAGGCGAACCCCAAAGTTGCTCCGTACCTGTTAGATCTATAAAGCTTTCATCCACACTATAAACATGGATCGCCTCTGGAGGGACATATTGTGCAATCAGACGCGTAATGGCCATGGACATCTCTAGAAAAAAGGACATTTTTGGTTCAAACAACTTAATATCTGGATGTTTGGGAATTTCATAACGCCGATTCCCTGTTTTAATGTTAAATTTTTCTTTCATCACTGGTGATGCAGCCAGCACAATACTACCAGGTTGTTCAAAATTACCGATGATAGCAATTGGATCTGTCAGCACATCTAGCCCTTCTAGCATGGCAATACAGCTTGCATAAAAGCACTTCATATCAATACAAAAAATATCTTTCTGTGGGAAGTCGTTGTAATTCATATCACCTCAGACTCCCGTTGGAGAATGGGCAGAAGTGCTAGAACATTGTTAATATGAAACGTACGCTTCGCTAGCCTTGTAAAACAAAAGGCGGTAAAGGAATCACCTTTAATGTGGATGATTTTCACGCGCCTTTTCGTAATGGCACCTGATTTCGCTATATACATCATGTGAACGATTTGGTGACGATGCATGGCTTTTATCAACTGTTCTTTCATGTTGAATGCTCCTTTACTGACTCTGTTTGCGTTCATGTTGAACAGAGTTTTTGATAACTAAGAACAAACGTTTGTGTTTTTATTATACGCACGTATGTTCTGAAATAGAAGTGGTAATTTTAGCTAATTTTTTTCCAGACAGAGGCTGACTGTAGCTAGGCATTTGTGTAAGTCTAGAAGTACCTAAAACATAATCTATGATGATGAATAGCTCAATTTATATGAGAAAGGATGTAAGTATCAGCTCAAATATCGATTATAACTCCCCTTCTGCAGCGTTCACTTTTGATGTCAATAAAAGTACGCTTTTTAAAAAAGACTCCCGAAATTACATTAATATTCTCGGTGTGGAACAATTAAATACATTAGAAAATACATCTTTGCTTGATATTTTTTTAAGTAAAGACAATGTCATCGAGCCACATTACCATCAAAATGCTGCAGAGCTTGTCTATTGTATTGCAGGAGCAGCAACGGTTTCTATATTGAATCCCTTTACCAAGAAAATTCAAAACTATCCTATCAAGCCTGGGCAGGTTGCGAATGTACCACAGGGCTGGTGGCATTATGAAGTAGCCACAGAAGATGACACGCATCTACTTGCTATTTTTGATGCGCCAACGCCAGAGGTCATTTTAGGCTCTGATATCTTAAAATTCACACCAGCCAATATTATGGCCCATACGTATTGTTTAGATGAAGAACAATGGAAGAAAACGATTGCACCGATTGTTCCTACGACTTATATCGGACCAGCAAAAGGCTGCAATCGTGTCCAATCAGCAACCGATCAAGCCCCTTATAAACCAACCATGCCACAGCAATATATGAAACCATGTCCATATCCTTATCCCTATCGTTACCCTCCTATGTACCCTTATGGCACCTACTATTAGCGACCTCTTATACATTTTTTATTGTAAAAGATGAATAGAATGTCATTTACTGCTACATCCTAATCTTAAATCAACCTAAGAGTTAGGAAGTGTCAGGATGACAATGATAAATGAAAATCTAGCATCGCTACGATTTAAGGAGGTTTTCAAGCTTTGGTCACAGCTTGGGATCAATCAAGGCTATATTGCTTCCAGTCATGCTTTTTTTAAGCATACGCGTGATAAAAACTTAAAAATCCTTACATTGGAATTTATTCAATGTTTAAAAGAGGAAAATAAACAGCTAACACTGCTATTAAAGGAAAACGGTGTGCTGGCACCAACAGCATCAATAGAATACAGTAAAATGAAAATAACGGATATTCGTGGGAAATCTTTCATTAATGATGGCGAAATAAGTGCTATTTTATCGATGAATATTGCCTCTTCTTTGATTGCCGTAAGCCAAGCTTTAGAGCTGGCAGTAAAGAAAACACATCTAACCAAATATAGTGAACTCCATATGCGTTATGCGCTACTTGGAGCGAGATTGATTGACCTAAGTAAGAGTAAAGGCTGGTTATTAGCCTCTACACACTAAAAAGAAGCCTCCGTTTTAATAACTAACGGAAGCTTCTTTTTTTTAATCTTTATCGATTTCTCACGAACAGTAGCTTATACCATTGATTGACTAGGAATGGTAACACCGATAGGCTATAAATAAAGCCTAGCTGTGCTGGTGTTAATGGAGCTACCTCAAAGACCGTTGTAAGCATCGGCATAAATAAGACCATGTGTAAACTTAGCACACCAATGATAAAGGCGAACCACGTATATTTATTCGAAAATACACCAATCGCAAAGATGGATTGTTTGGATCGAGAATTAAAGCCATGCACTAACCTTGACAGGCATAGTGTTGTAAAGGCCATCGTGCTTGCTGTTAACGTATCGCCTGTCGATAAACCGATTTGAAACGCAATAATGGTGGAGATGGCGATTAATATCCCTTCAAGCACAACTTGTGTGGTAAATTTTTTATTTAATAAAGGAGTATGAATGTTTCTAGGCTTGTCCTTCATTGTTTTCTTATTATTTGGCTCTAAACCGATGGCAATAGCAGGCAGACTATCTGTTAATAAGTTGATGAATAGAAGATGGACAGGTGCAAAAGGAACAGGTAAGCCCAGAACCGTTGCATATAACACGACAAAAATAGCGCCTGCATTTCCAGATAATAAGAACAGAATGGCATTTTTAATATTTGTATAGATGCTACGGCCATTGGCGATTGCTTTAACAATTGTTGAAAAATTGTCATCCGTTAAAATCATGGATGAGGCATCTTTTGCAACCTCTGTGCCTGTTACGCCCATAGCCACCCCAATATCTGCTTGCTTCAAAGCAGGTCCATCATTGACACCGTCTCCTGTCATGGCAACCACATGTCCTTTATCCTGCCATGCTTTAACAATTCGAATTTTTTGGGCTGGTGTAACACGGGCATAAACAGAATAATCCTGTACTTTCTCTTGCAGCTCTTGATCAGTTAAGCCTTCGAGCGCATGTCCCTCTATAGCTTCAGCTGGATTTTGCAAAATACCAATTTGTTCGGCAATCGCGGTTGCTGTAATTTTATGGTCTCCTGTAATCATGACGGGTTTAATACCTGCCTTTATACAGCTTTCCACAGCCTCTTTCGACTCTTTTCTTGGAGGGTCCATCATCGCTACTAAGCCGACAAAGATTAAATCTCGTTCCGCTCGTGGATCGACTTTTTGTAGAGGCAATACCTCCTTATAAGCAATGGCTAACACCCTTAAACCATTCATAGAAAAATCACGATTCACCGCCTCGATTTTCTGGCGATGCTGCGGGGTTATCTCAAAAATACCTGTTGATGTTTTGATTCGTGTCACTTTTGGTAAGAGTACATCCAGAGCCCCTTTGGTAATCATGATGGGCTGCTTGTCCATCTGATTGACAGTGCTCATAAGCTTCCTCGTCGAATCAAATGGAATTTCAGCCAATCGTGGATATTGCTCACGTATCTTCAATTCATCTAACCCATACTGTTTCCCCAATTTCACGAGCGCAATTTCTGTAGGATCACCAATTTCTTTGTGGTCACGCTCGACAGCGTCACTACATAAAAGCGCTTTTACCATTAGTTCTTTTTCCACTGGATTTACTGGATTGAGCCAATCATGAGGAATTTTCTTCTGGTCCACAAAAACTTCCTGTACCACCATTTTATTTTCTGTTAAAGTACCTGTTTTATCAGAACAGATGACCGATACACTCCCCAAGCTTTCCACAGCATAAAGCTTGCGGATGATCGCATTTTCCTTTGCCATCTTTTGGGTGCCAAAAGCTAATACGATGGTCACGATAGAACTTAAAGCCTCAGGGATAGCCGCCACAGCAAGAGATACAGCAAACATAAAGGATTCTACTAAGGCTCGTCCTCGGATAAGATCAATCGTAAAGATTGCTAAACAAATCAGCGTAATCCCTAAGGCTAATTTTTCACCGAATTGATCGAGACTAATTTGTAATGGCGTTTTCTTTTCCTTTGCTGTATCGAGTAAATTCGCAATTTTTCCGATTTCCGTCTGCATCCCAATTGCCGTAACCATCACGATGCCACGTCCATTGGTCACAAAGCTTCCTGAGTACACCATATTTTTCTTATCCGCAATGGTGATATTCTGCTTCCGAATGGGGTCTGTACTTTTTGCCACAGCAATTGATTCGCCTGTAAGAGAGCTTTCGTTGATGTGTAAATTATGGCTTTCTAGTAGTCTTCCATCCGCATTAATATAATCTCCCGCCTCCAACATCAGAAGGTCCCCTACTACAATTTCTTCAGAAGGAATTTCTACTAGTTGATTATGACGCATGACCTTGGCAATGGGAGAGGTCAATGCTTTTAGATTATCTAATGATTGTTCAGCCTTCACATGCTGCACTGTACCTAAAATGGCATTTAAAATAACCACGATCATGATCACAATGGTGCTTTCTACTTCTCCTAGTAGAAAGGAAACGAAGGCAGCAACGAGTAAAATGATGACCAATAAATCTTTGAATTGGCCCATAAAAACAGCCAACGTACTTGTCTTTTTCCCTTCCTCTAATACATTATAGCCATAGACTTGTTGCCTCTTTTGGACGTCATCATCAGTCAAACCTTGCGTGGTGACGTTCAATATCTTCATGACTTCAGCAGTTGATTGTTGATGATATTCAGTCATTGAGTTCTCCTTCCATTTACAAGATTTGAAAGTCTCCTACTATTTTTCTTAAAAATAATATTCGCTCTTAAAATCTCAAACTCCTCAAATCTGTAAATTCATTAACTACAACAATCTATTCCATAGGTAATTAGAGTATGCTAAGAAACCATAGAGAATTTAATTTTAGGAAGTGTACGAAAATAGATTCATGCAAACCAATTAAAAAGGTATTGGGATGGCTTTCCCAATACCTTTCAGGGCTATCGTTCGATTATGAATGATGATGTGCTGACTGATAATCTACGTGCTGCTCCTGTCCAAGAGGTGCCCTTTTAATAGAAAAGATCGCGCAGCCTAATGCACAAAGAACTAGAATCGTACCAAAGCTAGCTAGGTGCATAACAGAACCTGTCCAAGCAAACATTGCGCCACCAACTGCTGATCCGATAGAAATACCAATTTGCAGGGCAGCTGTATTTAAGCTTTGCTGAATATCCGATGATTGAGGATCCGCCTGAATTAAGTAATTTTGTAATGGCGGTGTCAGTGCCCAGCTCAACGCACCCCATAAAACCGTAAATACTAAAAACAGTGGAAGGGCAATAATTGTATAAGGAATACTAAATAAGACAATGGCAAAAGCTGAGACAATTAAAATAATGGCTTTACTTGTGCCAATTTTATCACTCACCCATCCACCTACAGCATTTCCACTAACAGAGGCAATACCAAAAATTAAGTAACAAATACTAATCCATGAAGCATTCATATCAAATGCCTCTACTAAAAATGGTGTTAAATAGGCGTAGAGCATGTAATGGCCCGCTAGCATAAATAGGGTAGTTAACTGTGCTGTCAGGATTTTTAAATTCGCCAGCGATTTAATTTGCGCCTTGAGTGGCACTACTTCTCCAATTGGCATTTTTTCAAGTAATAAAGCAATTAATATCATTGAAATCGTTGATAGGATACTAATACCTAAAAATACAGCTCGCCAGCCAAACGCTTCTGTAATAAAAATACCCATTGGCACACCGATCACCAGCGCAGAACTTACCCCCATAAAAACAAGCCCCAGTGCTTTAGCACGATGGCGAGGCTCTACGATTTTAGTTGTAATCGTTAATGATAAAACAATCACTAACGCTGTACTCATAGCTGTGAAAATACGTGCGATTAGCACAATGATAAACGTTGTACTAAAGAAGGTCATTAGATTTCCTAACGTAAAAATAAATAAAGAAATAAGGAATAAGCGCTTGCGTTCCACCTTGGCTGTCAAGGATAGTAGGACAGGCGCAGAAATCGCATAAACAAGTGCAAAAATAGTAATTAATTGTCCCGCTGTCGCTAAAGACACATCTAAATCCTCTGCAATATTTGGCAGGATTCCACCAACAATTAATTCAACTAACCCTACTGCAAAGGTAGTCACAGCAAGAATATAAACTCTCCAATTCATCGTAATCTCCCCTTCGATACACGTTCATTTTTGTAGGAGATTGTTTTAAAACAAACTAAAAAAATCCTGACTACAAAAATGAAGCAAAGTTTTGTAGTCAGGATTTTATGGTTCCTGGTAGAGACCCTCAATCCATATTATTGAGGTTATACAGATCAAATATTTACTTTAGCTATAGTAGCACATCAAAATTTCATTGACAATAGCTTTTTTCATAGAATTCATTGCCTCTAAAAATCTTTTGGGCAAGAGAAAATTTCGATTTTCTGCTTATATTTCGACGAATTTGACCATATATATAAACATACAATAACTATTTTACGAGGTGATTGTTTGCGTATAGTAGGATTTGTCTGCTATTTTTTAATACTATTTTATGGCGTAGAATTAGTAGAAGAAGCGTTCACAAATGAAGAACCAGCAATGCAATCTCCCATGAAAAGTAAGCCATCGCCCATCAAGGAAACCGTTGAAAATTCAAGGATTTGTGTCTATTATCCCACTTATAAAAGCTGTACCGATTTACCCCAACAATAAAAAAGAGGCTACTCAATGGAGTGACCTCTTTTTTCATCATTTTGAGCCAATATGAAAATGACTAAATGGATATAGTATTAATTTCGATTCACCATATACAGCATCCTCTGAAATTAAACCATAATGGCGACTGTCACTACTTTTTAGGCGATTGTCACCAAGCACAAAATACATGCCCTCTGGCACTTCTTTTTCATTCACTAATTGTTCCAATGTAAAGTTTTCCGTAATGCGTAATTGATTAGGATCATCCGTTTGACGGTTCACATAATCTTCTTTATATGCTTTGCCATTGACGTACAATACATCATCTTTCATTTCCACTTTATCCCCTGGAAGACCGATGACACGTTTAATATATAACTCATCTTCGACAGGAGATTGGAAAACAATTTGATCAAAACGCTCAATTTTACTTGTTTTGCTTACAATAATAATATCCTTATCGTGATAAGTTGGATACATAGATGCTCCCTGTACTTTAATCGGCGCAAATAAGAATTGCTTACAGCCAAAAACAACAACAGCTGTAATGACAATAATTTTGATGTAGGATAATATTTCTTTTTTAAGATTGGATGTTTTTTCCGCTTGCATGCTCATTCCCCGATACTGTTTTTTTAATAGTATAACATTTTCTCACTATTATTGACGAATGAATCACACAAATTGTTTCCTATTCATAGAAAAATAGACAAGGCTACAAAGTAACATTGTCTAGAAATTGATATTTTACTGTTTCAACGTTATGAATGGTTAGTTTGTGTAGCAGAGTGATGCTGCTCGTTTAATAAATCTACTGCTAATACGATACCCACTGGTAATGCAAATGCTAATAAAATTGTGCCTACAATCATCACAATCACTCCTTTAACCATTTCTAATGTCAGTATACACTTAATTTTCTGATATTTCAAGAAATATCGAAAAATGATGAATAACAGCAAAAAAATCATTCAACTAGGCATGCACCCTACCTGAATGATTTTTTATCCCTTACATAAATAATTTTAAACATAATACTTGTAGGCCTCTTATTGCTGATTGGACTGGATTTTTTCGCACTTTACGTTTAGGTACATAGCTTTGCATGCAATGATTCAGCGCTGTATACCTCAGCACCTGGGTCCTCCCATTCATTCATCTCCCTCCCTTCGTGGCCAAAAAGTTTACAACTAGTATGCGACATTTGTAAGCAACTTGCTTACTTACTTTTGTAAATGGTTTTTTAAATCTGTTTGTATTTTTTGAAGCTCTGCCTCATTCGGAATATAGTACCAAATGCGGTTAATCCTTTCACCGTCTCCCTGTTCGAACGATAACTGCTCAATATCCTTATCCATTTTTTTATAAATACTTTGCAGCTGAATAAGGTCCTTCACCGAAAAGTTCATGCGAACATTGTCGCCTAGTACATTCAACATATCAGTTGCTTTTAATAATGTTGATGGTGTGGAGGCTTTTTTCATCACCGCTTCAATGATTTGACGTTGTCGAATTTGGCGTCCAAAATCACCTCGAGGATCTTCATAACGAATACGAGAAAAAATAAGGGCCTCATTACCATCTAATGTGATTTCTCCCTTTGGATAATGGTATTCGTCAAAGGTTAAATCCATATCATTATCGATTGTTACGCCACCCAGCGTGTCAATAATTTGTAAAAAGCCCTCCATATTAATAAATACATAATAATCAATGGGTATATCTAAAAAATTTTCGACCGTATCCACAGCCATAGGGACGCCTCCAAAGGCATAGGCATGATTAATCTTATCTACCGTATCATGACCAACGATTTCTGTTCGAGTATCACGGGGTATACTAAGCATTTTCATCGTCTGCTTTTCAGGATTTACAGTGATTACAATCATGGTATCGGAACGTCCACTATCATCTTTACGTTCATCGACCCCAAGCATTAGAACCGAAAAGGGATCTTTTTTAATCACTGTTTTTTCTTCTGGTTGTGCTGCATCTGTTGTTTGAATAAGTGGTGTATTTATTTTATTCATAGTTTTTTGGATGGTAAAGTAGGCAGTACCTATAAAAATTAAAAAAATTGCTAATAGGCTACCAACAATCCACAGCCATAATTTTTTCTTGCTCTTTTTCTCTTTTGAGCGTTTCATGTTTTTTTCCATACATAAGTCCTTTCTTGCTTAACAATTTTGCCCCTCTTTTTGACGTATTAAGTTGGAAAAAAGTTTATCTAGTCTACTTATATGCATAATGAACGAAAAAAAGACGTACACTAGTATTTACTAAATTTACAACATACTATTCCCTCATTTGTCAATTATCTTCCTTTTACATTCATTGCCCTCTATCAAAATGGTGCTATCTTAATTTATTGAAAATTCATTATTGTTGATATATACTATTTTTCAGATACAACGTCTCTATAATAGAAACGTTTTTAGGAGGAATCACTCAATGTTTCAAAAAAGAAGAGAGCAGCTCGTTTCCCGTATGCAGCAACAGTCAATTGATGTAGCAGTGCTAGTGCCAGGGTCAAACATGTATTATTTTACAGGTCTTCAGTTAAAGCAAAGTGAACGCCTAACAGTAGTCGCTATTACTGCTCATCATCAATTATACTTTCTCGTTCCACAAGTAGAATTAACAAAAGTTGACTTGGGTAATGGAGGGACAATCCTATCCTATTCGGATGAGGAAGGACCGTCACAGGCCATCCAGCAACTAAAAAAAGAACTAGGAACAGCGCAGACACTTGCCATTGAGTTTGACACCATGCGCGTGAAGGAACAGAAAGCTATCGAAAACCTTACATATGACACTTTATGTAATATCGGTGAAACCATTCGTGATATACGTATGGAAAAAGATGAACACGAAATAGCCCTCATGCGTCAGGCTGTACAGATCGTCGAAGAAAGTCTTGCAGCCACATTACCGATTATTCAAGCTGGTATTTCAGAGATGGAAGTCGCAGCCCAATTAGAATATGAAATGAGACGACGTGGATCAGAGGGAACACCTTTTGGAACCATTGTTGCTTCTGGTTATCGAGGGGCACTTCCTCATGGTAGAGCGAGCACAAAGAAAATAGAGACAGGTGAATTAATCGTCATAGATTTTGGCGCGATTTATAAGGGCTATGTGGCGGATATGACTAGAACAGTTGCTTTAGGAGAAGTTTCTCCAACGCTCAAAACAATTTATAGCATTGTGAAGCAAGCAAATGAAACAGCCATAGCAGCCATAAAACCAGGTATGACAGCTCATGCCATTGATGATCTAGCCAGAGACATTATTCGCGATGCCGGCTATGGCAATTCTTTCACACACCGACTTGGCCATGGCATTGGTTTAAGTGCACATGAAGAGCCTTATATGATGCAGCGTAATCAGCTAGTGTTAAAGCCAGGCATGGCCTTTACCGTGGAGCCAGGTATCTATGTGCAGGATGTTGGTGGTGTTCGTATCGAGGATAATTTAATCGTCACAGAAAATGGTTACGAAAATTTAATGACCTATTCGAAAGAATTAATCATTTTATAAGGTTGGTGTGTACAATGATCGATATGAGGAAAATACAACAGGATATGCCGCTACTTGAACACTATATTTATCTAAACACAGCTGCTGCATCTGCCATGCCACAGCCAGTAGTGGATGAAATGACTAGCTATCTCCAAAAACAAGCAAGTATTGGTCCCTACTTGCCCTCTTTTCGTCAAGAAACGTATGCGCAAGTAGAGCGTATTCGAGAAAAAGCAGCATTGTTCATCGGCGCAACAAAAGAGGAGATTGCCTTTGTGCCAAACGGTTCAGTGGCGATTAATTATGTCGCAGGTGGCTTGCAATGGAAACAGGGAGATGAGGTCATAGTGCTCGACACAGAAATGTTGAGTAACTATGTGCCTTGGCTTGCCCTTCAGCAACAAGGGGTTCAGCTGAAAGTGTTAAAAACCAATGATGAATATATGGTAGATTTATATGCACTTGAACAACTCATCACACCACAAACAAAATTAATTGCCTTTGCCCATATGTCTAACGCTGCTGGGGCACTCCAGCCTGCCAAAGAAATATGTCAGCTAGCCCAGCAACACCATGTACTAACATTGATGAATGCCAATCAAACACTTGGTTTAACACCCATTAATGTTGCCGAACTTGGCTGTGACTTTCTAGTTGCTAGTGGGCGGAAATGGCTACGCGGCCCTGAAGGATCAGGTATTTTATATGTACGAGAAGCACTCATTCCAACATTGACGCCTATTATGATTGGCTGGGGCAGCACCCAGTGGGATTATCAGAACAATGCCTATTCTTTTTTAGAAACAGCTAAACGTTTTGAGCCAGGTTGTCCGATCATTCCAAGTATTTTCGGCTTAGGGGCAGCTATTGATTATGCGAACAATATCGGTATCCATCACATATATGATCGTGTAAAGCAGCTAACAAACTATTTAATTGAACAGCTTGCAACCATTCCAGGCATTGTCTTATATGGTCCTCAAAATAGTGCTCATCGATTATCGATTACGCCGTTTAACATTGAAGGGCTGTCACCAGATGAGCTAACCAATGCTTTAGCAGAGCATGGGGTCATCATTGAAGCTGGAACATTTATGGCGAATACCATTATGGAACGCAATCAAATTTCTAAAATGGCCCGTTTTTCACCACACTATTTTAATACGTTTGAAGAAATTGACAAGGCCGTATCCATCATGAAAAAAATCCAAGCAAAGGCTCAAGATAGTTAATGTCTATCTTGTGCCTCTTTTTCATGCTTATTCATGATATAATTTAAAGCTGTATTGATCGAAATACCGTTGAATATTCATCGCACCATATTGAAGAACATTGACCATATCAGGTAATTTCTCCTCTGTTGGCTTACGATAAATAGGGCCAGCAATTGTTAAAGAGGCAATGACTTCTTTTTTACTATTAAAAAGAGGTACACCTAGCCCAAATACTGAATGAGAGTACTCTCCTGTTGAAAAGCACCAGCCTTGCTGTTGTATTTTTTCTAAATCGGCTAACATTTCATCAGGGTCAGTAATGGTTTCAGGAGTTAATCTTTTCATCCCATGCTCCATGATCTCCTTTTTTCTCTCTTCAGGTAGATACGCCATGATGACTTTACAAGATGCCCCGATATGTAGTGGTGTCCGCGTGCCAATCGACACTGAAAACTTAATGGTTTGAGAGCTCTCAGCTATTTCTACTGTGACACCATCTGTTCCATCCAGCCATGTTAAAAATACGGATTCTTTGATGGTATCTGCAAGGTTGATCATAATTGGTAAAACAAAGTCAGAAAGATTTAATTTATCTTTAACCATCTGGCCATATTCTAGAAAGCGAAGCCCTAATTCATATTTTTTTGTCTCAGGATTTTGAATAAGAAAGCCTTGTTTTTCGAAGGTTGCTAAAATCCGATAAATAATGGAGTGACTAATATCCATCTCTTTTGCTAGCTCACGAACACCCCATGTAGGATTTTCCTTATTAAAATATTTCAGTACCTCCAATGAGTTATCTAATGTTTTTAATGTCATTTCACACCTCAAATGTCTCTATAATAGAACCGTATTTTGATTATAAAATGAAGACGGACAATTTTCAATAAATTCAACTATTTTACAATTAGATTTTAAATGAACTATTTCATTTCAAGCAGTTCATATGGACATTCGTATTGTGCTGAGCATGGCTATCACCTAAAAAAGGAAAGCTATCCGCCAGAATCCTCTTTTTATCCGTCACATTTTGAGTTTTATCCGCCAGTTTGGACATTCTATCCACTTAGAGCCATTCTATCACCCAAAAAAAGAAGGCTATCCGCCAGAATCCTCTTTTTATCCGTCACATTTTGAGTTTTATCCACCAGTTTGGACATTCTATCCACTTAGAGCCATTCTATCATGCAAAAAAAGAAAGCTATCCGCTAGAATCCTCTTTTTATCCGTCACATTTTGAATTTTATCCGCCAGTTATCCGCCTAAACAAAGAAAAATCAACCCACCTCTTAAAAGGTAGGTTGATCTTTTTACATGGTTATTTCTGCTGGATACCCTGTACTAATTTTTCTTGAATCCGCAAGTATTGGGCAATTTCCTCATCATCTAATACTTCAAAAAGCTGTACAAAGACCTCTTTTCCGATAGATTGAGCCTTTGCTAAAGCACTTTGACCCTCGTCTGTAATTTGTAAGCGAATGGTGCGGCGGTCGGATGGATCATATAGTCTTTCTGCTAATCCAAGCTTGACCAGCTTTTCGGCAATGCTCGTCATAGCACCTTTTGTATAGCCGATTGTCTCAGCTAATTCGGCTTGTTTTTGAGGGCCTTTGACATGTAGCTCATTTAAAACTAAAATTGGTGAAATTCCTAAAGGATATGGGAACGCTTTTGTAAAACGTATAATATTCGCATTGTTCACCTGTTCAATCATATGAATCAGTTTAAAAATATTTGTCTGTTTCAAAAAAATCCTCCTCAAACGCTGAGAATTAATGAAGCATTAGTGAGCCTCCATCCACCATAATCGTTTGACCTGTAATGTATTGAGAATCGTCAGAAGCTAAGAAAACAGCTACTCGACCAATATCTTGCTCAATATCACCAAAACGGCCTAACGGGATTTTACTTCTCACCGCTTCATAATACTCTGGCTGTGCTTTTGCCCATGCTTGTACACCTGGTGAATCAGCAAGCGGACTAATGATATTGACATTAATACCAAAACGTCCCCATTCATTTGCGGCAACACGGGAAATACCACGAATGGCTTCCTTGGCAGCGGCATAAGCAGCCTGTGTTTCATGACCTTGAATGCCTGCTCCAGATGCAAAGTTAATAATATTACCCTTAGTTTCTTTTAAATGCGGTAGGGCTGCTTGCATTAAAAAGAAGGTTGGATAAAAACCTGTTCCAAATGACAAATCAAGATCTGCTTGTGTAGTTTCTTCTATTGTAACTTGTTTCGCAGCATGAGCGTTATTAACTAGCACATCTAGTTTACCGTATTTTTCTACGACTGTATCAATAATTTTTGGTAATTGGTCGCGTTCCATTAGATTAGCCTGTAAAAACATAGACTTCGGAGACATTTCTTGTAATTCTTTTGCCATTGCCTCGCCTGCTTCTGCATTTAAGTCAACAATTGTAACAATAGCCCCTTCCTTTACCATAGCTTTTGCCATTCCACTACCAATACCACCTGCACCACCAGTAATGATGACCACTTTGTTTTGTAGTTTACCCATTGCACAACATCTCCTTCTTGTTTATCTGTTAATAGTTTAACATTAAACTATTTAATTTTAAACTAAATTGTTTCCGATAAAAGAGCCTATTCTGGAGAAGGGTTCATCCAAAATAAGCTTTTCTAAAATTGATCTTTCTACATGATTGTGCCGATTCTCTTTTCCAGCGCTCTATTTCTGATTTGATATTACCCCAAATATAGACCCTTTAATGTAGGTTTGTCCTTGTAAAGACTGCAATTGCTCTGGAGTACCAGTTACTACAGCCCCAGTTATTTTCACATCACTTTTCTCCAGGGTGCCATTTTCCCCTACTAAAGCTTGATAAATCTGGTTTGTTTCCCACTCAAAGTTCTTGCTTTTACGCAGAAGCTCAATGTTTCGAATAAAGGTCTCAACCTCATCGTTTGAAGAGCGTCGAGGTTTTGGTTTGGATTGCTCTGATTGAAAGCCATAAATGTATGGATCATTGGCTGAAATAGTATTCTGTCCTTGCTTAAAAAAATCTAGTGTATCATCTGTATAGGCATCCACCCACCACCAATCTACTTGTACTTCAGAAGGTAGCTTGCTTTTAATTTCACCAAAATCATAGGCATCATCAAAAGAAATAGCTATTTCTACTAAAGTATTTTTCTCCAATTGATGCAGTTCACTAACATTATCTTGATAATGGTCGTAGGAAATCCTTGGATGATAAAAAAACATTTCTCGGTCACCTGTGTAGTCATTAAACCGTTCGAATTGAGATGTTTCCGCCAGTGATTCTGAACCTTCTATTTGGATGGGGCTAGAAATGGCCGTTCGTGTAAGCGTTCCAAATAAATTATAATCGCTTTTGATAGGCTGCCAAATATATGGCCGATGCTGATCTCCAAGCACCTTATAGGTTGTTGTTGTTATTTTCCCTCCCAGCAAATGATCGTCATAAACCTGATTACTAATTTGGACATTGGGCGCACTTATTTCGTTAAATAAATGAATATCATCCATTACTTTTTGCGCACTATTTAACGATAAAGCCCTCAGCCCATACCATAATGCTATTAGCACAATTGGGGTAACGACCAATGTAATCCCAATCATTTTGACTGTTGACCAAAACCTTGCCTTTCTCATTATTTTTTTCGTATGTCTATCATCAAACAAAAATTCATTTTCTTCTTTATTCATCATGAGCATCCTCCTTAAATCGTTCAGTAAATTCTTCCCTAGCACGTCTGACATGCGTTTTTAGTGTGTTTTCATTCTTATTCATCAAGGCTGAAATTTCCTTATACGATAATCCCAGCTCATATTTCAGGATTAATAATTCCTGATGCAAAATGGATAGCGTTTCCAGTGTGTTCTGTATGTCCTTTAATTTTTCTTTCTTTAGCATCTGGATCTCAGGAATATGAATGAATGAAGTCAATTGAACTTCCTCTAATTCTGTTGTTGGATGACGTGTTTCTTTTCTCTTGAGATCATAAAATTGATTGGTTGCTACACGATATAACCAACTCATTACTTTGTCTGACTGAATTCCATTTTTATGTAATAAAAATTTATAACATGTATCTTGGACGATATCTTCTGCATCCTCATGGGCTAATCCACGTTTTCTCAAATAACGATATAGCAGCGTTCCTGCTTGCTGTAGAAACGCATTCATTGATTGCTTTACCATGTCCACCCCCCTTCTGCCTATACAACGCAGAACTCCATGAAAAGTTTACATATTACAAAAAGTTCTCATTAAATATTTTAGTTTAGTGAAAACCAACAACATTTATTTTCAAATACATACAAGCATCTTTTTAATTTGACAAGAATATACTGTAGCAGCTAGCTAAAATCACTTTCAAGAAAGGAGTTGTGGATAATGGGTGCTAAATGGATAAAGGTTTCAGTCTTTTATTTATTAATTGTTTTTGCTTTTGGCCTGTTTATGCATTATACGGTTCAACTTCAATGGAAAGCGACACATGCTCATATTGGTGTGGTAGGTTGGCTAACTACTGGATTCATTGGTTTAATTTATTCGACTTATAAAAATGCTGCGGAGACAGGTCTCGCCAAAGCACAGTTCTGGCTTTACAATCTCGGTTTACCCTTCCTTTTTGTTGGCATGATGATGGTGTATTGGGATGTACCACGCTGGTTATTTGAGCTTTTCGTGTCTGGTGGTGGAATTGCTGTAGCGCTGTCTGTCCTGTTATTCTTTATCAATGTCTTCAAATATGTAAGATAAATAGAAAAGCCCCGCTTCACAGTTGAAGTGGGGCTTTTAAGCTATTATTGTAAGGAGTTCGCCTGCATTTGATACATCTTGTCATAAATTCCGCCAAGCGCTAGCAGTTCATCATGCGTGCCGTTTTCTACAATTTTTCCTCGATCAAGTACAAGAATACGATCTGCATTTTTAATGGTAGAAAGTCGATGGGCAATAATAAACGTTGTTCGTCCTTTTTTCAGGACATCCATCGCATGCTGAATAATTTCTTCCGTTTCCGTATCAATATTCGATGTCGCTTCATCCAATATTAAAATGGCTGGATCAAACGCCAGGGCGCGTGCAAACGAAATCAACTGACGTTGTCCTGAAGATAATGTGCTGCCCTTCTCAATAACTGGTTCCTCATAGCCATTTGGTAAATTAGCTAAAACACGTTCTCCCCCTACAGCATTTAAGGAAGCTACTATTTTCTCGTGAGAGATGCGCGGGTTATTTAAGCTAACATTGGATGCAATCGTACCCGTAAATAAGTAAGGGTCCTGTAGCACAATACCCATATGTTCACGCATCGTTTGACGTGGAACAGAAGTAATATCAATGCCATCAATGGTTATTTTGCCTTTTGATGGGTCGTAGAAGCGGAACAACAAGTTCATAATGGAACTTTTCCCTGAACCTGTATGACCAACTAAGGCTATTGTTTCACCTTGATGTGCTTCAAATGACAGGTTTTTCAGCACATATTCATTATCTTTATAGGCAAAGGAAACATCTTCGAAAACCACATTTCCTTTATATCGTGGGATGCTCTTTTCAGAAACAGGCTCACCATTCGTATCTAACACCTCAAAGACACGTTTACCTGCAATGAGTGAACGCTCAAGCTGTGAAAACTGGTTCACAATATTCGTGATCGGATTAAATAGCTTTGTTAAGTAATCAACAAATGCATACAATGTCCCTGCTGTAATCACTTCAGTTGATGTGAATGAGCGTGTACCAAAGTAGAAAATAAAGACCGTAAACATGATAAGTCTTAGCGTATTCACAAGGTTAAAGGATGTAGCTGAATCAAGCACCAGCAGCTTACGTTCATACGCATAATGCTCATTATTCATGTCATCAAATTCCTTCGTCATTTGCTGCTCACGACGGAACGCCTGAATAATTGTCATGCCCTGAATGGATTCATTAATCATGGCATTAATATCTGCAATTTTTGTACGAATGACATCGTTGTATTTAGAGGCAAATTTTCGATATAAAATCATCCATACATAAACAATTGGAATCATGGTTAAAGCAAGCATTGCCATTTTCCAATTTAAAATAAAGAGCGCTATATACACCCCAAAAATAGAAATGAAGCTCGTTACAAAATTCGATAGTACCTGTACATATAAATTCCGAACTGCCTCTGTATCGTTTGTTACACGCGCAACAATTTTACCCGCTGGTAAATTGTCGAAGTATTGGATTGGTAAAGTTTGAATATGTTCAAAGACATCTTTACGTAATTTTTGGATGACACGGTTTGCCCCAATTTGCAAATAAATATACATAAAATAACGTAATATGGCTGTTGCAATGGCTAAAAGTAAATACACAATGAGCAACCATGTAATCGGTTTGATTTCTATATGACCGATTGTCATGTAATTATCAATAATATGTTTCGCAATAAACGGTCCAACAAGCTCCGTGAATACGGCAATTGTTAGGAAGAATAAGCCTAATAGTATCGGCTTTTTAAAATACATCGCATAGCGCATTAAACGTTGACTCGTACTCATGAGGCACCTCCTTCTAGCTGCTGACGGTCAAATTGCTCTTTATACCATCCTTGTTGCGCAAGAAGTTCCTCATGTGTTCCCTGCTCTACAATTTGCCCATCATCCAGTACGATGATGACATCGGCATGCTGAATACCAGACAAGCGATGTGTCGTAATAATCGTCGTTTTACCTTGACGTTCACGCTGAATATTTTCAATAATTCTTGCCTCTGTCTTCGCGTCGACAGCGGAGAGTGAATCATCCAGCATTAAAATTTCAGGATCTTTAATTAAAGCACGAGCAATAGATACACGTTGTTTTTGACCGCCTGAAAGAGAGACACCCTTTTCTCCAACAAGTGTTTCAAGGCCCATTGGTAGATTGTCTAAATCCTTTTCAAAATACGCGGCACGTATCGCCTGCTGCAACTCTGCTTGTGTTGCATCTTCTTTCCCAAATAATATATTTTCACGAATAGTGCGTGAGAATAGCACATGATCTTGTGGTACATAACCAATCCAGTCGAGGATCTGCTCCTTCGTTTGAGCGGTTATATCGATACCGTCAATGGAAAGCTGTCCCTGTCCGATTGGGTATTCTCGCAATAATTGGCGTAGGAAGGTTGTTTTACCTGCCCCCGTTTTACCAACAATGCCAAGGGTTTGACCTTTTTTCAAGGAAAGTGAAATCTGCTGTAGGTTTTTCACCTGACTCATCGGATATTGGAATGTTAAGGCATCAAAGCCAATCGCATTTGGTGTCGCAATCATTTGTGGATTCGGAATATTTTGAACATCCGCCTCGTAGTTCAAGGTTTCCTGCACGCGATCTAGTGAGGCATTCCCCTGCTGCATAACATTGATGAGCTCACCAATCGCAAATATCGGCCAAACAGCCAAACCTAAATAAACATTAAACGTGACCAGTTGCCCAACCGTCATCGCCTCAGTTGCCACTAAATGAGCCCCGTAACCAAGTGCTACAACATAGCTAATGCCCGTTCCGACTTTTGTAATCGGGCCAAATAAAGCATTGATTTTCGCTGTATGAATATTTTTCGCATACACAACTTCACTCATATCTGCAAAATTAGCCTCATCCTTTTTTTCCTGCACATAGGCACGCACCACTCGCACTCCTGCTACAGATTCTAGCACACTATCATTTAGTTCCCCAAAAGCATCTTGTGCCTTCATATATCGCTCATGAACAATTTTCCCTAAATATTGAATGAGGATTGCCATAATAGGAACTGGTAACATAGCAAAAAATGTAAGCTTCCACGAAATCATATAGCCCATCGCAAAAATGATAAAACCCATATAAATCGTTGAATCAATCAACGTCATAATGCCAAAACCTGCTGTCGTGGATACGGCATTCAAGTCATTTGTTGCACGCGCCATCAGGTCACCGGTACGGTTTTTTTCATAAAATGTTGGGGTCATACGTAAAAAATGCTGCATTAAATTACGACGTAAAATTTTCTCAAGGTTGATAGCTCCTTCAAATAGTCGGAATTGCCACACAAAATTTAATAAATAGCCCCCAATAATAATCCCAATAAAAATCAAGACATATTTTGTTAAAATAGCTGGGGTCATTTCTCCGGCTGTCAATAGATCTATAATAGAACCGAGTAAATAGGGAGGGACAACCTCTAATCCACTGGCAACCATTAGTAGAACAATGGCCACCGTATATTGCTTCCAGTATTTTTTAAAGAACCAGCCTAATTTACTTAACACATCAAACATACATCATAACCTTCTTTCCTCCGTGCTGTTGTGGATGACTACCCACTTTCTAGAAATTCCTTTTTGAAAATCATTCTTCTAACTGTTTTTGTCATATACATACACTCCTTTTTTGTTTGCACTACAACCTTTTTTGCACAAAAAAAGACACATACCCTAAAAGAGTAAGTGTCTCTTATAAAAGGCAGGATAATTCCATACCTAGTTCTGCAATAGTAAATAAAGCGTTAGGCACGGACAATGTATGTAACTGTGATTGAATTTGATACTGATAAAATTAACATTGTCATGCCCTCCTTTAGTTTATTTGTTATAGTGTTCTTGAAGATTATCACACTATAGAAATATTTGTCAACTATCACCCTGTTATTTTTTATCATTTTCAGGAAATAGTTAGCGCTTTAAAGCATTGAAATGCTCTAAGGAATCAAAGGGAGAACATGCTTAAAATTACAGTGTTGTCTATAACCTTACAATAATTCTACGGCACAAACATTAACCTAAAGACTGAAATACACGACTAGTGATTTTGATACCCAGTAGTAGACACTAGAATATTCTTTTTGCGTCTGTTGCACTCCTTCCATATACTTATCTCATCATCTTTATTTAGTTAATTATTATTTAGTTATTTATTATTTAGTAGTGTCTGGATTTCCGTTTATGGATTAGCCGTCACCGGGTTTTCCGTCAACGGCTTCACATAAGAGGGACAAAGAATTGTCCTTATAATAAAAGATATTTCATTTTCCACATATAATATTTCGAAATATTATTTCATGCGCATCTATAACTTTCTATACACTATATACATTTCAACAATCGATTTTGGGACATAACTCGAATTGAAATATTTCTAAAATTTTTGTCTCATGATACACTTTCATTATAGTCATTTTCAGTAAGGGGTTTTTATGTTGAGGTCATTTCTAGCCGTGGGAATTGGTGGAATTCTTGGTGCCATCTGTCGATATAGTCTGAGTCTCGCCGTTCCCAATACAGAAATATTTCCATTCACAACACTGTTTATTAATTTACTGGGCTGCTTTTGCTTAGCATGGTTTTTTACTTCATTTATAAAACGCACACCTATTGTACTAGGAGTAGGTACAGGGTTTTGTGGAGCTTTTACTACCTTTTCGACATTTTCCTTAGAGACACTATTACTCCTAGAAAATAGCGAGTGGCTACAGGCTGTACTCTATGTTACAGTAAGTGTTTTAGGTGGATTAGCTTGCACATGGCTGGGAATACGACTTGCTAGGGGGCGTATTGCATGATTTTAGTCGGAATTGGTGGATTTTTTGGCGCTCTTTCTAGATTTTATTTAGGAAAATTACTTGTACATCCCTATCCATGGGCGACTTTTATTATTAATTGTACAGGCTCCTTTGCGCTTGGTTTCTTATTTGCCCTACATCTTAGTGATTGGTTATGGCAATTAATGGGCATAGGTTTTTTAGGAGCCTACACAACTTTTTCTACTTTTGGATTTGAATGTCTACAGCTTATAGAACAACAAAAATGGAGACAAGCCATAAGCTATATTGCCAGTACCTTGCTAATTGGCGTACTTTGTGCAGCTATTGGTTATCTAGTCGTATAAAAGAGGGTGAACTAGTGACACAGCCGTCAAAAGAGTTATTGGAGGAATTAGAAGTTGAAATAGAGCAAACGCTCTATGCATTGATTGACCTAGAATTAGAGGAAAATTACGCTACCATGAATACACAATTTGCGCAATTACTTGCCAAGGTTCAGACAGCCCAGTTAATTAATTACAAGCTGGATGTTCTCGTTGAACCTCAAGCTTTTGCAACTGAAACTTGTATTCTTTTACAGAGCCTCATAGAAGCAAAGGCGAGACCAAATAAAAGGCATAAACTGTTAACACATCGCATGATTTTGAAGATATGGTTAAGAAAAAATCAACGATTCATGAGGGAATTTCTACCTCAAATGTTTTAGGCGCCACTTGAAATTGCAAGGGCGCCTTTTTTAAATTTGAAGTTTTTGCAACACTTCTTTTATTTTTCCCCTCACTGTCAGATCAAATGGGGTTGTCTGCTGTGACATATCCATATTAATATACACGGTTTTTCCTGTTGTCATCATAGGTAGTTGGTTGACGGGATATACCTCAAGACTCGTTCCAATGACAAGGACAAGTTCAGCTGTTTTAATTGCCTCCATTGAACAGTGCCAGCTTGCTTGTGGTAGGCTTTCTCCGAAGAGCACAACATTTGGACGAAGTTTCCCACCACAATGGGCGCAACTAGCCTTATTCAAGAAGCTTGCCATGACAGCCGCCTGCTGGCAACGATGACAACGAATAGACCGGATCGAACCATGTAACTCCTCGACGGATTGACTTCCTGCCAATTGGTGAAAACCATCCACATTTTGAGTAGCGATTAGAGACACTAAACCTCTTCGTTCCCAATCAGCTAATATATGATGTCCCTCATGGGGAGCCACCTTTTCTAGGTTTTCGATACGTGTTTTATAAAAGTCATGAAATAATGAGTAATGATCTGTTAATGCTTCCGTTGTCGCGACAGTTCTTGGATCCATTTGTTTCCACCAACCAGATGCTGAACGGAAATCAGGAACTCCACTTTCCGTTGACATGCCCGCTCCTGTTAGAATCACTGTATTATTTGAGGATAGTAACCACTCACGTAAATGTTCTATTGCCATTTTCCCCCTCCTTTTTTCGAATTAAAACTACCTTCACCTATTTCGACAATCAACCTATTTTTCCTCTGCATTCTTATAGGAATGTTTAAAAGGAGGCTTCCATTTTAATTTATTATTCACAGATAACATGCGAATCACTAATATAAAAATAACAATGACTGACAATTCAAGCGGGCTGTCCCACCCTAACCATATACAAAGGGCACATACAAATGTTAGGACAGCATGGATTTCTTTTCTTAATGCAAGCGGTGTTCTACCAGCTAACAAATCTCGAACCATCCCTCCACCAACACCAGTAAACATCGACGCTATAATAATGATACCTAGGTCGTGATGTAAGCTTTTTGCTAACAATCCGCCTTGTATTGCGAAAGAAGCTAGGCCAATTGAATCAAAGAAATAGCCCCAGCGGTTCCAATGATGAATCCAGTTCCTTTTGACAAATAAAATGGTCGTCAGCGTGACTAAAACGACTAATAAGGATTGCCGTTCCCATATATCTGACACAGGGATATCCAGTACAACATTGCGGATAATGGAACCACCATAAGACGTTGTCAGACCAAGCACAAATATGCCAATAAAAGAATAGTTGGCCTGTAACGCAACAAATGCTCCACTAATGGCGTAGGCAATAATGCCAATGATATGTAATACTGACCATGTCACATCATCCATCTCCTTTTTACTATACAAAAAAGCCCACCATAAAATAGTTGCGCATTGAGTACGCAAGCTATTTTATGGTGGGCTAATATCCTAGCAGTAGTACCTACTAATTTATCCATCTCACCATGTATCATAAAAGAATATAGCTGCTGTGCCATACTAATTGACACAACGACCATAAAATTTCCTAGTTAGAATTGTAATTGATTTTTTTATTAAACTCAATATGAATTTTTGATTATAGCGTTTCATACATGACTTGGCCCATTAAAGAGATGTCATAATCTCCTAATGCAGCTACTTCAGATTGGAAATCAGGTGTATTTAAAATCTCCTTCACCATATCGATGAGCGGTTGATTTTCTGGTGTTTTTAATAACACAATATCGTAACGTTCAGTGACCATTGGTATAAAATCGACCTGAATAAGCTTGGCAATTTTTTCAATGCCAATCCCAACATCTGCACGTCCATTGGCAACTGCAGAGGCGACATCGAGGTGGCTCATTTCTTCATGGGTATAGCCTGCAATCGTGGATGGAGCGATACCGTGAATGCGCAATTGCTCATCTAACAGAGTACGAGCACCTGAGCCTTTCTCACGGTTGATGAATGTGAATGTCTTTGTTTGGAAATCTTCAAATGTGCGTATCTCCAGCGGATTCCCCTTTTGAACATAGAAACCTGCTTTACGTGATACAACATTGATGAGAACAAAGGCATGGCTGACAAAGATTTTTTTTACATAAGGAGTATTATAATCTCCTGTATCCCCATCAAACATATGTAAACTCGCAATATCACAGTCTCCGTGATACAACGCCATTACACCATTAAAACTACCTTCATGTGAGCGTAATACTTTCGTAGATCGTCGTTTCTCGATATATTTTGCTAAAATATCTAATACTAAATCTTGCCCACTCACTATAATTTTCGCATGATTTTTAGTCGGAGTGGCTATGGAAGCCTGTGCCACAGCTGGCATACTACCTGTTTTTCGTTTTTGTATATAGGTTTGCAAGTCAGCACGATCTACCCGCATTTGCCGTCCTACGCGGAAAACTGGCAAATCACCCTTTTTCACTAAATCATAAATTGTTAATTTTGAAACCTTTAATAATTGTGCAACCTCTTCAATCGTATAGGATTGTTCTTGTGACATGTAAAAGTTCTCCTCCTATAAGCCTCTATTTTACATGGTAACGTATTTATAGCCTTATGAACATCTTGACATTTTCTACCCTTACTAACTTTCTTTTTTATTTATATCTGATTATAATTAGTTATGTCTTGTTATAACGAGTTATAAAAGGAGTATACTCATCGTGAAAAAATATTATCGTTTATTTGCGACAATGTTAGTACTAGTCGGACTATTAGCAGCCTGTGGTAACCAAGAGGCGGCAACAAACGAACCAGTTGAACTAACAATTTCTGCGGCAGCTAGTCTACAGGATGCCTTAGAAGAACTGAAAACAACTTATGAACAACAACACGATACAATCAAAATCCTCTATAACTTTGGAGGTTCAGGTGCTTTACAGCAACAAATTTTACAAGGGGCTCCTGCAGACCTTTTCTTTTCAGCAGCAAAGGATAAATTTGATGCGCTTGTAGAGAAAGAAATGATCGATCAAAAGCTAGGAACGGATCTTTTAGCCAATGATTTAGTATTAATCGTGCCTAAAAGCAATGAAAAGCAAATTCAATCCTTTGAAGATTTACAACAAGCAGGAAAAATTGCACTCGGTACGCCCGAAACGGTTCCTGCTGGGCAGTATGGTGTGGACACATTAAAAAATACGCAACTGTGGGATTCACTCGAATCAAAAGTAGTGTATACAAAAGATGTACGTCAAGTACTTACTTATACAGAAACAGAAAATGTGGATGCGGGTATGGTCTATAAAACAGATGCCCTTGTCTCTGATAAGGTCAATGTCGTGGCAACTGCCGATGATGCTATGCACGCACCGATTATTTATCCTGTAGGTGTTCTAAAAGCTAGTAAACATGCACAAGAGGCGGAGGATTTTTATCACTTCTTACAAAGTGATGAAGCTATGGATGTCTTTGAAAAGTATGGATTTAAAGGGGCTCAATAAAAGATGAGTACCGATTTTTGGTCTCCACTTAGGCTTTCGATCGAAATTGCTTTTGTTGCAGGGATCATCGCTATTATAGCAGGTATTTTAATGGGTAAATGGATGGCAACCCATGATTTCAAAGGTAAACTAGTGCTAGAAACGGTATTGCTATTACCATTGGTATTACCTCCTACAGTAGTCGGTTTCCTACTTATCGTCATTTTCGGGAAAAATAGTATGTTAGGAAATTTCATTATCTGGCTATTCGATCAACCTATCATGTTCACATGGTGGGCGGCCGTCATCGCTTCTACAATCGTTGCCTTTCCATTAATGTATCAATCAGCTAAAACTGGCTTTGCCTCTGTCGATCGAGATATTGAAAATGCAGCACGTGTGGATGGAGCGAATGAATGGCAGGTCTTTCTTTACGTGTCCATTCCCCTTGCATTAAAGGCACTTGTTTCTGGTGGGATTCTAAGCTTCACACGAGCTTTGGGTGAGTTTGGAGCGACACTTATGTTTGCGGGAAATATTCCAGGGAAAACACAAACAACACCGCTAGCAATATATATGGCCATCGATTCTGGAAACATGACCCTTGCCTGGACATGGGTTCTGTGTATGATCGCCATTTCCTTCCTTTTACTTCTTAGTATCCATATCCTGAAAGTATAAAAGAGGTAGTTGGCTCAAGCCAACTACCTCTTTTTGCTTATCCCCCACTGATCGGTGGAATAAAGGCGATTGTGTCGCCAGATTTGACAATCGTCGTATCCGTTGCAAATTCTTCATTAACCGCTGTCATGATCTGTTGTAATGAAAGCTGAGGGTAGCGCTTTTCCATCCACTCTTTTAACTGCGCAACTGTCACATCTGACAGCTCTACTGATAGCTTTGATTCACCTAGTGCTTCCTGTAGGTGGGCAAATAATAAAATGTTAATCACAGGTTTTCCTCCTCCTGAATGGCTGGTTTCCCTTGCGGATAGGGAACATTTTCTAATTGATCACCAATCCACTCTGTCCCGTCCTCCCAATGTTCTTTTTTCCATATGGGCACGATTTGTTTTATGCGATCAATTGCATATTCATTCGCCATGTAAGCTATTTTACGATGCGGTGATGACACAGCAATCACTACGGCAATATCGGAAATAGCTAAATGACCGACACGATGGGTGATGGCCACTTTTGCTTCTGGCCACTCTTCTTGTATTTCCTTTGCAATCTGTTCAAACATTTTAATCGCCATCGCTGGATAGGCTTGATATTCCAAATGCATCGTTTTTTTACCATTTGTCATTTCACGCACTGTACCGATGAATAATGTGATGGCTCCAGCATTTCGACTAAGGACTTTTTGTCTTACTTCCTCCACATCTATTGGTTGATCGATAACTTCAAATAACGCTGTCGTCATAGTTTTCCCCTCATTTCTGTCAACAAAAATTCCATATATTGTGATTCTTCATAAATCGAAAAAGCAGGGATTGCAAGGGATAGATCAAGCGGACAGCTTGGCCAATAAATCACACAGAGGATATTGGTTACTTGCTGTAGTAGTACTTGATCCTGTGCAGTGCGCAGCAGCACAACCTTCGGATAATGTTCATTTTTATACCCTTCAATTAGCATGATATCCAGTGGAAGGGACTCATAAATCGCTAGTATATCAGCCAATTGCCAGCTATTTTGGTGGATACTCATACGTAAAGTACCCGCCCCCTCCACTGCTGTAACAACCGCACCTGCTTGCTCATGCCGACTACTATCTTTGGAAGTTTCGATCGTCGGTACTCCACCATGTCCATGATGCTTAATGGTTCCTACCCTTAGCCCTTCCATTGTAGCCTGCCTGATCAATTGCTCCATCAATGTTGTTTTCCCACTATTTTGATAGCCAACTATCTGTAAGATTTTTCGATATTGTCCCAAGGCCACTCACTTCCTTGTAGATCTTCTAGCAAAAGGACATCCACTTGCATACCCTTTTCATAGCCTCTAGAGCCACCTGGTAAAACAATGAATGCATTGGCTGTCGCTAAAGATGAAACTGCACTCGATTTATCGAACCCAGATGGGACAGTTACGAGCTTCCCTTCTTCATATTCGATACGAGCTCGTACAAAGCGTGTAAAGGGATTTGGCTTTGTAAAATCAGCCCCTAAAATAGCTTGCTCTCTGCGTAAATGTGGTTGAGTATGCCCATATGCAGAACGTATAATCGGACGTACAAATAGCTCAAAGCCAACATAGCAGGCTGAAGGATTACCAGAAAGGCCAAATAATAATTTGTCGTTGCGAGCAGCAACCGTTGTCACACTACCTGGACGCATCGCTATTTTATTAAACAATACCTTTGCATCAATCGCTTCGTAAATGGCTGGTAAATAATCATAATCACCTACGGAAACGCCACCCGTTGTAATTAAAATATCAACCTCCTGTAGGGCCTTTTCAACACGATCAATACATAATGTAAGATCATCACTCAACTTGCCGAAATATTTCACTTCTGCCCCAGCACGCTCAATTTGCGCCATCATCATATAGGCATTACTATTGCGAATCTTACCTGGCTGTAAAGCTTCACCTGGCTCTAGTAATTCGCTACCAGTGGCAAGCACACCAATAACTGTTTTACGATAAACAGGTACTTGCTCATAGCCAAAAGTAGCAAGTAAGGCCATCACACCCGGGTTAATATATTGGCCTTGTTCAATGAGAACTGCGCCTTGCTGCACATCTTCCCCTTTATAGGAAATATTAGTACCTGCTTCAAAAGGTCGTTTAATCGACATATACTTTTGATGATTTTCTTCGAATGTTTGGGTTAATTCTAGCATGACCACTGCATCACAACCTTGCGGTATCGGCGCCCCTGTCATAATGCGGACTGCTTGATGATCGCCAACTACGTCTTCATAGACATAGCCTGCGCCAATTTCTCCAACGACTTGAAAGCGGACTGGATGCTGTGAAGATGCCTCTTGGCTATCGACGGAGCGAATGGCATAGCCATCATACGGTGAACGATCAAAAGCAGGTACATCATGATCGGCTCTAATAGCTTGTGCTATAAAGCGTCCATGTGCTTGCGTTAATGACACATGCTCCTTTTTTGCTTGAAAGGCATAGTCCATTACACGATGAACGGCTTCTGCCACAGGAATTGGTTGTCTTTTTTCTACCATTTGGTACACTCCCTTAACCTAATAAACGATAATAAATGCTTTTGGCTTTCTGTATATCTTGTATACCATGTATCACAACTCGCCCATCTTGGAAAATAACGATTCGGTAATCGTCCGCTTGGCAAGATAGCAAATAAGGATTAACCTGGACTTCTCCGTGGGAACGGAGCTGATTTGCCAGCTGATCAAGCGAATAGTAAATGGGCTTTGGTGGTCGAATTTGTACCGCGTCTCGGCCACAAAGGATCTGTAATTTCGTTTGATTTTCATAGGATAGGTAAGGATAGGTCGGCTTGTCGCCACAAGATGGACAATCACCTTGCCTTATTTTCTCCACATTGATTTCATAGTGTTGATTGTGCCAAACATCAAACGTTAAGTAGCTTTTTCGTAAGGCTTTGTCATCTCCAACAAGCAGCTTGAAAACCTCTGCCACCTGATAAGCAGCAACAATTTGAACTGCTGGACTAATAATGCCAACGGTATCACAAGTCATCCCTGTATGGGGCATCACCTTTAATAAACAATGCAAACAAGGCGTTTTACCTGGTACAACCGTGTAAGTCGCACCATAACTACCAACACAAGAGCCATATACCCAAGGAATACGATATTTTTGCGCAAGGTCATTCATGACAAAACGAACATCAAAATTATCGGTCGCATCGACCATCACATCAACATCTTCTAGTAATGGTAGCAAGGTCTCTGTACAAGCATCCATAATGCCGACATGAATTTCTACCTCTGTGTTTATTTGTTGGAGACGCTTTTTAGCTGCGATAACTTTGGGCATTTTTTCTTGTGCATCTAGCTCTGTATATAATTGCTGTCTTTGTAAATTACTCCACTCTACATAATCACGATCAATGAGTGTCAGCCTGCCAATACCTGCTCGCACAAGCGCTTCTGCACTAGCACTCCCCAATGCCCCCGCACCTATAATAAGGACGTGCTTTTGCTGAAGGGATTGTTGCCCAGTTTGTCCGATAGGGTGAAATAATTGTTGTCTAGAATATCTATTTTGCATACGTATGTGGCCTTTCTTTCTATGAATTTTCGTTTGACCTTTTCATTTATAGCATTATAATAAAAGCAATGTTTTTTAGCAAAAACGCATTTGAAGGAGGTCTTACTGTGCATCCCACACATCAGCAGCAACCAATTCAAGTTGCCATTTTAACGGTCAGTGATACACGCACAAAGGCAGATGATCATGCTGGTCAGCGTATTCAGTCCTTACTACAGGAAGCTGCATTTGAAGTTATAGACTACCAACTAACAAAGGATGAACCGCTCGATATCGCTCATTATGTTAAAAATTGGTGCAGCGATCCAACAATTAATACCATTATCGTTACGGGTGGAACAGGATTTACACCAAGAGACCAAACCTATGACACCATTCTGCCTCTGTTTGAAAAAGAAATGATGGGGTTTGGTGAATTATTTCGAATGCTCAGCTATGAAGAAATTGGCCCAAAGGCGATGTTTAGTCGTGCCACCGCTGGAAGTCTTCAGCAAACAGCCATTTATGTTTTACCCGGCTCTACAAATGCGGTGACTTTAGCTATGACGAAGCTCATAGTACCTACAGTCCAACATTTTGTCGGTGAGTTGAAGCGCTTATGAAAATTGCAGGTATAGTGTTAGCTGGCGGTCAATCCTCTCGCTACGGACAGCCAAAAATGTTTGAGATGTTTGCTGGACAGCCATTATATGAACATAGTCTCATAGCCCTGCAAAAAAATCAGCTGGATCCTCTTATTATCGCTACAAATGCGCACTTACAACATCAGTTTGAACAGGAAAATGTCCAGTGGGTTATTGAAAAGCAGCCACATCAAGGCCCTCTTTTTGCTTTGCATCATATCATGACAGCCTATCCTGATGTGGAATGGTTTTTTGTCGTAGCAAGCGATATGCCTTATATGAATGCAGAATTTATCCAAAAAATGGTAGGTTTGATTAATGACACTTATGATGCCATTGTTCCGACGCAAGCACTACGCGATCAGCCATTAGCTGCATTATATCGACGTACTGCTTTACCAAAGGCGACACAATTAACGGCACAAAATAAACGGAGTATGAAAGTGCTTTTAGAGCAACTTCGTGTTTGTTATGTCCCTTTTGATGACAATAGCTCAACATTTATCAATATCAACGCACAACAAGACTGGTCACAAACAAGTAAAAAGGAGTTTAATAATGAATAATTTTACACACTGGAACGAAGAAGGTCGTCCTAAAATGGTCGATATCTCTGCAAAAGAAATCACAACACGTACAGCCATTGCGCGCAGTACGATTCTTTTATCCGATGCGGTCTATGAAGCCATCCAACAAGGTGGCATTAAAAAAGGTGATCCGACGCAAGTTGCGCAAATTGCAGGGATAATGGGAGCTAAAAAAACAGCTGATATCATTCCCATGTGCCATCCCATCATGCTACAGGGTACGGATTTCCAGTTTGACTATGAAAAAGCAGAGAATGGCTATGAGCTCCATATTCAAGCCACTGTTAAATGCAGTGGAAAAACGGGTGTTGAAATGGAAGCTCTCACTGCTGTGTCTGTCGCAGCACTAACTTTTTATGATATGTGCAAAGCCGTTGATAAGACGATGGTCATCAAAGAAACTTACCTTGTTGAAAAAACAGGTGGGAAAAGTGGCACTTTTGTGCATAAATAAACAGAAAAAATTCGGCATTATTGTGCCGATTTTTTTCTGTTTTTTACACGCTACCCCCCAATATGAGACATTTCAATTTTTGACGTTTTCCTTTTTGCCATCGTCTGTTCATTGCGTTCATCGGAATAACGATCAATTCTTGTTTCCCAAACGTTCGTTATGCACTTGATGATGGCAGCATCATCTTGCCCTGAACGTAACAATTCCCTTAAATCCGTGCCTTCTGTTGCAAATAAACAAGTGTATAATGAACCTTCTGCAGAGAGACGAGCACGTGAGCAATTGGAGCAAAATGAATCCGTTACAGATGAAATTACACCAATCTCACCTTGAGCATCTTGATACTGATAACGCGTTGCCACCTCTCCTTTATAATTGGGAGCTACTGGTTGTAACGGCGTAAACCGATGGATTTGCTCAATAATCTCTTTTTTGGACACCACATCATCCAAACGCCAGCCGTTCGAATTCCCTACATCCATATATTCAATAAAGCGTAGAATATGCTGTTTTTCTTTAAAAAACTGCGCCATGGTAACAATATCTTGTTCGTTTTTCCCTTTTTGAACAACCATATTAATTTTTACTTGTAAGCCCGCTTCTGCAGCCTTTTCAATTCCCTCTAACACTGGCAATACCTTGCCTCTATGACCATTCATCTCGAAAAAACGCTCATCATCAAGCGAGTCTAAACTAACAGAAACTCGGGCTAAGCCTGCCTGTGCCAATGAGTGTGCGTATTTTTTTAATAACGAACCATTGGTTGTTAAAGCAATATCTTCTACACCTTTTATGCGGTGAATACGGGCAATTAATTCGGGCAAATCACGACGTAGTAAGGGTTCCCCACCTGTAATCCGTATTTTTTTCACGCCCAATGAAACAAAGATTTTTACTAATCGTTCAATTTCATCAAAACTTAATATTTTATCAGACGGTAAAAATGCGTAATCTGGACCAAATACTTCTGCTGGCATACAATAGCGACAGCGAAAATTACAACGATCTGTCACGGATATTCTTAAATCTCTTAACGGTCTGTGTAATTGGTCTTGTAGATTCGTCATCTAATCTCCTTCTTTCAATTCATTAGCTGGTAATAGGATGCGTTGTGGGTGTGTATAAATATTCAATGTCTGTTGCCGAATAAAGCCAACCGTCGTAATACCAAGCTGCTCTGCTAATTGCAATGCTAATTCTGTGGGTGCTGATTTAGACAGCACGATGGCACAGCCTATTTTGGAAACCTTTAGTAAAATCTCCGATGATATTCGTCCGCTAAAGACGATAATTTTATCTTCCATACGAATGTTGTTGCGTAGGCAATAGCCGTAAATTTTATCCAAAGCATTATGACGTCCAATATCCATGCGACTTAGGACGATGCCATTTACATCACATAGTGCAGCATTATGCACCCCACCCGTTTTCTTAAAAATATCGGCACTATCCTGCATCGCATACATTAAACGGAAGCAATCTTCGGTCGTTATTTGCACATGGACTTGATCCATTTTTTTCGCTACTAATGCATCGTTCGTAAACACAAAGCCTTGTCGACTCATCCCACAGCAAGACGTAATATAGCGCTTGTTTTGCGTCTGTTGGTAATAAGGATTAATATGCTTTGTTTTAATATGCACAAAACCCTCTTTCTCTTGGTGCCAAATTTCCTCAATATCCTCAAAACTACGAATCACTCGTTCAGAAGCTAAGTAGCCAATAACCATATCTTCTACATACTCGGGTGTACAGACCATCGTGACAAATTCCTGCTGATTAATTTTTACGGTAACAGCGTATTCTGAAACAATTAAATCAACCATTTCTGTCACTCGTTGTCCTTCAACACGCACAATTTTTCTTGTCATTGCTCGATCCATAAGGCATCCCCTTTATTCACTGATATGCTTTTCAAAAACAAAGACGGAAATCGCAAAATCCTCTTCAATTTTAATATCTGAAAATAAGTGAAGTAATTTGCTGCCCATCAATTCTTCCATACCCTCTGGTGGCGATTGTCTATATAAATCTTGAATCATACTCGTCCTTGCAGCATGCACCATTTTCAGCCCTTCTGGTGTACTGGCAATAAATTTTTCTGTCGGAGTGATATTTCCGTATAAGGTAGATACAGCCATATTCTCGACAAAAACGGTATGAATACGTTCAGGACCTTTACCAAATACTTCCTTTCTTAACTTTCGAATCATGTCATTAAATTCGTGGATTTTTTTAGACATAGCAACGATTCTCCCATCATAATTAAACTTTTTTAGGCAAATGGTTATGTAGGCCACCCTTACAGTTTGTTAATGATATAGCAACTTTTAAAAAAATAAAAGAGAAAATACTTTTTGATAATAATTCTCATTTAATAAATTTTATGATAAATATTGTTCATTTTGAAGGAAAGGGCTATAATATTCATATCACAAATGGAATTAATTTATTTTGAACCCTATGTTACGATGTTGCATAGTGTTTTTAATAGTTGAATTCTATTGTAATTAAAAAATAAAAGTAGATTGAGTTTTTAGCAAGACCTGCTAAGAATTTTATCCACCATGAATTATTAGCATGTCTCGGACATGTAATTTCATGGTGGATTTTTTTATTTTTTCAAAACCGAGACATGGATAACATGTTATGATCTAGCAATTTACCTATTTTGAGGTAGCTTCAAGAACCATTGGGAATTACAATGATAACAAGACAATCTTTTCAACAATCACCAACTCGATTTGTTATTCCCTTTTGTCTTAAGCTGTACCATGTTATCCGATTCGTCTCAAAGTGCAAAAGGAGGAAGTTACCTTGACTCAAATTAATATTAATGGCGTACCGTATGAAGTAAAAGAAGGAGCTACAATCCTTGATACCATTAATCAACATGACATTCCGCATCCACAGATTTGTCATGTGCCAGCTGTTGACCCAATTGAAACATGTGATACATGTATCGTGGAAGTGAATGGCCAATTAGTTCGTTCCTGCTCTACAAAGGCAGTAGACGGCATGAATGTATTCCTAACTTCTGACAAAGCAAAAGCGGCACAAACAGAAGCGATGGACCGTCTACTCGAAAATCATTTACTGTATTGTACAGTTTGTGATAACAACAATGGCAATTGTGCATTACACAACACAGCCGAAATGATGGAAATCGAGCATCAAAAATATCCCTATCAACCAAAAGTTGAACCTCATGAAGTAGACATGTCACATCCGTTTTATCGATACGATCCTAACCAATGTATCGCTTGTGGTCAGTGCGTAGAGGTTTGTCAAAATCTACAGGTAAATGAAACATTGTCCCTTGATTGGGAAGCAGAAAGACCACGTGTCATTTGGGATACAGGCGTTGCTATCAATGATTCTTCCTGTGTAAGTTGTGGTCAATGCGTAACCGTATGTCCATGTAATGCCTTAATGGAAAAATCCATGCTTGGAGAGGCTGGATTTATGACTGGCCTCAAACAGGATATGTTAGATCCGATGATCAGTTTGATTAAGGAAGTTGAACCAGGCTATAGCGGTATTTTTGCCGTTTCTGAAGTGGAAGCAGCCATGCGTAGTAAGCGCACCAAAAAAACAAAAACAGTATGTACTTTCTGTGGTGTAGGCTGCTCGTTCGAAGTTTGGACAAAGGGTCGTAAAATTTTAAAAGTACAGCCTTCCGATGGTCCAGTAAATGCGATTTCTACATGTGTCAAAGGGAAATTCGGCTGGGATTTTATCAATTCTGAGGAACGTATTACAAAACCACTCATTCGTAAAAATAATGAGTTTGTGGAATCATCGTGGGATGAAGCACTTGATTTAATTGCAACAAAACTAGGTGGCATTCAACAACAATATGGTCCAGGTTCTGTTGGCTTTATCTCCTCTTCTAAAATTACAAATGAAGAGAATTACTTAATTCAAAAAATGGCCCGTCAATTATTTGGCACAAACGATGTCGATAATTGTTCTCGTTATTGCCAATCTCCTGCAACTGATGGTTTATTACGTACAGTTGGCATGGGAGGAGATGCTGGTACGATCAAAGATATTGCTAAGGCTGGACTTGTCATTATTGTTGGGGCTAATCCAGCTGAGGGACATCCTGTTTTAGCAACACGTGTGAAACGTGCACATAAATTACATGGTCAGAAATTAATTGTTGCTGATATTCGTAAGCATGAAATGGCAGAGCGTTCCGACATCTTTATGCGTCCAAAGCAAGGTACTGACCAAGTTTGGTTAATGGCTGTTACCAAATATATCATTGATCAAGGTTGGCATGATGAAGCGTTTATTCAAGAAAACGTCCTTCATTATGATGATTTTAAACAAGTACTTGCAACCTATACACTTGATTATGCACAAGAAATGACTGGTATTAGTAAGGAAACATTGATCGAAGTAGCTGAAATGATTCGTGATGCAGATGGTACATGTGTTCTTTGGGGCATGGGTGTAACACAAAATACTGGTGGCTCATATACATCCGCAGCGATTTCAAATTTACTTTTAGCAACTGGGAACTATCGTCGTCCAGGTGCTGGTGCCTACCCACTTCGCGGCCATAACAATGTGCAAGGTGCCTGCGATATGGGGACACTTCCAAATCTATTACCAGGCTATCAAAGAGTCACAGATGACGAGGCACGTGCAAAATTCGAAAAAGCCTATGGTGTCCCTATTCAACCACAGCCTGGTCGAAATAATATGCAAATGTTAGATGCGATCATGGAAGGGAAAATGAAAGCGATGTATTTAGTGGGCGAAGATATGGCACTTGTTGACTGTAATGCCAACCATGTAGATGAGGTGCTTTCACAGCTTGACTTTTTCGTTGTCCAAGATTGTTTCCTATCACGCACAGCACAATATGCAGATGTGATTTTACCTGCTGCACCTTCGCTTGAAAAAGAAGGTACATTTACGAATACGGAACGTCGTGTTCAACGCCTGTATCAAGTATTACCAACACTTGGTGAGTCGAAAGCAGATTGGGAAATATTGCAAGCGGTTGCTCGTCGTTTAGGGGCAGATTGGCATTATGATCACCCAAGCGACATTTTTGATGAAATGGCGAGCCTGTCTCCCCTCTTCTCACAAGCCAACTATGATGTTCTTGAAGGCTGGGGAAGCTTCTGTTGGGGTAGCCATGATGGTAAAGATACACCATTATTATATGAAGATGGCTTTAACTTCCCTGATAAGAAAGCTCGTTTTGCTTTAAATGATTGGGTGCAGCCTGTTGAGTTTGAAGCACAATACGATTGTCATATTAATAATGGCCGTATGCTTGAACACTTCCATGAAGGAAATCTAACAAATAAATCGAAAGGTATTCAATCGAAAGTACCTGAAATTTTCGTTGAAGTATCACCAGAATTGGCGAAAGAACGAGGCATTGCAGATGGAGCCCTACTTCGTTTAGTGTCTCCATATGGTGCCTTGAAGCTAAATGCTCTTGTTACAGATCGCGTACAAGGAAACGAATTATTCTTACCAATGAACTCTGTTAGCAAAGATTCAGCCATCAACTTCCTAACTGGCCCTGCAGCAGATGTGAATACGTCAACACCAGCTTATAAACAAACAAAAGTACGAGTAGAAGTGCTAAAAGCAAAAGGTAAATCACCACTTCCTCGCACAAACCCACGCTATAAAAAGCGTCATCCTCAAAATGGTGTTGAGGTACAACGAAAATGGAATCGTCCTGGCTACGTTCACTTAACAACCATAAACGAAAGAGAGTGAGAGCATGGCTGTACCCATTACAGGCATTAAAAAACAAAAATTAACAGAAGAACAACTAAAAGAACAAAAATTAGATAATCTAAAAGAACTGCTTTCTGAAAATGAAGAAGCCGTCAATCAGGTGTTTAGTATTATGGCCGAATTAAATGATATCGGTGCACTAGAAGCAGCAATGAAGCTACTTGAAGCCAAAGAGGAAGTGGCACATATTGCACTTGGACAATTAACACGTAAGCCTGTAACCAATATCATTAACAATTTAATGGGTGTTGCGGGAGCATTGACGGAGCTCAATCCTGAAACAACGACTAAGCTGATTGAAGGCTTAAATACAGGCGTAGATGAAGCAAGCAAAGCACTTGAATCGAATGAAAAGGTCAGTGCCTTTAAGCTCATGAAAATGATAAACGATCCAGATGTTAATCGTGCGCTCAATTTTGGGGTTCATTTCTTAAAGGGACTCGGCAAAGGCTTAAAAGAATAAGGTGGTTCCTAAATGTTAACAAAAGAAAATGTTGTAAACGCATTGAAACAGGTAAATGATCCTGAGCTACATCAGAGTATTGTAGATTTGAATATGGTGCGAAACATTCATATACATGACAACCATATAGCGCTGGATATTATTTTGACCATACCAGGATGTCCGTTAAAGGCGAAAATACAGCAAGATGTGGAGGAGGCCTTACAAGCGCTTGGTGCCTCCACTGTTACCATTAGCTTTGGCTCTATGACAGATCAGGAGCGCCGCACTTTAACCGCCTCTCTACAGGCAAAGAATGTGACTGATCAAGGAATGCCAAACATGCTACTGCCTAATTCTGGTGTTCAATTCATTGCCATTACAAGTGGTAAAGGCGGTGTTGGAAAGTCTACGGTGACCATTAATTTAGCGGTTGCACTTGCTCGTCTTGGCAAACGTGTAGGTATTTTAGATGCTGATATTTATGGTTTCAGCATCCCTGCCATGATGAAGATTGATCAAAAGCCTACCATGCTTGATCAAACGGCGATTCCAGTAGAACGTCACGGCATAAAAATAATGTCGATGGGCTTTTTTACAAATGACAACCAGCCTGTTATGTGGCGTGGTCCTATGCTCAATAAGTGGATTCGAAATTTCCTTGTCAACACGCTATGGGGAGATTTAGATTACCTCCTCATCGATTTACCACCTGGTACAGGAGATGTTGCAATTGATATGGCTGCGATGATTCCACAAGCCCAAGAAATCATCGTGACAACACCGCATCTTGCCGCTTCTCATGTTGCATCTCGTGCAGGCTTGATGGCGCAACATACGAAACACAGGATTCTTGGTGTTGTTGAAAACATGGCCTATTTTGAAGGTGCTGACGGTCAAAAAAACTATCTATTTGGACAAGGTGGAGCCGAACAATTAGCAGATTTATTACAGACAGATGTAATCGCTCAAATTCCTTTTGCTCAACCTGAGGAAAATACAGGTTCCTCGGTCTATGATGAAGTGTCGATAATCGGTGAAGTGTTTACTCATTTAGCAGAAGATCTACTCTATAAATAACCCTTGATTTGTTTTTTTACCATGCACTAATCTAAAAACTGATACAAATGAAAACACCTTACGTTGAAATAAGGGGATAAGCTTCCCGAACAATCAACGTGAAGGTGTTTTTTATGTGAACAAGAATAAGTTATTATATAGAAGAAAAAAATAAGATAAGCAAAAGCCCCGCTAAACAAGTATGAGAATAAATTAGAGTTTAAAAATTATTGCGTCTACATTTTTTATCTTAGGTACACTTCTTCAGTCACATCATCTGTCAGAAAAAGTTACCTTGCATATAGATTAAGACTCTATCTATTTGTATTATCAACAAGAAGTAAAAAAGGAATGACGTCCCGTAATGGCACGATTAATCATCCTCCAATCGAGATGTTTCTGACCTAACCCTCGCTTAGATCCGAAATGTTCTATAATCACTAAAACGGATGCATGTAGAACAGGTCATTGAAGGTCATATTAATTCATCACAGCAGTTATCTCCTTTGCATGTTCATGATGCTACTTTAAATGAATATTAACTCTTTAATTTTCAAGTAATTTATCTATTACTAGCTTTGTTAAATTAGGCATTATTTCCATAGTGTATTTCAATTCTGTTCTTTCATATCTATTATGTGCATCATATCCATATGGTCCAATATTGATTGCAGGGATATTTAGTTCTCTAATGGCATCATAATTTACATAATGTTTAGTTCTCCAGCTAGGGTTATTGTTAACAACTGAATTCACACTATCTTCATCGACATTTATAGCCACGCAACTCATATCACAAATATGAGGGAAATAATTTTTCTGTACAATAGGCTTATCATAATGTGGTTGAACTTTTTCTACTGCATAATCTAAAGCGGTTAGTAAATTTTTTTCTTTTTCATTTTTACCAGTTACTTCTACACATGGTGAGTACAATGAAGAATAAAAAATAATGATTGCAGGACTCTTATCCTTGGTCCACTTCCAAACTTCTTCTACCACTTTTGCAGAAAACATGCGTACATCTAACTCTTTATTTTTTAATAATTCGTGTTTAAAATTTTTTATATGCTCTTTGTAATTGTCCCCATATTCAACAATAATTGATTGTTCTAATTCTTCATAGAATAATACCCTCGTCTTCCATGGCAATTTTGTATATTCCTGCCCACTAATTTCGCAATATCTCTTATAATGATTATTTAAATTAGCTATTGCATTATTAAATGCAATTTCAGCATGGACTTTTAGCTTTTCTAACACATCTTTAGGTGACCATGATTGCACAAAGAAATTATAATATACATATGAAGCAAGAGCTGTCTGAACTGTATAAGTCTCTTTAAAATCCGTTTGCTTCAAACTTACAGGTGGCATCGGTGTTTCTCCTAACGATTTATCACATAACTCTGGGTTATATGCAATTTGTCTAGTTAACTCCGCAGCAATATAGTTAGGGTCGATTCCTTCAAAACTAGAGCCTACATGGCTTTCCACCCCAGTTATATAAAAAGAAGGGAGTAGCTTACCAACGCTACCTTTATATATATATCTACTTTCATCCCCCTCATACTTAGGAGCAACAAAATCGGAGTTAATTAATGCCGCGTAATCAAATCCATGCTCTACTTTTAACATTTTTAAATCATTTAAACCGGACAATACTCCATGAGAACTATCCTCTTCATCGCATTCAGCAAAAAATACGATATTTCCATTCAGTTCCTCTGGGTATTCAGAATAATATTTTAATAGATAATAATGGCTTGCAACACCGCTCTTCATATCAAGTGTTCCTCTTCCAAATAACCATTCATTTGATTCTAAATGCTCTCGAACCAACGGCGGAACTTTTTCACCCTTTAACGCTTCATGAAGTTCATTAGGTAAACAAGCCTTCTCTTTCAAACTATTATAATCATCGATACCCACCGTATCTGTATGTCCCATTAGCACAACCGTTTTATTACTATCTCCTTTAGTACCTTTTACAAATGCAAACACATTGTACCTTTCAACCTCATCATCTACTGTTCGTGAAGTAAACACATATTTAGGATTTTTCAGGAAATAAGGTAAATTAGAAATTGTTTTAGCCAATGACTTTGATATGTTAATTTCCCCTTCAGTATTAACAATGCTTTCAATATTTACAAGTTCGTTCGTAACCTTTAATACTTCTTCATACGTTTTTAACATCTCTCATCATCCCCTAATTAAAGATAATAATTATAAAACTTGTTGCAAAAACTTAATCGTTCTTTCTTGTTTTGGCGCTTTAAAAATTTCTACTGGAGAGCCCTCTTCAATAATTTTGCCATCTGCTAACATAATCACCCTATCCGCAACTTCCTTAGCAAAGCCCATTTCATGGGTTACGACGACCATCGTCATTCCGTCTTTAGCAAGGTTTTTCATCGTTTCTAAGACTTCTCCTACCAACTCAGGATCCAATGCTGATGTTGGTTCATCAAATAACATAACACTTGGATTCATTGCCAGTGCTCTAGCAATAGCAACTCGTTGTTTTTGACCACCAGATAGTTGTTCAGGATAGTAATTGGCTTTATCAGCAAGACCTACTCGTGTTAACAAATTCATAGCAAATTTAATCGCTTCCTCTTTACTTTGCCTTTTCACCTGAATTGGTGCTTCTATTACATTTTGTAAAACACTTAAATGGGGAAATAAATTGAAATGTTGAAATACCATCCCCATATTTTCTCTTACATGATTTAAATTAGTTCTTTTTACATCAATAATCTCATCATTAATGCTTATCGTACCTGAATCTAATATCTCCAAAAAATTCATACATCTTAATAAAGTGCTCTTCCCTGATCCACTAGCCCCTATTAGAACAACCACTTCTGATTTATTAATTTCAAGATTTATACCTTTTAAAACCTCCAAGTCACCAAATGATTTAGAAAGCGATTTCAACTTTATCACGTTTTTTCCTCCTTCCAACATCCAGTCGACTTTCAAGTTTATTAAATAACAGCGTGAATAATAAGACTAAAATTAAATAGTAAATTCCCACAACAAAGTATGTTTCAAGAGGCATATAGTTGTATGCTTGAGTTGACAGTGCATGGTTAAACAATTCTGATACTGCGATATAAGCTACTAAAGACGAATCTTTTAACCCTATGATAAATTGATTAGCTAATGCTGGAATAGCTCTTTTAAAACTCTGTGGTAAAATAATTCTTCTCATTGTTTTAAAATATGTCATTCCTAATGATCGACCAGCCTCCATTTGGCCTTTATCAATAGATTGAATGGATCCACGAAAAATTTCTGCAATATATGCTCCTGAATGAATTCCGAGCGCAATGGATCCTGCTGCAAAGTCTGATAAAGTGAAAATACTAGAAATACCATAGTACAAGAACATAAGTTGTACTATTAATGGCATACCTCGAACAACAAAAATGTAGCCGTTAGCAATACTTTCCAAGATTTTTATATTGGATACTTTGAAGAAGGCAAACACTAACCCAATTACACAAGCAATAAATAAAGAAACAATTGTTAATTCAATCGTTAAAACTGTCGCTTTTAAAAACTCAATGCCATGCTTTTGAAATATTGATGTTACATTTGTGAGAAAATCCATATTAATCACCTAACCTCTTTTAAGTATGTGGACGTAAAAGACAAACACTCCTATAGATAGCTAAAATTTATTAATAAAATTAGATTTTGCTGGGAAGTAAAATAGAAAGAATTTTCAATCTATTTAGTCTGCAATTTTAATATTTTAGAACAATTAATAGCTATGCCTAGTACGTCTTTAGCATACTAGGCACACTATTTTTAACAGTTATTCTAACAAGTCTTTCCCAAACCATTTCATACTTATTTCTTTATACGTTCCATCCTTAACCATCTCTTCAATCGCCTTATTAATCGCTTCTAATAAAACTTCATTATCTTTATTAATCGCCACTGCAATTTCTTCTCTTTTAATGACCTCTCCTAAGGCTTGAATCTTCAATCCTGATTCTTGCATTGCTGAAATACCTACAATTCTATCAGTAATTACTGCATCTAGCCGACCTGGTGGAAGATCCTGTAATGCATAGATTTCACTAGGGAATTCTTTGATTTTATCTGTATATTTCTTAGCATCTTCAACATACGTACTAGCTTGCATAACGCCTATCGTTTTTCCCTTTAAATCTTCTACCGTTTTAATCTCCTTATTTTCACTTGAGATAAATACTGTAGCACCTGAAACATAATAAGGGATTGAAAAGTCGACCTGTTTAGACCTTTCCTCAGTAGCTGTCATACTGCCAATAATGGCATCATATTTATTACCTCGTAACCCTTGAATAATTGTTTCCCATGGATTTGTTACAGGATTTGCTTCAAGGCCAATCCTTTTTGAAATTTCTTTCCCTATTTCAACATCAAAGCCTACTAATTCTTGATTTTCCTTATAATTTAATGGTTTTAGTAAACCACTCATTGCAAATGTTAACTTGCCATCCTTAACCAATTTCATTTCTGTTGTTACACTTTTATCCTGATCCTCACTTTTTGCATCCGCAGTAGCTGGAACTTGTGTATTTGTTTTATTTTCCGAACATGCCGCCATTAGCGAAATAACCAACACCAATAATAAATAGAATCTATTTTTCTTCATCAAATAACCCCTCCATTTAATTAAGCTAGTTCTCCACCATCAATAGCAATTGTTTGTCCGGTAATATAAGATGACTCATCCGAAGCAAGGAAAGCGTATAATGCTCCGACTTCCTTAGGATCTGCATGTCGTTTCAGAGGGATACCTTCATTTACAACTTCCAACATATCTGGGGTATACTCAGCCATTTGCATAGGGGTTAGTACGTATCCAGGGCATATCGTATTAACTCGGATATTTGGAGCAAGCTCCAATGCCATTGTTCGTGCTAAAAGATTAACCCCTGCTTTGGAAGCATTGTAGTCAGCATAGAATGGATGTCCTGTCACTCCATTTGTAGACGCTGTCATAAGTATGACACCCTTGCCCTGCTCCACCATAATTTTTGCGGCTGCTTGTGAAGTATAAAATACCCCGTTAAGATTAATGTTTAATACTTTACTCCATTGTTCAGGACTAATATCAAGAAACTTATTGCGAATGCTAATACCTGCATTCGCAATAAAAACATCTACACCACCTAAATCTCTTTTTATATTCTCAAAAACAGCGTTTACATTTTCAGGATTACTAACATCTACTACATAGCCTTTAGCAATTCCGGGATTTTCTTTTATCGACTGTTCAATACCCTCTTTATTAATATCTAAAATAGCCACTATCGATTCTTCTTCTATAAAACGTTGTGCTGTGGCTAATCCTATACCACTAGCACCTCCTGTAATAACTACTCTCTTATTTTTTAAACTTCTATGATTGGTTCTCATTCAAACACCTCCCTAATGGTTATTAATTAATTCTTTTTTATTTTTCACCTTTTGTAGATATACCCTCCATGAAATACACCATTTAGAAGGCTCATCTAAATAGTCTGCTTCAATTAACTGATGAATTGTGCTATTTTGCGGTGCTGCTTTAACAATTTCTGGCGTTTCGTATGCTTCTTTAGAAATCTGCTCAAGCGCTTGAATATATTCATCTAAATCTGCCTTAGAATAAGATTCTGTTGGTTCAAGTGTAAATGGTTGTGGAACAATATAAGGATGATGACTAGTCCAGTAATGTAAACCAAAGTCAGTCATTCGGCGCTGTACATCCTCTGTTGTAACACCTGTTTCTTTCTCCAACTGCTCCCAACTATAACGAACTTGCTCTAATCTTTGCCCTTGTATATACGGCACACTTACACCACGAATTTTTGATACTTTACTATACAGATAATTGTTATTTAATACGGCTGTTTCTGCCACAGCTTTAAGTCCATCTGTGCCTAATGCTCTAATCCAAGCATAAGAACGCAAAATCGTTTGAGCTACCCCATGGAATGATCGTACTTTTCCAATCGAATGCTCTAATTGATCATTTAACACATATTGGTCTCCCTCTTTCTCAACAATTGGACCTGGCAAATAAGGCTTTAATTCTTCTGTGACCCCGAGAGCCCCTGTTGCTGGCCCTCCACACATGTGAGGTGCTGCAAATGTTTTGTGTAGATTGAAAAAACACATGTCAAAACCTGCTTCTCTTGCACGTGTGATTCCTAACAGTCCATTGGCATTTGCCTGATCGTAGTAACAAATTCCACCAACATCATGCACTATTTTCGTAAATTCTTTAATTTTAGAATTATAAATCCCCGTATCTTCAGGGTTAGCTACAACAAAACCAGCTGTTCTTTCGGATACAACTTCTTTCAATTTATTAATATCCGGAAAACCATTTTTATCTGGATGAATAGTTATTATTTTATAACCTTTTACTACTGCGGTTGCTGCTTGAGAAGGGTGTGAGAAGATGGTTGTAATAATTTCATTACGTTGATCTGCTTCACCTTTTACTTCAAAATATTTGCGTACAATCGATGCCATCGCAAACAATGCTTGTGTACCACCACTTGGTTGGAAAGAGAAACAATCCATCCCCGAAATTTCACGCATCGCTAAGTCCAAATTGTGAATAATTTCTAGCATTCCTTGGACAGTACTACCCTCTTGTAAAGGATGTAATTCCATTATTTTAGGATTACGAATAAGCAATTCATTAATTTTTGGAATATACTTCATCGTACAAGTGCCTTGTCCAATTTCAACATTAAAATCAGAGCCTAATGTTTCTTGCGATAGTCTTACATAATGTCGTAACACCCGCGCTTGTCCTATTTCTGGTAAATTTGGTTTATTTGCTCTTTTCATTTTCTGAGGTAAGGATGAAACACCATCACCGACTGCTGCTACAATCTCATTTGAAGGTTGCGGAACTTCTACTCCAACTTCTCCTGATTGATGTAACTCAAAAATGATAGGTTCATTCCATTTAGCTTGATGAAAATCTTTATTTACATTCTCTCTTAGAATCTTATCCACGTTAAAACTCCTTTCTTCCTATTTAATATCCAACAATTGTAGCTAAAGCATTGATTAACTTATCAATATCCTCTTTAGTGTGAACTTCCGTTACACAATAAAGTGCTGCTTGACCGTATTCAGGAAATTCCAACGATAAGTCTTTACCACCGAAGATTTTTTGCTCAAGTAATCGTGAATTTATTTCTTCTACTGTTAATCCTGTATCGTTAAAATCTATAATGAACTCTTTGAAAAATGGAGAGGTAATTCTTGAACCCCGAATATTGTTAATAGAATTCAATTGCATTACTGCATACTGACTGTTTTGCATAATGGCTTGACCTAACTCGTACATGCCATTTGGTCCCATTAATGATAAATACACACCTGCTGTAATCCCCCAAAGAGCTGTTTGTGTGCCTACAGACTCCTTACCGTTTTCTCTATCTGCAAAGGACGTACGATCATAGGCAATGTCACCAAAACCATATTCACCTTTCTTTACAGTCGGAATAATACCGAACAATCGTGATGGATATTCATTAACAAATTTTGGATCATTATATGTTGCAATAAATCCAGCTTGCCCTCCACTATAATTCATGTGCATACCTAATGGTTGAAGATCTCCACAGACGATATCCGCTCCATATTGACTTGGTGGTGCCAATACCCCAAGAGAACTTGGATCAACTCCTACTATCATAAGTACGCCATATTTTTTAGCAAGTTGTGAAATTTCCTGACCTTGCGACTCGATAAAACCTAAATAGGATGGATTTTCAAAGTAAATAGCTGCAACTTCGTTTGACAACTTTGCTTCTAAATCGGCTAAGTCCATTAATCCTGTATTAAGATTGAATTTTATTCCTTCAAATGATAACTGTGGTGTACCATAGTTTGTAATAACTTTTCTGCGTTCAGGAGAAAGTGTATTAGCAAGTAATATTTTCGTACGCTTTGTAATCCGACTCGCCATACGAATTGATGTAGATGCAGCTTGGGCCCAATCGAATGTAGGAACATTCACTACTTCCATATCCACAAGCTCCGCCATTAAGCTTTGATATTCAAATAATGCTTGAAAGCGTCCATGATCCTCATAAGGCTCTCCTGCATAAGCTGTTAAAAATTCTGCACGTTGATTCACTTCATCACATACGGCTGGTATGAAGTGTTGCCAGCAACCAGCTCCTAGAAAATTAATATATTCATTGGTACTTACATTTTTATTTAAAAGACCCTCAATATGGCGTCGTAACTCTAATTCATTCAAAGCTTTTGGAATATTCATGGTACCTTTAAAATGTAAATCCTCCGGAATACACGAATAAAGCTCCTCAACGGAGTGAACACCAATTTCATCTAACATTTCTTGCTTTACCTCAGATACCATATTAGGGATATATGGATGGACCTTTTTACTCATTTAATTTGCCTCCCTCTATAATTATTTTTAGGCTAAGCCGCCACCATCAACTGTTAATGTCGTTCCTGTAACCCAAGCAGATAAATTACTTGCAAGGAATAGTACCCCTTTAGCAATATCTTCAGGTGTTCCTAATCTTGCTAACGGTCTATCAACAGCTGAACTACGTAAGAAACTTGATTCATCTATATTTAATTGTTTTGCTTCTCCACGAAGTAATGGCGTATCTGTATCTCCAGGACAAATGCAATTTACGCGAATATTTTCTGGACCATGATCAATAGCCATAGCCTTTGTTAAATTTACAACCCCTGCTTTTGCAGCACAGTAAGATGCAGCTTTGTCTCCACCTTTGATTCCCCACCCAGAACCAGTATTAATGATACTGCCACCATTTCCTCTCATGAGTGGGATTAAGTATTTCGAAAGTAGATAGACCCCTTTTAGAGAAACATTAATAACAGCATCCCAATCTGCTTCCTCTAAATCCACCACTGTTTTTCTACGGATAATGCCTGCATTATTAAAAAGTACATCTACTTTTCCGTATCTCTCCTGTATAGAATCAGCCACACTTTTGCAATCTTGTGTATTCGTTACATCACATTTTAAAAACTCAACATCTAAACCAGCTTCTTGAAAGCTTTTTTCAGTCTCCTTACCTTTTTGTTGATCAATATCTAAAATCACAGTTTTAGTTCCCAACTCACTTAATAATTTAGCTGTTGCAAGGCCAATCCCTGAGGCCCCTCCTGTAATCACAGCCACTTTACCTTCCAATTCAAAATAATCTACCAAATAAATCTTCCTCCTTCCCTTTGCTTACTATATATCTAGCAAAATACGTGCCAAGTGTAGAAACACAAATCCATTTACAATTTTAATCTACGAAATGTCAGAAAGTTCTGATGTTAAAGGATTTTCAAAATGTGTATAGTAAAAGATTCAAAAATATACTAAATTTCCTTTTTGCCATTTTTGTCAATTCCGTTGTCACTTTTGTCATTAAAATTAGCCATAAAAAAACACAAATACCTAGAAAGTTCATTTTAAATTCCCCTTAAGGAGGTGAGAAATTTAAAAATCTCTAAAAGCAAGGTATTTGTGTCAAACTTATACTATAAATTTACACTTTTTAATTTTCTATAAAGCGTTCTTGTACTTATGCCTAATTCTTCAGCAACACGTTCTTTTCCAGCAGTGTCATTTCCATATATAGAGAGCATTTGGTAGATGACCTCCATTTCCGTATCTTTCAATAGATTAGAATTGCTATAAAGATTTTGTGCTTGATTATTCTCGATGATATATTTCGGTAAGCTTTCCCTTGTTAATTGTAGGGAGTTTTCCATTACCATACTGTACTCTAATACATTTTCTAACTCTCTTATGTTCCCTGGCCAAGAGTATGATTTCAATTCCTCCAAAAATTCCTGCGAAAAATCTTTAATAAATTTCCCTGTTTTATGCTGAATCTTTTCAAGTAATTTTACAATCAAATATTCTATTTCATCTGTTCTTTCTTTTAAAGGAGGTAATGTTAAAGGGATCACATTTAGTCGATAATATAAATCCGAACGAAACTCACCTTTTCTCACCATATCTTCTAAAGGTTTATTTGTCGCAGCAATAATCCTTACATTTACTTTTCTAGGCTCAATTGCTCCGACTCTATAAATAAGCCCATCTTGCAAGACTGTTAATAGCTTCGCTTGTAAATGTAATGGTAATTCTGTAATTTCATCGAGGAATAAAGTACCTTTATCTGCTACTTCAAAATAGCCCATTTTCCCTTTTCTTCTAGCCCCTGTAAACGCCCCTTCATCATAGCCAAACAACTCGCTTTCAAACAAGTTTTCTGGAATGCTTGCACAATTCAACTCTATAAATTTCCCTTTGTGTGTAATGCTATTTGAATGAATATATTTCGCTAATAAACTTTTCCCTGTTCCCGTCTCTCCTGTTATGACAATTGAAGATGGGCTATTCGCAATACTACTTAACTTACTCTTTATAAGTTGTAAGTGAGGTGCGTTGCCTAATACATATTTCGTATCAAATCCTTTTTTATTTTCAAGCAATAAATAGGATCCTTCGTTGTTCAAGGCATTAATTATCATATCTCCCAACCGAGCTAACCAATACTGATATTCCTTCGGCTCAGATGAAAATTTTTTCTCCCCCTCATCTGTAAAACTGACAAATGTCAAATATCCGAAGTGACGATCTCCTTTTACTAAATTCATTAACATTTCCACTTTAGATGGACAGTTATTTTGGAACCTACAACCAGAACACACTTTCATTTGACCAGGTTTTTGTAAATATTGAACAGATTTAGAATAATACTTCTGAAAGAACGGAAGGTGTACCTGTATCCCTTTTTGCTTTCTATATTCTTCCGTTGCTATAAAAACTTCACCATTCGAAGTAAAATAGGCCATTTCCAATTGTAATAGTTCACCAAATGCATCCAGCATAGATTGCACTAATTTTTCGGCATTCAACATGATATTCCCCCCACAAAAATCGAAAAAGTAATATAGCCAAATTGTTTATAGTGAAAATAGCTCGTAATAGTCCGTAAAATAGTTAATGGATTAGGTTTCATGAGAATTACACCTTTTACGGAAGTTTAATTTAATTATCTTATCTTTTTTAATTCGCCAAAAGTTACATCTTACCTTTATAATTTTCTTCAAGTTAGGATTATAGAGCATGAGAAATACCATGCAAAATTAAATTGCCCCATAAAAGTTAAAGGAAAATCTAACTTTAAATGGGGCATTCCATGACTGTGTAGCTAACATTTATAACTATGTCTATATTCTATAACATCCTCTAAATAAGAAGTTTATCTCATTCAACAACGTCATTGATCTTTATCTGCTTTGCTACTCATTGTAAGAACTATTTACCTTTAAGCATTATGTTTTTTTACTAAATATCTGATCCATTATAGACAAAATATGTAGATTAGATAATAATAACATTACATAGAGAAAATGAGGTGATTCCCTTGAAAATGAATTTAAACGTCTCACAACAAATTACTCAAACGTTGACAACTGAACTCATTCATCAATTGGAACTACTACAATACTCCAGCTCCGAATTAGAACAACATATTTATGAGAAATCAAATGAAAATCCACTATTAACTGTCATTGAGAAAAACATGAATCACACAAAGGATATTGTAGACCTTGCCACAATGTCCATAAAAGGTATTCAACCTAAGCAAAAGCAACAGTATGATTTCATTCAAACTCGATTAACACAGCAACATTCATATATTACCCAACTACTCGATCAAATACCTTTACATCTAAATCTTACACCACATGACAGAGAAATTTTAAAATATTTCATACATAACCTCGATGAACATCTATTTTTAAATGTAGATTTATCCAAAGTTGCTAAATCATTTAACATCTCTTTAGACCATATAAATACACTTTTAGATCTATTACAAACATTCGAACCTCTTGGCGTTGGCGTTAGAAATATGAAAGAGTATTTATTAATTCAAATTTACAATGATATAGAAGCCCCACCATTTGCAGCTCCATTCATTCAATATCATTTAGAACAAGTAGCTAATTTATCAATTAAATTGTTAAGTACAACTTACGACATTTCAATAGAAGAAACTCAACGAACAATTCTATATATAAGAAACCTAAAACCCATCCCAGCTTCATTGGATAATAATGCTACTAGCGCGTATATTATACCTGATATAATCATTAGCAAATTGAATGGAGAATGGATAATAGAACTAAATAATCGGTTTTTACCTAAAATAGAAATTAATCAAGATTACGTAGATCTATTAAAAGAGTCCGTTGAAGATTATGCCTATTACCAGCAATGCATGAACGATATTATAGCTTTAACGCAAGGAATAGCTCAACGTGATAAAACTTTATACAGCCTGACACGATTACTTCTTGATTTACAAGCTTCATTCTTTGAACATGGAATAAAAGCCTTATCTCCTATGCGTTTAAAAGATGTTGCACAAGCATTAAATATGCATGAATCCACCATAAGTCGTGCGGTTAAAAATAAATTTATCCGTACACCACATGGAATCTTTGCACTCCAGTCTTTATTTACAAAAGGAATTATCAACGATTCAGGAAAGCTTGATTCTGTGTCCTATATAAAAAGTCGCATTAAAGAATTAGTAGAAAATGAGAATAGAAAAACTCCTTTATCAGATCAACAACTAACTGAAAAATTAGAAACTGAGGGTATTCGAATTTCACGACGCACAGTTTCAAAATATCGTAAAGAATTGAACATAGCCAATTCATCTAAACGCATTTATTTATAAAAAACTTTATTATCAGTTACTTATAAGAGTATAAAGACAAAATAAATACCCTTCATTATGGGATTGACTGTCTCAAAAACGATAGTCAGTTCCCAAATGAAGGGTTTTTTCGATCACTTATAACCAGCCTTTTGTAACACCTGCATGAAATAAAAACGATACGTATTTTTTACAAATGTCTCTAGAGGTAGCCCTACATTCACTTGATATTTTGTAAATATAAAATAAAATCGTTTATCCCACTTTAGGCGTAATAACTCGCCTGCTTCTTCGCCATACTTCATCGTAAATTCTTCCATCAAAGGTTCGATCATCTCATAACAATAATCTTTTAAATGGGCCAGTGCTTCAATATCCTTATCCCTTTGAAAGCGTATAATCCAATCTACTAATTGTTCATTCATATTTGCACGCCGTCCTTTTAAAAAGAGTTTCTTCCTATTAAATTATACTCCTTTTTTGGCGAATCAAAAAAAGAACGATTTTTCCAGTAGATTTCACTCATCAATAGGACGATTCCAACGTAGATGATAGTGAACAGACCTCTTTTTCGTTTCTTTATCGAATACTAGTAATCTATCACCAGCTTGAATGACGTAGCTATTCTCTAATGTCCGAACAGTGGGCTGTTGTTGTTGGGAATTAATGATGCCAATATTGCGTTCCCACAATACCTGATGTTTGTTCATATCATAGAGCAATAACATGTGTTCAGCACTTTCTCGCTGTGTTTGCCTATATGAAACAAGAGCCGTTTTTTCTATGATATCTACATCCACCACTTTTGGTTGTAAATTTTCATAGGCTTGAATGGCTGGCTCGGTTAGGACAACTTGACTAAAATCGCGAATGGCCTGATAATCCTCTACAGGCTGTGGATGTGTAGCAAAATAGCCCGGCAACTCTGTCTCGATGAAAAAACGGGCAGATAGGTAATCTTGAGCCTTCGCATCCTCACTTAATGTTTTACCATCAAAGCGATAGAATTTGCCATCGACCCCTTCCAAATATAAATCGTTCTCTAGGACAGCCATTTGATGTGCATTATTGCTCAATATCGCTATTAATGACGGATGTTGCGTTCGAAAATCTTTTTCAGAAAGTAGTTCTTTGCCTGTTTCCATATCTACCAAGGATAATTGACCAAACTCATCATCACGATGATGGACAAGAACACCCCCCATAAATTCCCCAAGCAGTGTTTCTTTATAGGAAGCTGATTTTGTCCATTGCTTTTCACCTGTTTGTAAATTCACAGCTACTAGGAGATGATGTGCGATTAAATGCGTAATTCCATTCGATGTCCCATTATTTTCTGAGCCTTGCACCATTTGAACAGCAATGCTTTGTGAATCATCTGTATAAATCGGCGAATCGGATTTAATGGGAAAGCCTCTCCCCGCTAAGCCAAAAACAATCATTAATAGATTACTGACGAATAAAAAGGCAATGAGCAAAATGCTAGAAGTAACGAGTCGTTTTCGTTTCATGACGATAAACAAAAATAGTAGAAGTCCCGTACCTAGCACGATGCAGAAAAAAATATCGTGGATAAGCCAACCATTTAAACGCCATGAATAGATATATCGTTGTAGAAATTGTTCCACTTCTCTCCCCCCCTCAAACAACGACTAACTAAAATCTGAATAAAGCACATAACGGTCACATTCCAAGCATTGAAATAAATAGCCTTGATGATGACCATTGTTCATTAAGGATGCAGAAAGTTCTTCTTTTGAAAAGCCGGTATAATTATCAAATTGATCCTCAATTCCTAGCTCTACTAAATCACGCCAACCAACATAGCCGATAAACGCACAATAGTCAGAGCAATGTGCCACCCAATTATTGCCCTGCCAGCTTACATAGCCAGGCGTCCGAAAGAGTACTTCCTCAGCAAACTTGGGGTTCGTAACCTGTTCATCCTCCATTAAGTCTTGCTGGAAAGAACCATCATATTTTTGAGCTGCTTCCCCACTATGGATGCAGGAAGGACAAAGATAATCTACTTCCTCAATTGCATAAATACCACCAGTATAATAGACATCCACTTCTTGCTCGCAACAATCACATACAACGATTTCATCTGTTTCAAAAATTTCAGCCTCTAGAGGGTTTGGTAGATATTTAAACGTTGGAATTTTCGTTTTAAGCTGCTGATGGTCTCTAATTTTTCTTGGCAGCAGAGGATTCACCGAATTTGGTTTATCTATGTAGGTCTGGAGAACGCCATACTTTTTTCGATCCTTTTTATCGTCTTTATTCATAATGACAGTAAATAACTGATATGCCTCATGATACATCCTAAGTAAACAGTAGACCTCTACTAATATCCTTAATGTTTCTTCTGTTTGTTGAACCTGCTTTAATTGATCTTTAAAAATATGCATTTGATTAATGGTTATCGGATTGGAAGGATTAAATTTTTGTCTTAGTTCGTGCCATTCTTCCACAATCGTCATAAAAAATAAGCCTCCTTCTCACTTGCTATTTGGCAAATGAATAATCTTTTATCATTTGGCAGATTTCCACTTTATAGTTTGTGTACCATTTGTCTTTACCCAATTGTTGTGCTGTTAAATGCTTGGCATTGTCTTTCCATGCTTGGATAGCCTCTAGCGATTCCCAATAAGACACCGTTATGCCCTTTCCTTCCTCATTTCTAACACTTTCAACACGAATGAAACCAGGCTGTTGCTGTGCTAAGGCATCGATTAGGTCAGCCATCTTGCCATAGCCATCCCCATCTTGCTCAGTTCTTTGCGATGTAAAAATCACTGCATAATATGTTTCCATTTATTTCTCCTCCTCTATTACTTTTATTGTAAACCATAATGACTTTGACTAAAATCTAAATATAGGACACTGAAAGGATTGTGACAGAATGGGAATTAATCCAAACATGGCAGAAATAGCGGCACTTCTTGGTGAAACGTCAAGGGCAACCATACTTGCTAGTATGATGGACGGTCGTTTTCATACGGCTAGTGAACTTGCATATATGGCTGCCATCAAACCACAAACTGCTAGCTTTCATCTTGCTAAATTAGTAGAAGGAAAGCTGATAAAAGTTGAAAAGCAGGGACGTCATCGTTATTTTCAATTGGCTGGTGAGGACATTGCTCAATTTTTAGAGTCATTCCTAGCCATCTCTCCACCACCTGAAGTACGTTCATTAAAGCAATCGAGCCAAATCAAGTTATTACAGGATGCTAGAACTTGCTATGATCACCTTGCTGGTAAATTGGGTGTCCAATTAACGGAATCGATGCTCAAAGCAGGCTATCTTACATTGGAGGGTAAACAATTTGTCCTGACAGATGAGGGCATATTATTTTTTACGACATTCGGAATCGATTTAACTGCTTTAAAGAGAAAACGACGATCCTTTTCTCATGCCTGTTTAGATTGGAGTGAACGGCGTTATCATTTAGCTGGTGCACTAGGCTGTGAGCTATTAAATCAATTTTTCAACCTTGGTTGGCTTTTACGAGTTCCCTCTATTCGCGCCATTAAAGTGACGGAGAAAGGGAAAACAGGCTTTAAAGAGGTCTTTCATTTAGATTTGTAAAATAGGAAAGGGCACGGGGTTATCTCCTAGCCCTTTCTCCACTAAAAGTTCGGTTTACTAAATAAATGCCCATGATGATGAATAAGCCGCCAACCATTAGTGATGGTTTTAACGGTTCTTCCAATAACACCCAGCCTGTTAATACGCCAAAAAAAGGAGCTAAAAATAAATAGGCACTTGTTTTTCCTGGATCACTATTTTGCAGAAGATAATACCACCCTGCAAATTGTATGATCGAGGAAAAAATACTAAGCCACAACAGAATCAATAACGATTGTGGATTCACAATAAAAAATGGCTGTTCTAACAATGCGCTTCCTAGTAATAAGAGTAAGCCACCAAATAGCATCTGATAAGCAGATAAAACCCACGTATCAAATAACACGCCCCATTTTTTCACTAACAAGGTGGCAGTAGCCCAAAAAACAGCTGATAGCAAGCCAAAAAGGATGCCTACTTTCAATTCAACTTGTGCCCCCATCGTAATCATCACCCCGATTAAGCCAAACAAAACCCCGATCCATTGATAGAAACGGTAGGACACTTTCATAAAAATGGTGGCAAAAATTACAACTAGTAATGGGTTTGTAAATGTTAAAATAGAAGACTCACTTGCCGTAATGGTGCGGAGACTTAAAAAAATACACCCCATCACACCTGCTGTTTGAAAGAGCCCGATCATGCATAACTTGAACCACTCCCTCCTTGTAATAGGATGAGGTCTCTTCAAGATGATAACAACGATAGCCATGATTATACCAGCCAATATAAAGCGAAGTGCAGCTAATAATAAAGGCGAGGCATACGGTAAGCCTAATTTAACAATGGCAAATGATGAACCCATTAAAAAGGTCGTTACTACTAATAAAGCAATAAATTGATAATTTTTCATCCAATAGCTCCTTACCTGATAGAATAATTGTTCTACGTACATTATAATCAGGAAGTATTTCAATGCTCATCGAAGTATGGATTACAACTCAATTGAAAGATTTTATAAGATTTCGTAAGGAAGAGGATAGTATTAAAAAATCTTACCTCCAAAAGCAAAGAGGTAAGAAACTATGGATTATTTATTCTGCATAAACGATCTGACGTTGTCTGCGATTTCCTCCGATTTTGTATGGTGTAAGTAATGATCCCCATCCAGTGTGATTACTTTGCCGTATACGGAATGTTTGACTTGTTCTTCATGAAGCGGTATCCAGTTCTTTTCAACTCCACCACTTTTCGCTTGGACAAATAAGAGAAGAGGTAAATCTTTAGGGAATGTAAGAGTTTTGGCTGCCGTGAAATTTTTGCTAATATGCTCTAATTCATTTGAAGTGCTTGTATTATAAAAGTTTTTGAGTGTAATCATCCTAATTTGCTCTTTTGTGTCGTCATCATACGGAAGACCTGCATAGGGATCATCTGAAAATTTTATAAGAATTCTTGCAATCCCTGATTTTTTTAGCAGCTGTAACGACTTAATTGGAAACTTCGTGTCCATACCACCCTGTGTAGGGACACTGCTATCAATCCCGACAAATCCAGTTACCTCATTCGGATATTTATTAACATAATCGAGTCCATAGATGCCTGCTATCGAATGTCCCATTAGCATATACCGATCAATCTTTAACTCCTGTAAAGCTTCATGGATTTCACTAACAATATTCTCTGTGCTTCGTTCTTTAGCTGTATCCTCACTTAAGCCATAGCCAAAGGGCTCTATTGAAACGATTTTATAATAGGGAGCTAGTTCATCTATCAATGGCTTAAAGTCGAGCGTTGGTGCTGCAGTACCGAAGCCTGGTAGTAATACGATGGTTTCAGCACCCTTACCTTGAATGGTGACATTCATTTTTTCCCCATTCACGGAGACGAGCTGACCATAAGGTTCTATTTTTCCTTGCTCTATCTTGTTGCAAATAATGTTTATTGTAAAAACAATGACAAGTAGCCCCACAATGGATATACCTAGGACTGCCATTGATTTCAGTAAAACACGCATAAATTTTTTCATGTTTGATGCACGAGAGGGATTCACCTTTACTCGTGCCTCCTCCTTTACTACGATTATTCCAGCTACTTTTGAGCTGTTAGTGCAACTATAAAGGAGAGAGATGTCTTCCGAATGACGACAATATGAACACAAGATGAACAACAAAAAAATGTTACGACATCTGTATAGGAGTCGTAACATGCTCTCTTTAATTTAAGGTAATAGGTAATTTGACAATCATTGTCGTTCCATGCCCAAGCTCACTCTCGACTTCAATTTCTCCTCGATGTAGTAAAACGATTTGCTTCACGATAGCAAGCCCCATTCCACTGCCTTCATACTTGTGACTATGGGAACGATCGGCCTTGAAAAACCGTTCGAATATACGTTGCTGATCCTCTAAAGAAATCCCAATGCCTCTATCCGTTATTCGGACTATCACATGATTTGCACTTTGCTTCATGCTGATCTCAATCGTATCATTAGGACTTGAAAATTTAATACTATTCGTAAGAATATTTGTCCATACCTGATGTAATTGATCGTAATCAGCCATGAGGCGAACAGCCTTCAACTGGAGCTCAAAATCAATATTGCGAGAGGACCATTGAGGCTGGAGGGAGACAATGACACGTCTAATTTGTTCATCTAGACTGAACGTATCGAGATGCATTGGCTGTGTCTTTGATTCTAGTAAGCTCAGCTTTAAAAGGCTATCACTCATCTTAGACATTCGATTGGCCTCCGAAATGATGATATCAAGATAACGGTTTTTCTCGTCATCCGTTACATCAACTTGTTTCAGTGCTAATGCGTAACCAGAAATGGAGGTAAGTGGAGACTGCACCTCATGGGACACATTCGATACAAAATCTCTCCTCATTTGCTCTAGCTGCTGTAACTCCTCCGCCATATCTTCAAAGCTTTTAGCCAACGTACCTAACTCCCCTGATTGCTTAATATTTAATTCGACATTGAAATCACCACCAGCAATATGTTTAGTGGCTTGTGTTAGTTTTTTGATTGGCTTGACTAAAAACATCGCTGCAACTAAAAACACAACGCTTCCAATAACAAGGGCATAAGTAGCAAAATTTAGAATCAACTTGATGGAAAAGGAGGTTGAAGGTAAAGCAATCGTTTGGATAAACATCGCTCTCGTTCCCATTTCAGTTGTTAGAGGTATGCCGACAAGTATGGATGAAATACCACTTGGAATTACTTGAATGACCTCTCCATCCAGTACAGCTTGTACTTGTTCCATTGTTACAGGGGCTAACTGATTGCCATGAAGCTTTCCGTAAGCTGTAAACTGCCCTGTTTCTTCATAAATGCGAACATGATAGGATTCAAGCTGATGCATATCACGTATAAAACGATCGGCTTCATGATATGGCAATGTGTTAAAAATTTGTACCATGTCTTGTCCAAAATTTAATAAGGGAATTTGTAAGTTTTCATTTAATTTATCTTTAAATACCCATGTTGCCATGAAAAAAGAGATAACCGTTCCCCCAATGACAGCAACTAGAAAGATTAAAACGACGCGAGTATATAAAGATTTAATCATTCCTCAACCTCAAGCCTATAGCCCAGACCCCTTATTGTGTCGATATGAAAATCAGTGATGGTGTTGAAGCGCTCACGCAGGCGCTTAATATGTACATCGATGGTTCGATTATCTCCCGCATAATCAATCCCCCAAATTTGATCGATCAGTTGTTCTCTTGTATAGACTTGTCCAGGTGTTTCGGCAAGCTTATATAATAATTCAAATTCCTTGAGCGGTAGTGAAATAACATCTTTTCCTCTCATGATTTTATAGGTCTGACGGTCCAGCGTGACTTGACCAAGTTGAATGGTCTGCGAATGGCCAATCCTGTAGCGCTTCAAAAGTGCCTTTACACGTACAGTTAGCTCTAACGGATCAAATGGCTTTGTTAAATAATCATCCGTTCCAAGCTCAAAGCCCTTTACTTTTTCCCATGTTTCCCCTCTTGCAGTCAGCATCAGGAGAGGAAGATCCGTATTCGTTTTGCGGAGCTCCTTACATAGTGTCCAGCCATCCATCGTTGGCATCATAATATCTAGTACAACAAGATCAATAGGTGTTGAGCCGTAGATGGCTAATGCTTCTTTACCATCTCCTGCCTCCATTGTAGTGAACCCGTCTTTGCGCAGAAAAAGGCAAACAAGTTCACGAATGTTCGCATCATCATCCGCAACAAGTATCGTCGGCATACATTCGTTCCCCTCTTTTCGAATCTATTATTCACCCACATTATACTATATAATTTCTTTACTTCTCCCCTACCACACCTCACGATTAATTGCTGTGGCCTAAAAAACCACTTCCTAAAAATATAAAGGTAGTGGTTCTAATCAAGCAATTAACTTTGCAAACCATGCAACGTAATGAGCACCTGGAATCAATAATAACTGTGCCACAATGGTTCCTAAAAATCTGGAGAACATCATCATAACAGACATTCTTTTCAGGTCTAAATAGCTTCCTCTCTTATTGATCACATCATCTGCTAGAATGGATATTTTCGGGTCAATGAATAGGATTAATAGTATTGTTGCAATGCCATTAATTAATCCAGATGCCATAACAGCAGTAGTCTTTAATTCTGGTACTAATAATGTGGCATACAATGCAGATAAAACACCAATCGTATAGATAGCTGTAATAACAATATTGATAACAAATAATTTAATCGGTATATCCTGTAGACGAATGCCTTTTAAATAACTAAAATTTGGTGTATGAATATGCTTAATCCCCCGTCTTACATAGTCAAATGTAAAGCCCTTTTTCAATAAAGCCGGGATTGAGCCTCTTTCCTCAGCCAAATGAACGATAGCTCTTGAAAAAATGGCTACAAAGGTGGGAATAAGTAAGATTCCTACTATTGTTCCAAGCGAAGCCGCTCCAATAATTAGTCGAAATTGATGTTCTACAAATGTCATGGCATTATCCGTAGGTGCTGTATCAACAAGGCTCCCTGTGAATGGTTGTTGCATCATATTGGCTAACCTCGACACCATGACCATTACATTAAAAAGAGATAAAGCCGAAGCTAGTAATTTGACACGTGCTCCTGATAAACGAACTGCATATGCAAGCGTTTCAATCGCATGAATGATTAAAATAAATAAAGCAATCATGATTAATTTTTCTGTTATTAAATCCACATATGTACCTACTCTTTGCTTTCTAACGATTTAATATTGTAACGCTTATTCAATAAAATAGTTCCAATTGAAAAAATGTGCTGTCCACGCCATAAAAGGTAATTATAAAAGGCGAGAGGTTGATTATTTCCAATGTGGAGAAGTGATGAGTGACTACCCTCGCCATAAAGAGTAGTGAACACCTTTGTTTTATTTGAAAATTTTTTCTAAAAAAGAAACATTTTAATGGGTTGGAGTGGAAGGCTACTTGAATCTTCTTGAATAGCGATACAGGTAACCTCTAAACGGAGCTGTGTTCGCCCAGAGGAAAGCATGTAACCTGCACGGAAATTTTTCAACACTATGAAAAAACTTACCCTAAGAAAGGGTAAGTTTTTTGTTACTTCTACAGTTGCTTTACCATTAATTTTAATAAATCATCCTGTGACATCTCTTCCGTCAGCAGCGTTTCACCATCCACCCCAAGATAATCATGCGGATTCCACCAAGCACGTAAAGAATCTTCCCCGAAGTCATTTTTTTTGGAGCTAGAATGATGACGAATAACGGTTTCCTCAAAACATAAATCAAAATAATAAGTATTGGCCTTCTGATCATAGAAGTGGATTAAATCCTTTAACATAGCTCCATAACGACTGGCATATAATATTCCTTCTACAATGACAACTTCACAACGACCTTTACCATACTCTGCGATTTGACGAATTAATTCAATAGAAAGATTGCCTTCTCGATCATGCACCTTTAACATATCACGTCGGACAACATCTTGCGCAATCAAAAGTGTACCATGTCCAAGATGATGCTGAAGTTTCTTTGCAATTGTCGTTTTCCCACTACCTGAATTTCCTCGGATAATAATTAGCTTAGAGTCCAATTTCCCCTTCTCCTTTTTAAGCTGCTCTCCTAGACCAAATGACAACAGGAATCAATACTAACGACAATAGCCCTCCTGCTAAGGACAACACTGCATAGCTTGAATTCGCCACTACCATACCTGATAGCGCACCACCTGATGCACCTGCCAATGCCACAAAAACATCCATCTTCCCCTGTGTTTTTGCACGGGTAGAAGGCTCCGTCGCATCAACAATTTGAGCAGTTCCACTAATTAAGCCAAAGTTCCAACCTAATCCCAGTAAAGAAAGTGCCACAATGAGTAACACCATTGAATCGCTTGGTGCAAATGCAGCCACTACGCCAGCGAGTAGCAACGTAATACCTGAAGCTATACTCATTGCTGTACGTCCGATTTTATCAACAAGAATACCTGTGACAAGTGATGGCAGATACATAGCACCTACATGAAACCCTATCACAATACCAACCTCGGCTAATCCATGTCCATGATGTTTCATATGTACAGGTGTCATTGTCATGATGGCCACCATGACAATTTGTGTCAGGACCATAACTGTTGCTCCTACCGCTAGGCCTCTTTTATTGCTAGATATAGGCATGGATGGTGTTTGATTTTCTTTGTTCATTTTTTGCTTATGTGCCTCTATGGCTTTCGCTATTTCTAGCGGGTCAGGACGCAACATAGTAAACAATACAAGCCCCGCCATAATAAAGGCCAAAGCAGATAATAGAAATGGACCCGCTAGAGCTAGAATACCGATAGACAGCGCCACTTTTCCCATCCATTCTACTAAATTCGGACCTAAAACAGCACCAAAAGTGGTCATAAGCATGGTTGTACTAATCGCCGTAGCACGTTGCTTATTATTGGCTAAATCTGTCCCAGCGTAACGTGCCTGTAAATTAGTTGCCGTACCAGCTCCATAGATTAATAGAGAGGCAAACAATAACACAATACTATTCATTAAAGTAGCAAGGACTACACCTATTGCACCAAGTCCACCCACTATAAAACCTGTTGATAAGCCTATGCGGCGACCATAACGCTGTGATAGTTTTCCTACAATGAAAGCTGCACCCGCAGAGCCTAACGTAAATAATGCAGAGGGTACACCCGCATAGGCATCCGTTCCAAGCATTTGTTGTGCCAGTAGAGCGCCTACCGTTATACCCGCCGCAAGTCCAGCTCCCCCAAAAATTTGGGATAAGCTAACAACTATCAGTACACGCCTATATAGGTTTTTTAGTTTTTCTGGTGACTCAATATAGGACGCAATTGACTCTTGAGATTTTTCAACCATTTTTCAACCTTCTTTCTCTATGTATATCAAACAAGATTACTTGAATTAATGAAGAAGGAACCGTCTCCATCTAGACAGTTCCTTTCCTATGCTACCACCTTTTTATACCTCTATCGTATGCCCCAATTGGTGTCATGCATAAAGGACATGATATTAATGTGCATGCATAACGACATTCTTTTTCTTAGCGTAAAATAAGAAAGTAGTGGTTAAACTTAAGCTTATGATTCCGAAAACAAGTCCCATACCACTTAAACCAATTAAATCTAGCATCATACCTGTCGATAAAAGCACGATTTGAAAGACGACGGAATCAATCATGTTGCGGAATGAGAAAAAGCGTCCATGAAACTGTTTGGGTACTTGTTTTTGGAAAATTACCATTGTCGTTGGGAAAAAACAGCCAACTGAAAAGCCAAAAACGCCAAATGCCACTAAAGCGAAAAATGGAGTCTCTGCAAGTAATAATAGGAGCTCCATTGAGCCTATAATAAAGGCTAATGAAAAAAGCAGTGTACCCATTTGTACACGGTCAGCAATCATTTTCAAACCAGCTGCACCAAGCATAAATCCGATACCTTCCACCGTATACAATAATCCTGAAATTGTGGTAGATTGATGAATTTCAGATATTTTCATAATCACTAAATTAAAAGAGCCTAAAAATAATGTAGGAATTAACATTAAGACAAGCGTCATCAAGACGACTGGATGCTCTTTAATCATCGGTAACACTTCTTTAAAATTCCCTTTTTCTTTGTTTGTCATCGTTTCAGTAGATGCTTCATCCAATTGCAATAAACTAGTAATGACAAACATGCCTAAATAGACAATAAATGAAATAATATATAACCATTTTAACTCAAAAAAACTGAGCATAAACCCGGCAGCGGCTGTACCGATGATCCTTGAAATGGTTCTCGCATTCATTTGCCAAGCATTTAATGTAATTAAATCCTGTTCCTTCGCAATCATGGGAATAATAGATTGCAAGGCAGGCATATAAAATGCTGCTGCTATTTGCAGCGTGATTAAAAATAGAATCATCCAAATGACCGAATTAGTATAAAGTGCCATAAACATAAATAAAACACTGATGATGCGTCCGATACTCGCCATCTGGACAACCGTTTTTTTCTTCGATTGGTCAATGATACGTCCTGCCATTGGACCAACAACTAAGCCTGCTAAAATACCACAAGAAATAATTAATGATTTGTGAAAGTCAGAAGGTACTACCTCTTGCATAAAGGCTAAATTGCCAATAATGCCAGCCCATAAGCCGAGACCTACGACAAATTCACCTAATAAAATAATCCATACGTTTCGATTTCTCCACATGCTGTTCTCCTTGTTGCTATCATAAAATTTATCGTAACAAAATTTTAAATATTCGTACATAAAAATATAGAAAAATTTGCTAGATGCTACTATTCTTTCTCTTTCTAGTTTATCTTAACGAGTATACTATTTTTCCTAGAAGTAGTACTCATTCAAAAGTTTGAACTTGTCCTCAAAAGAAAAAACATCGTTTGATGGGCGTATCAAACGACGTTTTTCATTAAGAAGTTTCTAGTTTATGAACAAGTACTTTTTTTCTACGCTCAACGATTTTTTGACAGATGAACGTCACGATAAAAATGAAGCCGACTGTTGTTGCCATCATACCTGCTATAGAGGTATCCCAAAATTTCGCTAAATAATAGCCAATGACGGAAGCAGCAGCTCCAAACAGCATACTATAGACGAACATTTGCTTAATCGTCTTGCTGATTAAATAGGAGGTAGCAGCTGGCCCAATCAACATGGCAACCACTAAAATGGCCCCTACACTATCAAAAGCTGCCACTGTTGTAAACGAAATCGATGTCATAAAGCCATAATGAAGAAAGACAACGGGAATGCCAATGGTTGCTGCATACACAGGGTCAAACGTTGCAAGCTTCATTTCTTTAAAGAATAGGAGTAGGAACGCAATATTAATGACGAGGACGAGTAAGAGCATCCATACTGCCTTAGGCATTGCCAGCCCAAGCAATGTCCATTTATCCCAAGGAACAAAAGCAATTTCTCCCATTAAAACATGCTCAACATCTAAGTGCACATTGCCTGCAAATAAGGTGATGAGGAGAACACCTGCTGCAAACAGAGATGTAAACACTACGCCTATCGCTGCGTCTTCTTGAATACCAGAAGAATGTAATAATTGCACAAGATAGGCTGTTAAAATCCCTGCAAACGCAGCACCTACCAACATCCAAAAACCATTCAACGTTTGGGTAATAAGGTAAGCCATCACGATGCCAAAGAGCACTGTATGACTGATCGCATCTGCAATCATGGACATTCTACGCAAGATGAGGAAGACACCTGCAATTCCACAAGTTACCCCAACTAACAGTCCCGTGAATACAACCCAAAATTCGATCATCCTACATCACCCTGCTTTCGAAATTGCATTTTCCTACGATATTTACTAATTTGACCAGTTGGACTTATAAAATACGATAGAAAGAATATACCTGCTGCCACTAAGACAATTATCGGACCTGTCGATAACCCTGTTCGAATCGCACTAATAAAGGTTCCTGTTATGCCAGCGATACCTCCAATCGCAGCACTTAAAATGAGCATTGTGCTCAATTTTTTTGTCCATAACTTGGCACTGGCAGCAGGAATAATTAATAAAGCTGACATTAAAATAACGCCAACAGCTTGTATACCAGTAACAATTGTCATGACAATTAAAACCGTTAATGTTGCCTTTAAAGCCTCAATTGGTAAGCCAATCCCTTTTGCATAAACAGGATCAAAGATCAGTAGCTTCCATTCCTTATAAAGCAAGAGACTAACCACAATAATGATGGTTGCACTAATAAAGAGCCACATTAAATCTGCCTTGGTCATCGTCGCTGCTTTACCGAAAATAAAATTATTCAGACCACTCTGGTTCCCCAGTGGGCTACGGTTAACCACTGTTAAAAATACAACACCAACACCAAAAAATACGGTGAGGACTAATCCAATGGCAGCGTCAGCCTTCATTTTTGAAAATGACACAATCCATTGAATACAATACACAGATAATGCTGATGTAATGCCCGCTCCTAGCATTAAAATTGGCAATTCCTTTTGACCTGTTAGCAGGAACGCAAGGGCAATACCTGGTAATGCTGCATGCGCAGCAGCATCCCCAACTAGACTTTGTTTCTGTAAGAAGGAGAACGTGCCTGTGATGCCTGCTGCAATGCCAAGTAACATCGTTCCACTCAGTACCCACAATAAGTTACCGCTTAACATTATGTCCCTCCTTACACATGCTGCATCATGAAAAGTTTACCACCATATGTTTTTTGTAATTGCTCTGGTGTAAAAACATCTTCCGTTGCGCCTGATGCTAAAATCGTTTTGTTTAATAGAATCGTATAGTCGAAGTATTCTTTGACGGTTTGAAGATCGTGATGAACAACAAAAATACTTTTTCCCTGTGCCTTTAAATCTTTTAGAATATCAATAATCGTTTTTTCTGTCGCAGCATCTACTCCTGCAAATGGTTCATCTAAAAAATATATATCTGCATTTTGTGCAAGGGCTCTAGCTAGGAATACACGTTGTTGCTGGCCTCCTGAAAGCTGCCCGATGGAACGCTCTGCAAAATCCTGCATCCCAACACTTGCTAAAGCTTGTCGAGCAACAATTTTATCCTGCTTAGACGGTCTTTTAAATAAGCCTGTATGGCCATAACGCCCCATGAGCACCACATCCAACGCATTTGTTGGGAAATCCCAATCCACCGCATTACGCTGAGGCACATAGCCTACGACTAAACTCTTTGGCTCAAACACCTTCCCTAAAATTTCTACCTTTCCCACTTTATTAGGAAGCTGATTTAAAATGGCCTTTAAAAATGTGGATTTCCCTGCACCATTTGGGCCAATAATGGCAGCTAGATGACCTGTAGGCACTGTTACACAGGCATTTTCTAATACTGTTTTTTTATCATACGCCACTGATAGATTTTCCACTGTTAATGCATACATATTCTTCACCTACTTTAATGCATCGACGATCGTGTCGATGTTATGTTGATACATACCTATATACGTACCTTCTGTTGTTCCTTCAGCTCCCATAGCATCTGAGAATAATTCCCCACCGATGACAATGTCGTGGCCTTTCTCCTTAGCCCCTTCAATGACAGCTTTCATCGCCTTATCGGACACACTGGATTCTATAAAAAGAGCCTTAATCTTATTTTCTACTAAGAAATCAACCATCTCCTGAACATCCTTCACACCATACTCTGAATCCGTACTCAGCCCTTGCAAGCCACGTACTTCAAATCCCTGACTTCTGCCAAAGTAATTGAATGCATCATGAGCCGTTACTAATATTCTTTGTTGCTGTGGGATTTCATTCACACGTTTTTCTGCGTAGCTTTGTAAATCATCCAGCTTTTTCAAGTAAGCTGCTTCATTTGTTTGAAAATCTTCTTTAAATTCAGGGTATTCTTCCTGAAGCTGCGTACTGATTGCCTTGACAACACCTTTCCAAAGCTCAACATCAAACCAAATATGTGGATCATGGAGCATGGCATCCGTATCACTGGCAAGCAGTTGCTTTTCATCTAATGTCTCGCCCACTGCCAAGACCGTTTTATCCTTCGCCATTTGTTCAAAGATATCGAGCATTTGTCCTTCTAAATGTAAGCCATTATAAAAAATGACTTCTGCTTTATCCAATTTCGATAAATCACTTTGAGTCGCCTTGTAGAGATGGGGATCTACGCCTGGACCCATCAATGCTGATACCTGTAAATGATCACCACTGATTTCTTTAATCGCATCTGCAATTTGTCCTGTGGTTGCAACCACAATGCCTTCTTTTTCACCCTCTGTTTCTGCTGAACAGCCAAATAATAGAAATGAGAGTGATAATACCACCACACCTAACCATTGTTTCATTTTCCTACCTCAACTTTCTCTTTATTAAGCAATTGTTTGAAAAAAGTGCCTAAACTACGAAGTAACCAATTGGCGGACAAGCCGTAAATTGGTTGTCATGCCCGCCCTAGTCGTATTCAACGCCAATATCCTAACTTTTTCCACACAATACCTTAATTTATATTCATTTTCCTGATAAGCTGGCGCCAGCTCATCCAGAAAAGGATTAACATCATACCTGCGCCTACTGAATCGGTCAGTTTCCATACGATTGCTAAAATAATTAAAATGGCCATTGGAAGAATCGTCAGCTTGAAATCACCTAAATCTTTCATTCACGCACTCTTCTTTCTTTGGAGATATTTTGTTTCCCTTAGGAAAAATATATGCTTAATACAAAGAAAATTCAACTACTTTATGAAAATTTCTTTAAAAAATTTTTTTTCTTACACAAAAATTAGTTTAGCCCAAACAAAAAAATCCCTAATGCAGACATTAGAGATTCTTTTATAAAAATACATAGATTTATGTTAATATACTTTTATTCTTCTTTTTCTAGCGGCTTTCCTATAAATTCAAATGCATAAATATGTGTTTTTGTTAATTCAATAATATCCTTGATTAAAGCTTCTTCTGATTTTTCATAGCCGCTTGCAATCCATTGCATCATCAATCCATAAAAGCCGTAGGAAGTATAATGCTTGAACATGTTCATGTTGACAGGCTGCTGATTGATCGTCTCAAATTTAAATTGCTCTTGATAAATTTTTGTGATCGTTAAGGGCATACGGGTGTGCAACCCAGGAATCGTATCTTCCACATTCAGCAGCTCGAAAAACAAACGGTGCTTATAAATGTAATGAATAATATTAAAGGATGGTGCTTTCAATTTTGTCGTGTATACCTTTTCTCCATATAGGTAGGGTTCACCTACTGCCACTTCCAGACCATTCAGCATTTGTTCTAGTAAATTCTCTGCTAGGTCAAATTTATCTTGAAAATGCACATAAAAGGTACTACGGTTATAGCCCGCTCGTTCTACAATATCCTTCACTGTAATGGCTTGAAAACCATGTTGTTTCATTAAATCGACAAACGCTTCATAAAAATGACGGCGGGTTCTTTCTTGTCTTTGTGTCCATTTTGGCAATTTTACTTCCCCCTTTTAGACATTCCAGGCACATATGTCTACTAGTTAGATATTTACTACGACATTAATGATTGTTTCCGTTTTCAGGCGTTTTACAATAAAAGTACACCGTGATTTACACAGTGTGCAAGAAAAAAGTTTGTTTAAGGGAGTGTCATGTATGGGGAAATTACAAGATAAAGTCGCAATTATTACAGGTGGTGCTTCTGGTATCGGTGCTGCAACAGCCAAATTATTTGTAGCAGAGGGAGCAAAAGTGGTGCTTGTGGACCTAAACGAGGAAAAAGGCCAAGCATTTGCAGCTGAACTACAGGCAACAGGAGCAAAAGCCATGTTTATCAAAGCAAACGTAACGGATGAACAGGAAGTAGCAGCTATTTATCAAACAACTATTGAGGCATTTGGCAAAGTCGATGTCCTTTTTAATAATGCAGGGATTGGTCGTGTTACGCCAACTGAGGAGCTTCCTTATGCGGAATGGCGTCAAACTGTAAATGTAGACTTAGATGGTGTATTTTTAATGGCGCAGGCTGCCATCAAAGAAATGCTAAAAGCGAATGGTGGTACAATCGTTAATACAGCTTCGATGTATGGCTGGGTTGGCTCGCCAGGATCAGCTGCTTATAATGCAGCAAAAGGAGGCGTGATTAATTTAACACGTTCATTAGCATTAGAATTTGCTACGCGAGGGATTCGTGTCAATGCCCTATGTCCAGGCTTTATTGATACACCAATTATCCCAGAAGAAAGTAAGGAGCCATTACGTCAGATCACACCTATGCAACGACTAGGACAACCAGAGGAAATGGCGAAAGCTGTTTTATTTATGGCATGTGACGATTCAACGTTTATGACAGGGAACACATTAACAGTAGATGGTGGCTACACAGCCCAATAACGACGTTTAAAATAATCGCTACCCGACAAAGGGCAGCGATTATTTTTTCACTAGAAAAATTTGCAGTTTTTATCCATTTCCTGCAAACTATTACTAAAGCGAGCAAGAAAGGATGAAGACAACAAATGAAAAAATTAATAGGTACATTATTATTTTCTATTCTGATTATAGCTAGTGCAGGCAATGTACAAGCTGCTGGCTTTCGGGACGTATCAAAGGATCATTATGCATATGAAGCTATTTTATGGGCAGAAGAATATGATATTGTTAATGGCTTTACAGACGGTACATTTAAACCGAATGCTACCATTACTGAACAGCAATTAGCAAAATTATTAGCCAATTTTTATGAGCTCGAAACGCCCATCGACGAATTAAAAAAGCAAACTCCTTCGGCAAACTGGTCGGATGATTTCTATAATCAGCTCGCAAGCTATGGGGTGCCTTTAAATGGCTATTTCGACAACCGAATCCGAGCGGCTACTGTGAAGCGTGGTGTAGTGGCACAGGCTATTGCTCATTTAGCTAGCGGTAAGAAGGGCTTAGATCAATCTATTCAATTTTTACTTGATACCTATATTTCTTCCGGGCTAAATCCACAGTATGAAGAGCGTAATTTACAAAAGTTTTATGGCGTGACAAGCAACATGACCCGTGCGCAAGTTGTCACGATGCTCTATCGTATGGACGAACGAAATTATTATGAAATTTCAGCGGATGCACAAGCAATTCATGAGAATGCCAACAACGTATCCTTAAATAATAGGGCAAAAAATGCTCAAAATCAGCTCGACAAATCATTACAGCAGGCTACTCCTAGTAAAAGCGCATGGGAAGGTGTGTATACTTATTACTACAAATGGGGTAAGGGTACAAATGAGTTTAACCGCCGTGATGCTATAATCTCCAATGCCACAAACAAGAGCTTTTCTATCGCTTTAACGGCGAATGATGGCTCCGCTTCAGGTAGTGTAAATGGCACAGCCACAATTACAAGCAATACGAAAGCCCTTATGAATACATCCTCGAATGGCAATCGTTGTGTTGTCGAGTTTGAACGTTTATCCAATAATGCCCTAAAGGTGTCCGAGATTGATTGTCGTGCTGAACGTAATGAAGGCACCAATTTTTCGGGTACCCTCAAGCAGCAATAATTTGTAGCAGAGTCTGAATCATTCAGGCTCTTTTTTCATCCTTAAAAGCTTCATAGCTATGTTTGGCGATGGCAATAAAATCTTCGAGACAGGGATGCATATGCTTATCTTTATGCCATGCAATATCTGTATAAATTGGCGCTAAATCAATTGTGGACGGTACTTCCATTAATTGCCCACTTTCCAGCTCCTTCTCTACAACCATTTTAGGTAAAAATGTAATACCTAACCCTGCCATCACACATTGCTTGATTGCTTCAATACTGGCGAATTCAATCATTTGTAAGGGATTGACACCCTCTTGCTGTAGCTGTGCCTCTAAATGATTACGATAGGAGCACCCTGTTTCTGTTAACAACATCGTTTCAGTTGAAATTTGTTGAGCCGATAGAGGCTGACTAATTTCTTTGGGGGCACTCACAAAAACAAGCTGTTCCTGAATCAATCGCTCTCGCTTGAGCATGGCCGTTTCCTGATAAGTGTCCGTTATCAATGCAATATCAAGTTTACCAGCTTGTAATAAATCCTTTGCAATAGCTGTTGTATGCACAGGCTTGAAAATGATTTTCACTTGCGGGTGTGCTTGTTGAAATTGCTGTAAAATACTTGGTAGTCGATAGACACACTGACTTTCCTGTGCCCCTACCTTCAATAGGACTTGCTCCTGCTCGTTGGATATAGCTTTTTTCATTTCACGGTCTAGCTCAAGCATTTTTTTTGCATAATGCTGTAGACGCTTGCCCTCTTCTGTGAGAATAATACGCTTGCCAAGCCGCTCAAAAAGCTGAACACCTAACTCTTGTTCTAATGTTTTTATCTGAGCTGTAATACTCGATTGAGCGTAGTCAAGAAGCTGGGCTGTCTGTGTAAAGCTTAATGTTTCAGCTGCTGTAAAAAACGTTTGAAGCTGCTTAATATCCATCACTTGAACCCCTTCATCTATTTCTTCGATAGTTTTTATTGAAACATTCATCCTTTTCGATAATAAAATCCAATATACACTAGTTTGTAGCTGAAAGAAAGAGATGGCTGCATTTACCAATAGCGCAAGTAAATATCTAACATCAAAAGAACCTTTTATCATATAAAGAGAAACGAATTTGGAGACTTCTTTCCTCCAAATTCGTTTCATTGTATTGTGCTATAAAAATAGTCAATATCATCTAAAGGCCAATAAGGTCGACTTATTGTAATTCTTTTCTAAGATGATCAGCTGCAGACATTGCTTTTAGATCTTGAAGGATCTCGCCTGGCTTGTTTCCTTCTCCTAGAATATATCCCTCAAAGGTTATCCCAACAAAATCAAAAATATGTTGAAATTGCTGAATCATTGGTAACCCCTTTATATAAGGCTCATCTCCACCAACTGCAATAACATATGCTTTTTTAGAAGACATTAATGCTTTAAAATCAGGATAATTCGGGTCTCTTAAGGTTTGTGACCATCGATCTATAAAGTTCTTCATTGCTCCTGTCATACTATACCAATAAATAGGCGTAGAAAATATAAGAATATCATGTGGAAGAATACGGTCAATGACGGCGTTATAATCATCGCTGACATCTGTGAACCCTTCCGCAGCATGACGCTTATCGATTATTGGCTGAATAACACAGTCCTTTAGATAAATTTCTTCAATCATTAGGCCTTGAGTGGCTAATTTTGTTAAAGTCTCTACATTCCCATTCGACCGATTGCCACCGTAAATAACTGCTATTGACATTTAGTATCCCTACTTCCTTAAAGTTTTAACTAGTGTCCCCGTATATCAATAGCTTATTATGATTTCACAAATCGATAAAGATGATTATTTCGATAAAATAAATCGAAAGATTCGATTACAATTAGCATGCATACTTAATATGTTCAATTAAACTAGGATACAAAATGAAATCAATTGTTAGTTATAACCCCTCTAAATTATCCAACAAACTATACCCATATTTAGCAAATTGTTGTTTGACTTGGTTAATGCAATATTCAATTCGTTTCTTTTTTTCTTCTTCAGAATATCCTATTGGGTTTTTTACACACGCCCCCAAATCAATCCATTTCAAAGTGCTATTTTCCGTATCCCAGTATATATGTTCAAATTTAAAATCAAAATCGTATCTGTCTACATTCATCATATCTTTTTTTGCTTCAATCATTTTCAAAACAATTTCTTTTAATTCGTTGTTAGTTATACCTTCTTTTAAAACCTGTGATAAAGTTTTACCATTCACTTTTTCTACAAATAAAAACTCTCTTTTTTTATATGCATAAATTTTAGGAAAATAAGGACTACTGTTTAACTCCAACAATGCGTAAATATCGTTATCCCCTTTTCCTTCAGATAGAAATTTTTTCAATATAATTCCTTTGTTTTTCATTTCATAAACAATTGACCGTTTTCGATGTAATTGAATGATTTCAACTTCTTTACTCAATATAAGGTTATATTCATATAAATAAATAGATTCTTTGGTCTCTTCTGGTAGATCATAAAAATAATTTGTGACAAGCAAAACTTGATTACTCCTTTCATCATAAGAAGATTCGACAAAAAGAGCTCATTCCCTTTATATTTCCATTATTTCTACATTCAAAAAAGTGAATACATTTTAATCATTGGATAAGAAGAATTGGATGAAAGGTCACCTATCTTTACAAAAAACCCAAACTACACAGAAGCTCATAACACTTCATTGGTTTGGGTTTCTTTATAAATAAATTTTCTTTTCAAAGCACGCTTTCTATCAAATATTATAGATACTTTAACTATATTCTTTTAGGCCTTCCAATGAAAATCCAAATTACCAGGAACAAACTATATATAAATGGCATATAGAAAATACTCCCTGCATCTTCTCCATTCTTGATAGCGATTCCTATAAAAGCCCAGATAATTACTAATGGAAAAAATACATCTTGCTTATAAACACGTATAAAAGCAGCTAGCACAGTCGCAAGAATAAGTAATAACTGTGCCCATATTTCCTCCGAGAGCCCAAACCCATCCCACTCATAATATTTAAGCACAAAGCTAATATTAGCCATCAACGCCACACTAATCCACCCTAAATATACAGAAAATGGAAGTCTTCCTAAAAAACGATTATCCTCTTTCGGGAAACTTACATACAGAAAAATTATATGAACCAATAAGCCGACCATAATAACAATGGACGTTATAAACAATTCATAATGCCAGCTCAACAACCATGCGATATTTAAAAATGAAGTGATTACAAAGAGACCCAGATTGCTATTTATACGATTAGTAGTTGAAGACCGAAATTGTTGTACAAGCCAAATGAATAATAAAAAATAAATCAAGCCCCAAATACTAAAAACATAGCCTGCTGGAATAAACAATACATCTACCTGATTAGAAATTTCACCTGTCTTTTTCCCATTAATCCCCACCGTACTAGCTAGTCCATTAATAATAACCATGGCGAAATAACTTATGAGTGCAAGCCATTTCATGTTCTTTCCCCCTCATATACATCATCTAATTCAATATATTCATTACCCATTCCAACTTATAATTACTCCGCTTACATAACATTAATAAATTATTTAAAGCCATTAGCTTATCTATAAAATCGTATAGCCTACTCATTATGGTATGGAAGAAAAAAAACAACAAATTGTCTCATTAAATTCCCCACCCCTATTTCCCTGTTATTCAATATTCAACCACTATAGTTATACAATTGTTGTACAACTTTTAAATATCTATATTATAATATGAAAAGTTGTAAGGTTTCGGAAAGCACTACGGCACACAAATACTCACAATCATGAATGTTACTAGCTATAGAAAGGCAGGGAAATAATGACACCAACAGATTGGCAATATAATATTACGCAGGTATCTGAAATCACAGGACTATCCAAACAAGTGATACGTAAATGGGAAGAGCGCTACCAACTTGTTCATCCCAAAAGATTAGAAAATGGACACCGTGTTTATAGTGAAAAGGATGTGCAGCTATATTTAAAAGTACTTAGCCTTTCGAACCAAGGCTATTCTATAAAACAAGCAGTGACAATTGTACTTAGCAATCAAAATGTTTTAGAGGCAGTTACCCCCACAGTGTTGACCAAAAGCGACAATGTAGATCATTTCTGTAATCTTTTATTGGAAGAAGGAAGACTTTGCAATGAAGTAGAACTTAATCGACTCCTGCAACAAGCAAATCATTCATTAGGATTAGCAAAATTTCTATCTCATGTGATTATTCCTTTCTTACAAGAGGTAGGAAGATTATGGGAAAAACAGGTATGGACCGAGTATCAAGAATCTGTTACTACAATGATTGTTAGAGATTATTTAGTACAATTAAGAAGGAATTACCACTCTAAAGAGGATGCACCACTTATAATGGGAGCATGCTTACCAGGGGAGCATCATGAAGTTCAACTTCATATTTTATTGTTGCAAGCAATGATGGCTGGTTGGCGATCATTCCTTGTTGGCAGTTCTCCAGCTGTTGGGGCAATTGAATCTTTAATCATACATTTTAAACCAAAGGTGGTTCTATTATCTGCTATGACTACAAGGCCATTTGAGTTATACCCTACTAGCATTCAGCAATTAGATGACTTCGCTGCAAAACATCCTGCTATTCGATTTTATATGGGGGGTGCTGGCTCTGAAGAGTATTTAAAAACACATTCCTTACATTCAATTGCTATTGCCAGTACTATTGATGAAGTTATAAATAACTCTCACTCTAAATAACATTTATTTTTAGTAGGAGTTTAACGTTTTGGTTAGAACTAGTACTATAAGCAAAAGTTAAAAAGTTTATTAATACTGCTATCCCTGTTTAAATAAGGCATTGTTCTTACAATCTATTTTATTGAGAAGTTCAACGAGAATATCATGGATGAAAGCATTGGTTACACATGCTTTTGTCTATGATTTTTTTTTGCACGCAATAGCCATAAAATAATTTTTTAAATTTCAAGAATATATAGTTTGCACATTTTTGTACACTAATTGTATAATCACTGTATAACTTTTGTACAACAAATAAATATTTTTATCTATTTATAAATCATGACTCAATACAGGTAGTGTTATAAGACTAAATAGCAGATACGGAGGTTTTTCACAATGAAAAAGGAGATTATTGTTATAGGAGCTGGTCCAGGTGGTTTAGCGTCGGCAATGCTGCTTAGCGCTAAAGGATTTAATGTCAAAGTTTACGAGAAACAACCCTATATTGGTGGTAGAACAAGTGAAATAAAGCTAGGAGAATATAAATTTGATATGGGCCCCACATTTTTAAATATGTTTTATATTATTGAAGAAATATTCGAGCTTGCCGGTAAAAATATACATAATTATATAGATCTAGTAAACCTAGATCCAATGTATGAATTAATTTTTCACGATAAGCGCATTAAAATGACTCGTGATCGTGAGGAAATGATTCGTCAAATAAATGAACTATTTCCAGGCAATGAGGGCTCTTTTGAAAAATATATGAAGGAAACTAATCACAAATTAGAAGCGTTAGTACCTGTATTGCAAGCAAGCATGAACCGTTATACAGATTTACTACAACCAAAAGTTTTAAAGGCATTGGGTGAGCTTGAAATCGGTAGATCTTTAATAGATACGCTTTCACGATTTTACAAGCAAGAGGAATTACAACTTGCCTTTACTTTCCAAGCAAAATACTTAGGCATGTCTCCGTGGGAAAGTCCTGGTGCATTTTCCATTCTATCTTTTATTGAGCATGCTTATGGTGTTTACCACATTACAGGTGGCATTAATAAGTTAACACAGGCAATGGCAAAGGTTGTACGAGAAAATGGTGGAGAGATATACACGAACTGTGGCGTTTCAAAGCTCTGGTTGGATGGTCGAAAGGTAAAGGGTGTCATTTTAGATAATGGCGAAAAAATAGCATCTAATGAAGTAATAATAAATAGTGATTTTGGTCATGCGATGACTCACTTAGTCGAGCCTGGTGTTCTAAAAAAATACACTAAAGAAAAGTTAGAGAAGAAAAAATACTCTTGCTCTACTTTTATGCTTTATCTAGGTGTCAATAAAAAATTTGATTTGCCCCATCATACGATCTGGTTTGCAAAAAATTACCGAAAAAATGTTGAAGAAATTACTAACCATAAATTGTTGTCGGATGATCCATCTATCTACATTCAAAATGCAGTTGTAACAGATCCGACAGTTGCCCCACAAGGGAAATCAACGCTATATGTATTAGCACCAGTACCTAATAATTTCAGTCATATTGAGTGGGATACCTGTGAACAAGATTATCGTAACATGCTAATTGGGTTAATTGAGGACAAACTTGGCATTGAAAATCTAGAGCAATACATTGAAGAAGAACACATAATTTCACCGAAAAATTGGGAAGAGAATTTAGGTGTATATAAAGGAGCAACTTTTAACCTAGGTCATCAGCTTACACAGATGCTGACATTCCGCCCTCACAATAAATTTGAAGAATTAAAAAATAGCTGGTTAGTTGGAGGTGGTACACATCCAGGAAGTGGTTTACCGATTATCTTGGAGTCTGCCCGTATTACTTCTAATGGAATTCTACAAAAGCATGGTCTAGCACAATTAGCAGTGAAACCTTTACCTAAAATAGATCTCTTTAATACGGAACTCAATAACAAACCTAGTGAAAAAGTAATGTTGCATATCTAATAATCATTAAGTATGAATTAAATTTAGCTTAGCTACCTAATATAAGGATTTGAAAATATGAATATTCAGACAAAACATATGAATGAAAATGCAATTGTAGATTCAATGAAAAAAAATTTAGCCCTCGTAGAGTTTAACTTGAATAGAAAAGTGATTTGGGCTAATAAAAAATTTGCAGAGGTTCTAGGATATCAGGTGGATGAAGTTATTGGGATGGGTCATGAAAAGTTTTGTAAACCGGATTTTATACAAAGCCCAGACTATCATCTCCTATGGCAAGGTTTATTAAATGGAGAAAAATATGAAGGAAAAATTGAAAGAATAAGTAAAATGAACGATTCTATATGGCTTGAAGCAACTTACCTCCCCATTTTCAATGACAATAATAAGGTAAGTTCCATATTAAAAATTTCAACAGATATTACAAATCGAGAATTCAATACTTTAGAGATTATTGCTAAACTAAAAAGTATGCCTCAGGAGTTAGTAGAAATTGTTGTATCCAATTCAGAAGAAAACATAAAAGCCGTAGCATCACTTGCCAAAGAAGTTGACGCAATTAGAGATACTGTAAAAGTGATTCATACTATCGCTAAACAAACAAATGTCCTAGCACTGAATGCCGCAATAGAGGCTGCTCGTGTTGGTGAAAAAGGTCGCGGTTTTAAAGTCGTAGCAGAAGAGGTACGAAAATTAGCACTGAATGTGGATAAGGCACTTCGAAATATCGAATATAATGTAATGACTATAGAAAGTGATACGGAAAAGGTCGATAATATTACACATGATTTGAAGAAAGTTGTAACAGAAACTCACAATGAATTTAATAAAGCCATTGATAGATTCGAAAAAATGCTTTAACTAGTCAATAATACAGCAGCTAAAGTTCTCAATAGATATTTGAGAGCTTTAGCTTCTTTTTTCTAACTAATTAATATCACTATAAATTATATTCTACTAACAATATCCTTATTATTTAATGGTATTTTTTCATTTTTTCAAACCACCCAAATGCTATCTCAGCCTCTATACATTCATTGTCCTGTGTAACTAAAAAAATTACAAATGATTCACCAGATGGAAAAATAAATTTTCCATCTTCATCGCTTACTAAAGTACTTTGTGGTGGAACAATTCGTTTAAACGCATTTACTCCTTTATAGGGGTGCCCTTCAACAAGTTCAGCAAATTCAATTTTAACGTCTGGATTTGGTGGTGGATAAATGGCTGTATTAGTAGGCGTTACATTTTTAGAAATCATTGAATCCCCAGGAGGGATTGCATTAAACCAAATTTCAGCCAGAATAGGTTGTTTAGAATAATTAGTAATGGTAAACGCATTTACAAACAAATCCACATTAGAATATTTAGGATTACTTAAGCTTCCCCACGCATTTCTTCCTTTTTTTAAGGTAATTAATTCGGTTTGCCCAACAAAATATTGACCTAATAATGATTCATATAAAGGAGTAGGAATACTAACTATTTTCATAAATCGATCATTATTTTTCATTGTCAATCTCACCCCCTTTTATATATTAATGTATGTATTTTTAGTAGGGATGTTTAGACGAAAATATCTTACAAATAAGAGGTTGAAATAATCAACACGCAATCCTTAATTTTACGACTAATTCCATATTACAATGACTTGTAAGCATGTTTATAGTTCGTAAATGATGGTGAATGAGAGCTAGCACTAAATAAGCAATATAAGAAAACGACCTAAAAGCTTAATGAAAGCTACTAGGTCGTTTTTTTATCTATGCTTCTACTGAGATATGCTGGAAGGTTGTCACATCAAATAATCCTGTATCTGTTAGCTTTAAAGCAGGAATAACTGGTAATGCCACAAAAGAAAACGTTAGTAGAAAATGGAAATCTAATGTTGGATTAAGCGTCTTTAATGCCCTGTGCAAGCCTGCTAGCTGCTCCTTTGCCTGTTGAGCTGGTACATCTGTCATCAAGCCACCAATGGTTAATGGCATCTCCGCTAGAATTTGGCCATCCGCAACGATCACAAAGCCCCCTTGGATTTCCTGAATGCGTGTAAGCGCCAGGACCATATCCTCATCATTTGTTCCTACAACAAGGGCATTATGGGAATCATGAGCTACTGTTGTGGCTACTGCTCCTTTTTGTAAGCCAAAGCCTTTAACAATTCCTAAACCTGTCGTGTGTAGCTGATGATGACGTTCGATGACGGCTAGTTTCAGTAGATCTTGTTCTACAGAAGGGACGAAAAAACCATCCTTTACAGGTACATCCATTATTACATGATTGGTAATTAGCTGATTCGGCACAATCTCCATTACATTCGCCTTTGTACCCTTTGTGAATGCTAGTTGTAGCCTATCCTTTGTAATGGTTGGTAAATGGACAGATTGATGGATATGAGCAGGCACAACTGGCTCTTGATGATTTGTCAGCATTTTACCATTTTCAGCCACTTTCTGCCCATTTTTCCATACGGCCTTTGCCTGCATTGTTGACAAATTCTCTACTAACACAAAATCTGCCTTATAGCCTGGTGCAAGTACACCTCGATCTAATAAACGATAGCATTCTGCGGTGTTAACGGTTGCTAACTGGATTGCTTGCAATGGTTGCATCCCTTCAGCTATTGCCATGGCGATATCATAATTGATGCTGCCTTCGTCGATTAACTCATCCACATATTTATCATCTGTACAAAAACCAAAGCGACGAGCATTATGTGACTGGACAGCTGGCAATAAGTCACGTAAGTTTTTCGCGGCTGAGCCCTCTCGGATTAGCACATACATCCCCTGCTCTACACGGTCAATGGCTTCCTCAGCCGTTACACATTCATGATCTGTGTGAATACCCGCAGCTCGATAGCCTGTAATTTGTTCGCTTTGTAAGCCTGCACAATGCCCATCAATGACTAAATTTGCTTCCTGCGATAATAAAATTTTCTGAAGCATGTCCTCTTGCCCATTTAATACCGCTGGGAAATCCATCACCTCAGCTAATCCACGAACCTGTTCATGTTGTAGAAATGGTGCCAAATCCTTAGCTGTTAGTGTAGCGCCTGCATTTTCAAACTGTGTACCTGGCACACTTGATGGCAGCATCACAAAAATATCCATATCTGCCTTTTGTGCATCATCGAGCATAAATTGAATGCCTTCTGCTCCTGCGACATTGGCGATCTCATGAGGATCTGTCATTACCGTTGTAATCCCATGAGGAAGTAAAACACGACTAAATTCCCCTGGTGTCAACATAGAAGACTCAATATGTATATGACCATCAATTAAACCAGGAATGACATAGCCTCCTGTCGCATCCTCTTCCTGTTTAGCGTGAAACTTATTCGTGCGATCTAGAGCCACAATCATCCCATTCTTCACGACGATATCTGCTTTTTGCCATGTTAACGAAAAAACATCCGCAATTTGCGCATTTCTAAGTATAAAATCTGCCTCTAATTTTCCTTGAGAAGATAATACATTTTGTGTTAGCTGCTGTAATTTTATCGACATAATCTATACTCCTTTTTCTTTTAAGAACTATCATGCCAAAAAGATGCTAGCCATTGCAACTATTTATCGCTACATCAGTAAAAAACGACCATTGATCAATGGTCGTTCGAAAATTCTAGCTCTTTAGGTGGTTGCCCTTTTTTATTCATCAAGCGCATACGAATAGGCTCAATCTTTAATGTCACCATTTCATCCTGATTGCCAATAAAGATACTTGTAAAAAATTCGGCTAGTTTATTTTTTATCCCTTCTTCATGTACTTCAGTAAGTTTGCCTTCTATTTCCACATACGTATCACCAAAGCCACCATTTTCGTAGCCATATAAAATATGGGTATATGGGTTTTTGCGCAGCTCTTCCATTTTTTCTGAATGCTTATTCGTCACTGTATACAATACAAAATCTTCATGCTGGAATGTCATGTATCGTGAGTAAGGTTTGCCATTTTCTACAGTCGCCATTGTGCCAATCTTTTCTCGATTTAACACTTCTAGAATTTCATCACGTACAGAAGTCATAATATCCCATCCTTTCATCTATATATCTATTTTGCCCTCTCCCAAGAAAGCTAAACGGTCTTTTTTTGAAAAATGTGAAATGACAATCTTCGGGCATATTGAAAATCTATTGTTATAATAACTGGATGGACAACAGGAATTTTCGAATGAATGAGGGTTAAAAATGAAACAAGCTTTTTTTACGCGCTGTTTGTTTTTCATAACAGGCATTATCGTACTTTCTTTTGGTATCACATTAACAATTAAAGGCCAACTCTTTGGAGTGGGCTCATGGGATGTACTACATATTGGCTTAACAAAAACAGTAGGCCTATCAATCGGTTCATGGTCCATTATTTTGGGACTTGCTATTTTAGCGTTTGATATGCTGATTACGAAAAAGTTCCCTTTACCTGGAACGTTTATCGATATGTTTTTGGCAGGCATTTTTATTGATATATTCAACTATTGGTTACCTGATATTGATGGTTTTTGGATGCAACTTATTTCTTACCTTACAGGGTTAGTGTTACTAGGCTGGGGCTGTGGAATGTATATGGTAGCAAATTTAGGTATTGGACCGCGTGATACACTCATGCTGATGATGGTTCATAAGCTTGGCTGGAGTGTGACTCGCTCTCGTACAACAATGGAAGTAACAGTTGCAATCATTGGCTTCCTACTTGGCGGTCCTATAGGCATCGGTACGGTATTTATGGCATTTGGACTTGGACCAATCGTACAATTTGCCTTATCCTATAACGAAAAATTATTTATGCGATGGACAGGCGTGAAAAGCGCTGTTGTCTAAACTTTAAAGACAATGCATTTTTGCATTGTCTTTTTTACAGTTGAAATATACAGTTCAACTATATATAATCAAACTATATAGTCCAACTGTATATTTGAGGTGAAGATGTGAAAAAACATAAATTATTACCTTTATCCGAAACCATGCATTATATTCTACTTGCCTTACGTGAACCGCTACATGGCTATGCCATGATGCAAAAAATCGAGGAAATGAGCGCAGGTAGTGTAAGGATTGCTGCTGGCACTATGTATGGAGCCATTGAAAATTTATTAAAATATCATTGGATCGCGCCTGTTGAGACCCAGGATACAAGACGCAAGGTTTATCAAACAACAGAAGAGGGTCTAGAAATATTAGCGGCAGAGCAACAAAGATTGCAGCGCATTTTATCTTTATACGAGGGAGCTGGCGAACATGATAAAGTTTAAAATCTTTTTTGATATCGAAAAGGAAGAGCGTTGGTTAAACGAAATGTTAGCCAAGGGTTGGCTATGCTCTCACATAAACTCAGCAGGTATATATACATTTCAGCCTACTGAAGATCTTGAACAAGTTATTCGGATTGATTGTCAGCAGGATCTTCGCAAAGAAAAGAAAGCTACCTATAAGCAATTACATGAGGATTTTTGCTGGCGTATTGTAAAAGAAAAATCATATGATGGCACATTTTATTGGACAAAAAGTAAAGATGGTAATGATGAATTATTTTCAGATAATGATTCCCACATTGCGAAATATAAACGTTTAATGAAACATGCAAGCAATTGGGCAATACTCTCTCTTATCTTCTTAATGATTTTTTATGGCAACGATAACATCGCTCCCTTTTTCAGTATAAAAAGCGCATATTATACCCCAGGTTTATGGGATAAAGAAGGTTCTGCCTTCCTTTTTGCTTTTTTATTTGAAACACCCTTTGCCATCATGCGCTTTCTTCCACCATGGCTATTTTTAGCAACTTGTAGTATTTACATCACACTCTATTATCGTTATCGTAAATCCATACAGCAATTTTTATAGCAAATAATAAGGAGCCCCTTACGTAGTGTAAGGAGGCTCCTCATAGTGTTGAAAAACAAAACAATCAATAGAATTTTTGTGATAGGTGAAAATGGATTTCTGTTGAAGGCTACTTGCTTTCCTGTGGGCAATAAAGTGAAGGTGTTCATTACTCTTTATGAAGAGGTGTTGTCACGCATCACTTCTCCACCTTGGAAATAAGAACTTATCCCCTCTAAGAATACAGATAATGGGCTATTTGATCGCTATGCTAGTATGAAAAAGTAAAGACATTTTGCAGAATGGTAATGGTTGATTGGAGTGGAGCCAGCGTCACTCCTAGGGGATTTAGCGTCACAGAGGAGACCCTGGAGCGAACGTAAGTGAGTGAAGCGGCTCATCGGACGCCCCCTGGAAAGGACGCTGGCGGAACGGAAATCAACCTCTCACCTTGCTAAAAGGTCTTTTTCTGCTAGTGACATATCTTTTTCAACAACAGGAGGAGCCCCTTACGTAGTGTAAGGAGGCTCCTCTTTCATTTATGCTTCTGGTTCAGCAGTATTTTGTCCTGTTGCTTCCATCACTTCTGGTGTATCGTCCACTGTATCATCTTCCTGTACGTTTTCAGCAGCCGGTGGTGTAATCGTCACCAGTGTGTAGTCATCCTCTTGTAAAATATCAAACGAGAACTGTTGACGAATATCTCCGACGTATAGAGAAGTCCCAATTGCAACATTTGTAACATCTATTTCAATGGTTTCTGGAATGTCAGTTGGCTTCACTTTAATACGCACTTCACGATTAGGCTGGAGCAGGAATCCGCCATCAGCAACTCCAACTGCATCCCCAATTACAGTCACTGGAATATCCACTTCTAGCTCCTCTGACATATTGATGGATTTAAAATCCACATGCTTAACATTCCCTTTTAATGCACAACGTTGTACCTCTGTTAAAACTGCATTAATGCGTTTTCCTTCAACATCTAATTGGAAAACACTTTTCGTACCGTGTGTAGCTAACATTTTTGCAAAGGCTCTCGCATCTAACATAATTGCCGTTGATTCCATTTGAAAGCCGTAAACCACACCTGGAATGCCCCCATTTTGTCGAAGCTGTGTTAAAGAAGATTGTTGTCCCTTTTGACGTTTACTGGCAGTTAAAACCATATTCATCGAATATTTCCCCTTTCATGGAAACTAGTCTCATAAAAGGTTTTGCCTTTTCTATTGTATTTTATACATAGCAAGCACGCGATTATTTTGTCAGTATGGTAGTGATAATTTGCCTCTCGGGATTACCGTTACGCAATACAACACAGAGTGCGATAATCGCTAAAACCGTACAAACCATAAACATGACCATATAGGATGTAAATTGCACAATAAAGCCCATCAAAAACCCACCCAACCCAAAGCCTAAATCATAGGTAGCTAAAAATAAACCTAGCAAAACATTTCTCGATTCTTGTGGTACAACAAACGACATATATGTAGTAATTGTCGGATATAGCATCGCTGAGGCAAGGCCATTGAAAACAGCGGAAATATAGACAAAAGATCCTATTTCAGGTAAAACAGCAAGCAACGTTGTGCCCAATATGGAGCTGAAAAGCACACATGCAATAAATTTCGGATGCCATTGTCCATCTGAAGGAATAGAGCGTCGCAATACAAAGCGACTACCCACCACGACCAATGCCTGTAACGTTAAATAAATAGCTGGATTCCCCACTCCCTCGGTCAGCATAAACAATGGTAAAAAGGTGGTGATGGCGCCAAAAATAGCAGCACCAAGAACCATAACGATTGCTGATATGACTAGCCCCTTGTGTTGTTTTACCCCCTTCATGGCGGCTAACAGCTCTCTTGTTGTCACAACTTCTGTGTCTTCCTTTGCTTTTGGTAAAGGGGAGCCAATAAAAAACAGTAGTGGCAGAAGAGCCAACATAACCACAAAGATTAATAAATCCTGTCTATCCAATTGCGTCCACAAGAGTAGCGCTACTGCAGGTCCATATAAACCAGGTACAACACTGGATAAGGAATACATCGACATGCCTTGCCCCCGATCATGGTCGTGTAAGACAACTGTAATACCTAGCTGCATCGCCATAGAAAAGAAAGCGGTGATGATACCCTGTAGGACTCGTACTAAAAAGACACTATCAATACCAAATATTACATAGATAAGCAGTGCAAGTGCATGGCCTACTAACAGCCATTGCATAATCGTATAAGGACTATGCTTGGCGACCATTTGGCCAGCAAAAGGTCTTAATAGCATACAAACAAGCATATATATGGCCATCATGACTCCAATTTCACCCTCCAAGTACCCCCCATCCGCTGCTTCTAATGGAAAAATAACTGTCAACACGGCATTGGCGGTAAAAAAAATAACCGCAAGCCCATATAATTGCATCATGCGAAGGGATAAAGGCTGAAGTTTCATGAGACTTGCTCCCCTTGCAACGAAGAAATTTCTTGACGATTTATAGGTAATCTAGAGGCTAATAAGCGTTGGCTTATCGGATGGGTCATACATGGAATTTGAGACACATCATGAAGAAATTCCACCACTTCACCCTGGTCTACAACAGCTACTTCATCTGCAAACAAACTAACTGCGTGTAAATCGTGAGTAATAAATAAATAACTGAAGCCTCTCTCCTGTTGCAATTGTTTCAGAAGTTTTAGGATACTGATTTGTACCAATATATCTAAACTATTAATGGATTCATCCAAGATAATGAGCTTAGGGTCTGTTGCTATCGCCCTTGCGATGGTCACTCGCTGTAACTGACCACCACTTAATTGATGAGGGTATTTTTGAGCATCTCTCTCAGATAGTCCCACCTGTACTAAAAGCTCCTTTATTTTTTCTAGCTGCTGTTGTTTCGTCAACTGTAAATGACAATTCATTGGCTCTGCAATGATGTCTCGAATCTTCATTTTCGGATTAACAGCACTATGGCAATCTTGAAAAACGATTTGAATATTTTTTTGTAATTGCTTCTTCTCTTCTTTGCATGTCGTTGCTAGGTTTATATGATCGAATTTTATGATTCCGCTATCTGGCTTTTCCATACCTATTATCAGCTTTCCTAGTGTGGTTTTGCCACTACCGCTCTCCCCGACAATGGCTAAGCAAACCCCTTGCTTCAAGGTGAATGACATATTTTTCACAGCTTCTATTGTTTCATGTTCCCCAAACAATCTCTTTTTTCGATAGGTTTTAGATACTTGTTGGATTTCTAACATCGGCTTTCCTCCTGTCTTACCCAATAGTTCGTGTCTAGTTCATATAGAATTCCGTTTGTATCACCTGACCAGCTATCCACAAGTTTTTCAAGTTGATCATCCTTCCTTTTCGCTGCGACTAATGCTTTGGTATAGGAATGAACAGGGTTTTGTAATAGCCGTTCGGCTGGACCATATTCCATAATTTTCCCCCTTCGCATAACAACAATTTGATCTGCCATTCGGGCGATGACGCCAAGATCATGTGACACAATCAGCATCGTTGTCTGATATTGTTGCTGACAATGAGACAATTCCTCTAAAACCTTGAGCTGTGTCATCGTATCAAGGGCTGTTGTTGGCTCATCTGCAAGCAAAAGCTTTGGACGAAGACTCATAGCCATGGCAATCATGACACGTTGAAGCATGCCACCGCTTAACTCGTGAGGATATTTTTTTAACAGTCTTGAATCGGTCAATTGAAAAAAAGCAAGTTGCTCAGTTGCTATGTGCAATGCTTGTTTTTTACTGAGCGATCGGTGTGCCTGTACTGTTTCAATCATATGCTCTCCTATTGTTATAATAGGATTAAACATAGCCATAGGATTCTGCAATATACATGCCACGTCATTGCCCCGAAGGCCTCGCAACTGCTGTTCATCCATTTCCATTAAGGAACGCCCTTCCAATAAAATGTCTCCCTCATAGTTTCGGGACTCCCGAAACAGTTGCAAGATGGCATAACATAGCATCGTTTTACCGCTACCACTTTCCCCGACAATACCAAGCGTTGTACCAGTTGGAATCTGGAAATCAACATGCTGCACAACTTTTTTAGGTCCCTGTGCTGTTTGAAGCGTAATTGACAAATCCCTTATCTCTAACATATTGTCACCTCTTCTTATACTTTGGCATCCATAGCCGTACGAAGGGCATCCCCAAACCAATTAAAAATAAGAACGGTTAATGAGATCATGATACCTGGTATAAACATAAGCGTTGGTTCACTCATTAAATAGGTTTTACTATCATTAATCATCATGCCCCATTCTGCCATCGGTGCCGTAACACCTAGCCCTAAAAACGACAGCTCCGAAATTAAAAGTATTGTGGAGCCAAGCCCGATTAGTTTTAACAAAAATATTTGTGGAAAGACAAACGGCAATATATGCCTCCTTATAATTTTTCGTTTCGGTACACCTGTCAGCCGTGCATATTGTACATAAGTGCTTTCTTTTAAAGAACGCACCATATTGCGAATAATACGCGCAAAACCTACCCACGACACAAAACAAATTGCCACAAACATATTTTTAACGCCACCACCTAACGCACCTACAATGACAAGGGCAAAAATAAAATCAGGAATGGAGAGAAGAACATCACAAATACGCATTAATACTAGATCAACCAGCCCACCGATGTACCCTGCCAGACACCCTACGATGATGCTAATGATTAAGGTAATGAATAGTACGCCAGAGGCTAGTAGCAGAGAGGTGCGCGTACCAAATAATAAACGAGAGAGCACACAGCGCCCCAGGTGATCTGTACCTAAGGGGTAATGCATAGAAAATCCCTGTAATTTATTGGCTATATCTGTTGTATAAGGATCATGAGGCGCTAACCAAGGAGCAAATAGAGCCATTACCACCAGCATGAGTACGAGCAAGCTACTGATGATGAGTGGCAAATTTTTTTTCACTATAGAGCGCCTCCTTTCAGCCTGACACGTGGATCAACAACCGCACATAGTATATCTGCTATAAAATTGATAGTGATATACAATCCCCCAATGATGACGATAAAAGCTTGTAGTACAGCGTAGTCCCTTGCTAACATGGCCTCCACAATAAAGTGTCCCACGCCAGAAATGGCAAAAACATTCTCAATAATCGCTGCACCCCCTAATAGGCCTCCACAGGTCATGGCAAGGGATGTGATAAGTTGTGGTAAAATGCTTTTGAAAATATGTGAACGCAAAATAACCGTTTCTTTTACACCTCTTGCACGGGCAAATAGAACATGCGGTTTCTTCATTTCTTCTCTCATGCTTGAGCGGATGAGCCTAATGTAATAAGGGATAAATCCTAAAGCCAGTGTTATCGATGGTAAAATGACATGAGCAAAACTTCCCCACCCCATGAGAGGTAGTACGCCCCATTTCAAGGCCACTGTATAAATGAAGAGAAAGGCCAGCCAAAAACTTGGCATAGAGGCAATTGTAAAGATAGCTGTACGTGTAAACCAATCGAGCCATCCACCGTTTTTTCTTGCAGACCAAATGCCAATAGAAAAGCTAATGACAATAATTATGACCAACGCTGTTACCGCTAAAAGTAATGTTGTCTCAAAGCGTTGAAATAGTTCTGTTGCCACGGCCTTTTTCGATACAAAGGATGTTCCAAAATCTAATTGCAATGCATGGCTGAGCCAAGCAATATATTGCATCCACAAAGGTTGATCTAGACCCATTTCTTCACGCATACTTGTCATGGCCTCTTCAGTAGCAGGAATTTGATTGATTGTAAAATAAGCTTCAACAGGATCAACAGGAATAAAGCGAATTAATCCAAAGGCGATGATGGTAATACCAAACAACGCCAGTAACATACTTGCTAGCCGTTTAACAAAAAATGGCACCATTTTGACTACTTCACCTCATATTGATTCAGCGGCACTTCAAATTGCTGCATAGAAAACGATAAATTGGCTAGACGTTGATTGGCCACCAAATAATTTGTCCGATAAGATAATGGCATGAAAATCGCCTCTTCATGAATGGTTTGTAAAATGGCTTCATACAGGCTCTGTCTCTCTGATTCATCAGTTGATCGAATCACTTTCGCAATATTTGCTGCTAATTGTTCTGAATGTGCTGTGCCTTTTAACGCATAATGGCCAATTTGCTTTTCCCCCGTCATCATTCGTAAATACATATGGGGATCATAAGGTGCCCCCCACGTATCATTCATAATGACATTGAACTCACCTGTTTTACTTCGCGTTCGGAAAAGTTGATCTTCTTCTCCAATCAATTTGACATCTACGCCTAATTCACGCCATGCGCCCTGTAAATATTCAAATATAGATTTATGCACTTGGTCATTACTGTTATATGGAATTGTGATGGTCAGTGCTTGACCGTCTTTGGATCGAAACGGAGCCCCTTCTTCAAAGATCCAGCCTGCTTTATCCAATAGTTGCTGGGCTTTTTCTAAATCATAGCTGTAAGACTCAAATGGAATATCACTATACGGAAATCCTGGAGCAAATAAAGACTTGGCCTCTTGTTCAATGCCATTTAATACATGTTCAATAATTGTTTGTCGATCAAAAGCATACTGCAAAGCAAGTCTGACATCTTTATCTTGCGTCACGCCATAGTCTGAATTGAAAGATAGTATTCTAGTAGAGGAAGGTTCAGAAATTAGCGTTTGATATTGGGGATTTTTCTCCAAAACTCGGAGTTCCTCAGGTGCTAATTGACCACTTCCGAAAATTAAATCAATATCTCCTTTTTCAAGTGCCATCATACGTGCTTGTGAATCAGGAATAATTTTGACGATGACTTTTTCTAGCTTAGGCTTCTCTCCCCAATAATGCTCATTACGTGAAAATTCAGCAAAATTGTCTTGCTTGTAATCAGTTAAAATCCAAGGACCTGTTCCAACCGCTTTTTCAATGCCATCTTTGGTTGTCCCACTTGCTGGGAAGCCACTATCCCCTAACATACGTAATGGACGAATCAACGTTAACTCCTGTAAAAATGGATAGTAAGGCTCTTTTAAATGAATCTGTAATTTCAGCTTATCTAAGACTTCTACCCGATCAATGACTGCCACCACTTCTAGCCAACTATGCGGTGCAATATTCTCCACTACAGTTTCGATATTACGTTTAACATTGTCTGCCGTAAGCTGAGAGCCGTCTGAATACAAGACATTGTCTCGTAATGTAAATATGTAGCTCTTACCGTCTTGAGACATTTCCCATGCTGTTGCTAATCCTGGCTCTATTTGCCCATCATTTCCATAGCGTACAAGCGGATCGTATATCATGGCCTGAGCAAACATTTCATTTGGTGCATACAGGTGTGGATTTACTTCTCCAATATCCTTTGGCCAAGAAATGGTTAAAACATGTTCATTTTCACCTTTTGCCTTGTCTTTTTTTGTCTTGTCATCTGAATTTCCGCAGGCCACAAGCATACTTCCACTCACAATCAATAGAACTAGTAAACTCATTATTTTTTTCAATATACTTTCCCCTTCACTTAAATAGTAATGATTACTATTATCATTCAAAATCGAATTTTAAATGATTCATGACTTTTTGTAAAGTAGATATTCAAAAATAAATCTTAAAGACATAAAAAAACACCTCCTCTGTCCACGGAACAAAGGAAGTGCCTTCTGTCTTAATATAGTGCTATTTTTGTATGCAATAGCTCATGTAACTCATGCAATTTTTTAATTTCATAATGTGGTTCAATATCACTCGTATTTTCAACATTGCGGATGTTAAACCAGCATGTATCAATGCCTGACAGCAATCCGCCTTTAATGTCTGATGTCAAAGAATCGCCGATTATAAGCGTTTTAGCTTTATCAAAATGCTCAATCCGCTCAAATACATAATCAAAAAAGGCCGGCATTGGTTTTTGATAGCCCGTTTGCTCGGAGATAAAGATGCCTTTAAAATATTGTGCTAAATCGGCATCCACTAGTCGTTTATTTTGTGTCAACGTTACGCCATTTGATACGACATACAAATGATAGTGATTGGCTAGTTGAGCGATGACTTCATAAGCTCCCTCTACATAATGATGTGCTTCCTGTAAGTATTTTTGGAATAGCGATTCAAAGTAGACGCCATCGACCTCCATCCCAAATTCCTTTAAAGCAACCGCAAATCTTGTATTATGTAGTGTATTTTTTGTCACTTCCCCACGCTCAAAAGCTCGCCACATCGATTCATTAATTTCTTTGTAGCGCGCAATCATCTCGGGCGTAGTGGCTATCTTTTCCTCTCTGAACATGCGGTCAAGTGCTGCATTTTCAGCTAAATCAAAATCTAGTAATGTATCATCTACGTCAAACAATAATATCTCATATTTCGTCATATTCATTCCCACTTTCTTCGATGCATTGTGACTATTTACTCTATATCATGATAACGTTTTTTATGAAAAATAACAGTAAAATGCCCTATGACAGAATATTAGAACATGTATGCGCTTTATACACATGCTTATCCGTCCACACAAAAAAATACTTACAGGTAACATAGTCGTAGCATTACTTTTAGCTGGTCCATTATCATTGGCTGGTACACAAAATACGTTTGCAGCTTCTAATGAGAATGAGTTTTCTAATATAGAGAACTTAAATTTTACCGAATCTGGCCAAACATTCACATTAGTTTATGATGAAGGTGAAACAGATTTTAACATTGAATATAATGGTGATAAAATGTTGTTAACTACTACAACTGGTAACAAAATTCATACATTTGAATATAATGAAGGTGATTCTTTTGCTATAATGGACGGAGAAAAAGTGGAATTATCTTTTGAAGAGTTTGTTGACCCTACTAAAGTCAATGATGATTCCCAACCTATATTTAGTGCTTATAAAGCAGATGATTATACACCTGTCTATATGTCAACTGCAAAAATCAATTTCGATAAAATGGTCACAGATGTATCTGATATTGTGACAGTAATTGGTGGTGTTATTGCAATTGGAGGAATTATCGGAGCTGCAATTACTAAAAAACAAATTGCATCAGTAATAGGAAATTGGGCTGGGGCTGTAGGGTTCGCCACACTTATAGTATCTAAGACATTTTCTGGGAAAATCACATATGATCAGTACAGAACTAAGGGTCTAGTTGATACAGGATATGGAACAAAATACCATGCAATTAGAAACGATAACGTTAGAGTAATTGCTTCCGTTGCAGGTTTTAGTATGAATGAACAATTAAGAGGTACTGGTGATTGGTATTTTAATACAAAGCCATATTAAGGAGGTTTATAGGTTTGCAAAAGTCTAGCATATTTAATAGAATTGCGTTAGTAGTGCTGTCTATTATGGTTATCGGGGTTCTTTATTCTTTCATTTGGCATAAAGAGAGTTTTGATAGACCAATTTGGATACAAGTTGTTATGACTTTTTGCTTTTTAATGTTGAGTATAAATAACTTTAGACTAAGGAAGTACGCTATGGGTTGGGTTTTTGCTGGAGTAGTAGTAGCTTTTGGAATCAGTATATTTTGGGGTACTACTGCTGTTTAATCAATCAACACCATGTCAGTAAACTAAGATCAGCCAACAATTTCTTGTTACATTTTATGACAAAACCTCAAATTCAGATAAAGAGTAAAACGACTGTTTAAAAAGAGTCTTACAAAGACACAAAGCCTGTGAATAACAGGCTGTAGGCCTTTGTCTTTGTGTATTAAGGTACAAGTAAATTGTGTTTTGAAAAACTTTTAAATTTAAACTGAGTAGAAAAATTATATAGTATATCCCTAAGAAACCTCCAATGGTTATTCCAATGGAGGTCTTCATTTCATTATTTAACTGAGCCACTAATAAATGTTTTATCAGGATAATACATATTCTTTACAATTACATTTGGTCCTAAACATTTGACTGCTGGACAGTGGCAATTAATTGATTTAGAAATATTGGAATCTAACCACCGTTCGTAAATTTGAGGTAATGATTCATTTTTTATATTTCCGAAAGCCGAACCGTCATCTGAGAAATCCGTAACCGATATATCCCCTGTGAAAATATTTAAATTCATTCTTGATCGTCCATCAACATCATTTCTGATTGTTATATTATGTTCACTATTGATTCGCTTGATTAACGCTAAATCTCGCTCATCTTGACTACAAGGGTAAAATGGCAATGTACCAAACAATACCCATATGTCTTTATTTCTATAATCAAGAATTTCATTCACAACTTTTCTGTATTCCTCCAAACTAATAACTTCTAAATTTTCAGCGAAGTCACTAGCATACATAGGATGAATTTCGTGTCGCTTACATAACATTTCGTTAGCCACTTCATTATGAATTTTCTCCATATAGGGGACAGTATTACGATTTAACATTGTTTCTGCTGATACAAACATCCCTCCTTTGGAAAGTTCCCTTGCATTGTCGAAAATATTACGATATAAATTGCCTCTATATTCAATTGAAGGTTGCTTATCCATCATAGCGAAGCCTGTTTCAACAAATTCTTTTTCATCACACCAGTTATGCGATATGTGCATAACATCTAGATAAGGAGCAATTAATTCGTAATGAGACATAGGCAAAGTTAAATTCGAATTAATTTGCGTCTTAATTCCCCTACCCTTAGCGTATTTCAAAAGTGGTAACAAATTTTCCTTTATTCCCTTTTTAGTCATTAAAGGTTCTCCACCTGTAAAACTCATTGTACGTAAAGTTTCCACCTCATCTAACTTGTGGATAATTTCTTCTGTAGGTAATGCTGGTAATTCTTTGGTTAATAATGTGTAGCCAACTGCACAATGCGAACATCTCATATTACATAAATGTGTTGTAGTAAATTCAATATTTGATAAAGTTAATTTCCCATACCTATCAATGTCATGGTAACTTTCCCATTCATCATGAGTTTTCTGTACTGTAAACATATAAAAAACTTCCTTTCCATGCTTATAATTTTCGCACAGATAAAATAATTTTTAAAGTGCATTTATTTATAAATTATCTCGGAATCGAACTTAATCTTTATTATAACTTTTTTATTATTTTGTTTACATCTGCTCTATTTCTGACAACTCTATCTTCGTATCCTCTTTTATCTTCTATACAATTAATTTTTCTTGCGCCACTTTGTAATTACAAGGAGTTAAATTACCGACTTTGGTGACACACCAGCCCTCGGCAATATTGTACATGACGAACTACCATTGATTTTTGATAAATGGATGGCAACCGACTTGGCAAAATCGCTTAACTGCCATTGTCCAGCAGTCAAATGCTTAGGGCCAAATGTACTTGTAAAAAATATGTATTATCCTGAGGCCGCGTTTGTGAGTGGCTCTGCTCATGTATAAGTTCATCGATAAAGAAAGAAACTCCATGTTGAACAAAGACTGATCAACATGGAGTTTCTTTTACATATGGCGTTATAAATTGTAGGTTGTCCTTATGCCTGCTCTTTAATGCATCGTATATAATTGTTCGATCCTAAGAGAGGAATCCGCCTCTTGATTTTTTTTGTCTTCGGAAATGATTTTCCCTTCATAAATCAATCCACCTGTACGTAAATCAACGATAGACAACCACTGTCCATCAGAAACACGATATACTAAATAAAATTTCCCCTCTGCTATACGTAAATATGGTGCATCATTCTCATTCGCAATGCTTGAATATTGAAGGGTTAAGGGTTCTTCCCACTGCTCCTTTTCAATATGATAACGATTCAATGTTAGTCCATTGGCTGAATAAACAGGAATGTATATCGTTTCTTTATGAATCAGCATTGTCTTCCGATAGGGTTTTAATTCTTCTGGCATAGTCCATTCCTCTGCTTCATTCTTGGCATTATTATAGAGATATATTTGACTAGAGATAACTTCTAGCTCAGTATCCTCTTTTCGATCACTGTATTTTTCTACCATATATAAATAATAATTTTCGTTTTGAGTAGTAGTATTGTATTCATTAAAAATACGGATACTGGAAGTGCCTCTTTCTTCTGACACTAATTCTGCAAGGATGGCATCCTTTACTAATTCCTTCTTGTTCTCATCAATCGAATAGACATGCAACTCTTCCCTACCTTTTATAAGATAATTGGCTGATAAATAGTTGGTTGTTAATATATTTATTTTTCCATTTCCCACGTAAACGTCATTCACATTAATCCAATCATAGCTTGCTTTGACTGGTATATCGATTTTAAAGGAAGAACTGTCATTTGTATTTTTATCAAGTGTATCAATTTGAAGCGTTACGACATTGCTAGCTTCTTTTCGACCATCATCTAAAAACGTTGTGTAAATCAAACGTGATTTGTCTTCAAAATATTTTCTTGGATCAAATTCTTTCCCACGCATAAAATTACGGTGTTCCTCAATATATTTTCGAAGAATCATAGGTTCATTCGGTGCCATCAAATCTCTAAAAAAAGACTGATTATTGGGATTCGTGGAACCATCCTTTGATATGTACAACATATGATAAAGATCATTACTCTGATAACTTGTTTGAAGAATAAGATTTTCGATTTCTTCCTTATTTCCGCTGATCGTTTCAATTTTATAGGTTCTATCATTTTTAGAAGCCATTGCTGTTTTTTGGATATAGTAAGAACTGATAAATACCACGATGAAGAAACAAATACTGATTGTTTTCCAATATTTTTTCATTGTTATACCTCCTCTAGACCCTGATTTTATATTTTAATAAATGATTCGCAATCCAAATGGCACTGCCTAAAACGATTATGCTCGTTACCAGAACCATTAAGAAAATTTCAAGTGGGTAAAAGTAATTTGTATAAACATTAACTAATAGGATTGGAGCAAAAAATACCCCAAGTGACAGTAAGCCATAAAAAATAGCGTAAAAAATCCCTTTTAAACCATAACTTCGCTCAATTAAAATCGCGGTAAATATTACTGCCACGAAAAGTAACCCAAGTGCATATACCAGGATAAACTCTGTAAAGCTAGTCGGATACAGCCACCTCCACATATTTAAAGTAGAACTAGCATAAATTGAGAAATTTGATTGGAGGTCTATTGGTATAATCTTATTCACTATTTGTTTTTCCATCAAAATTAGCAAGATTTGCAAAGCAATCAAGCCAAGAACTAAAAGCATAATCGTCGTTAATTTCGCAAAATAAATGGCGATTCTTTCAGTTGGTAACATGAATAATCTGTAAATAAATGTATTTTTACCAAACCAATCTCGATACCAAATAAAGAAAACATAAATCATCAACATGGCGATACAAAAAAAGATTGGCAGCAGAAACCATTCTGAATCAGTGAATCGATCGAAAGAAAAAGTCCCGTATTGCTCCACATACTGGTTCATGGATAACTGGTTTTCTGCCATCAACTGTTTAGCATTTTTCATATAGGTTTGTGAGATAATTCCCGCTCCAATAAGCTGGCTGAGCATGGTCAAGCCTATTAAAATCAAATACAATTTAAAAAATCGATTTACTTCAAAATTAACAAGTTTTAAATAGTTTTTCATGCTCGATATACCTCCCTCATCACATCAACCACTGATTTCCCTTCATTTTCACGTACTTCCTCCACGCTAAATTCCCTCAATACTGCACCGTCATCCATAAGGACTGCTTTATCAATCAAATGCTCAATATCACTAATTTCATGCGTTGTTATAATGACACCACGTTCTTCAATTAAATGGCTTGTAAACACCTCTGCAATCTGCTCACGAGAGAAAATATCAATGCCAGAGAATGGTTCATCCATCAGTAAATAATCGACATCAAGTGACAATCCCAGTAGCATATTCACTTTTGCTGTATTTCCTTTCGATAAGTTAGCAATACGTTCATTCGGATCAAGTTTAAAAAATTGTAGTAATTCTTCTGCCCTCTGAGGATTCCAGCTTTTATAAAAATCAGCCATGAACGCAAAAGCTTCATTGATTTTCATTTGTGGCAACATCGTTATTGTGTCTGGGATGAAGGTTATTTTTTCAAAACTTTCTTTTGTGATTTTTTCTCCATCCATTAAAATTTCACCACTATTAATTGGTGTGAGCGCCATAATAGCTTTCATAATGGTCGTCTTACCTACACCATTTATTCCTATTAAACAAGTAATCTCTCCTTTTTCTGCAGTAAAAGAAATGTCTTTTAAAACCTGTTTCCTGCCGTATTTTTTGTTAACATTTTTTACTTCTATCATTTCGACTCCTCCGCTTCTCCGCTTTCGGCATCATGTTTTTTCTTTACAAGTTCCAATACTTCGGCTAAAGGCACATCGATAGATTTAATAGAGCCTAAAAATAAGTCAACCGCTTCGATAATTAATTCCTCACGGACATTTTTAAGGACTGCTTCATCTTTCGTAATGCAGCTAGGCATATTCCCCTCTGTAAAAATCAATCCTTGTTCCTCCATTTCCTTATAAGCTCGTTGCGCAGTATTTGGGTTAATCTTTAACTGATTGGCTAATTCCCTTCTGGATGGAATCTCCTGACCTGGCTCATAAAATCCCTTGGCAATTTGTTCTTTCAAATGCCGAATCACTTGGACATACACCGGGTCCCGATTGTTAAAATTTATAGTCAAATAACTCAACTCCTCAAAAATTAATTCCGCGTATTAAACACTTAATACACAGTATGTAGAATGATGGGTTGCACCTATCAACATGAACATATTTTTTCTCTCGTTAACACCTCAGCGTATTAAGCGCTTAATACACCGACAATAAAAAAATGTATTAAACAGTTAATACACTTCTTGAAATGTATTATATGCTTAATACACATTTTAAGTCAACCACATTTATGGAAATATCTATCAATAATTAAAATCACAGCCAGTTGTACAAGTAGCATGTACATCATGGATGCAAATATACTTTTCTTCAAACAGACGAGTGTTTTTATCTTCATTGTTAACTGGTAATGACTGTATGTTTTCTTGTAATTATTTTTTAGCACAAAAAATATTTTATGTTCACAAGAGGTATAAGAAATAGAAGTTGAGCTATACTATTAAAGATTTCACTTCAAATCCAATGACTAGGAGGGTTAACCCGATGAGTGCGATTGATCGATAACTCAGAAGGACCATCAAAACTGAATAAGCTAAAGTACAGATTTCTTAGGAATATCTTAAGATCCTATGCGGAAGCGAGGCAGTGTGTCATGGAGCAGAAAATGTAAGTGGTAATCAGACCCGGAAATTTATTTCCGGGTTTTTCTAATTGTAAAGCCGTTATTCTAATTCAGCTAAATACATAAAAGCCATATTCAGATGAATATGGCTTTTCCTCTTATCTAATTAATTCCTTTGCAAGGAATCTATAGGTATTTAAACGACTTTCTAATTCATATTGATTGCAATTTAGCATCACTTCATCAAAGCCATAGCGTTCTTGCTCAGCGCTTAAAAAAGTAGCAATGTCTTGGGGTGTCCCGACAAGATTCGCCTTGCGATTATTGTCAATCGTCAATTTATCCATTTCAGTTAATGGATAATCTTTCGCTTCTTCGGGTGACATTGTTTGAATGATTTGCCCTTTCATTAATTGAAGACGAGAAATATCAATCGGTTTAGCTAAATATTCCGCTTCTTCTAGGGTTGGGGCAACTGTTGCTGCATATGTCACAATGATTTGTGGTTTATCCATATAATAAGAAGGCGTAAAATAGGCTTTATAGGCATCAAAGATATCCTTTGACATATTGCCCGTGAAAAATTGTGCATACGAATAGCCTACTCCCAGCTGGCCAGCCTGCATTGCGCTCTGACCACTAGAACCTAGTAACCAAGCCTCTGGTAATGAAATATGAGCAGGAGCTGCAACGACTTGATCATAGACATGTTCACCTGTTTTTTGATTATTCATTAGTTTTAATATGATTTCTAGCTTATCATACTGTTCTGTGAAGCGTTGTCGTCTTCCCTCTGCCAAGGCATAGATAGCGGCATGATCACCACCAGGAGCTCTCCCCACACCAAAATCAATACGATTGGGTGCCAGCCCCGATAATGTTTTAAAGACCTCTGCTAGCTTATAGGGTGAATAATGCATCATCATGACACCACCCGTACCAATGCGAAGCCGCTGTGTTTTAGCAGCTAAAAAAGCAGCAGTTACTTCAGGAGCTGAACTCGCCAATGACTGGCTATTATGGTGTTCAGCAAGCCACATACGGTGATAGCCAAGCTCTTCACCTAGCAATGCCAGCTGTTCTGTACGTTGGAAGGCCTCTTCTGCAGAATGACCTTTTGGAATCGGCATTTGATCTAAAATACTTAATCTCATGTAAAACATCCTCTCTGTCTCTAGCTCCCCCTTTTACTGTAATACAGTTTGGATGATTTACAAAATAAAAAACCTTACTCATAAGCTAGTTGTTTCTTTTCCCAAGTGTGATAGACCATGCCAACAAGCTTTTGTTGTTGTTGCTGGTTTAATACGACTTCTTTAAATTTCATTGCCTCTAGGGAAAATTGCTGCGTTTGTTCGTTCACGACAAATTGGAGAATAGCATGTCCTTTTTCGTCTTGAAACGTAATATCACCTGACAATTCTACAACTTGCTCCCCAGTTTTTGCTTCATAATAGCGCCAGTAAGGTTCATAAAAAGCGTAATTAAACGCATTTCGAACTGTGACATCTGAAAAATTCTCCAAATAGCCTTCCTTTACGGTATCAATATACTCATGATCTGTTATATCTTTTTTTGCATTAAAGACATACCCTACAAGTACTCCCATAAACACAACACAGAGAAATACACGTATATGATTTCCTAAACTCATGTCATCACGTCCCCTTTACGTAAAAACACCATTATCTACATAATACATCAAAATAATGACTCCAAGTAGAATTTTTTTGAGTTATGTAGAAATTGTCGTCATTTTCTATCAGATCACTTCACTTATTTCTATTAAAAAATAGCAGCTAGAGTATTTACAGCCTATCCTCAGTTCGCTACTATCAGATTATTATGATAGAAAAGAGATGACCTTTTGTGCCTTTTGATTTAGATGTAAATATTTTATTAATTTTAATCCTCTTCGGTTTTTTAGCAGCCTTTATTGATTCAGTGGTTGGAGGAGGTGGGCTTATCTCATTACCAGCTCTTATGTTCGTTGGTCTTCCTCCCTCTGCTGCAGTAGCAACCAATAAATTGGCAGGTACAATGGGTTCCCTTACTAGCACAGTGACATTTTATCGCTCTGGTAAACTAGATATAAAAGCCGTCTATAAGCTATTCCCCTTCGTCTTTTTTGGCTCTATGCTGGGTGCTTGGATTGTCCACTTAATGGACCCAAGTGTACTGAAGCCATTAATGCTGATTATGCTTGCAGTCGTTGCCATTTATACCATCTTTAAAAAAGACTGGGGCAGTATGACCACCTTTAAACAATTAACCCCTAAGCGTTCTATTATTTTTGTTTTCGTGATTACACTTATTGGCTTTTATGATGGCTTTTTAGGTCCTGGGACAGGCTCGTTTCTACTCTTTGCTTTTCTCATAGTTGGCTATGATTTTTTACAATCAGCAGGAAACGCCAAATTTTTAAATTTCGGCAGTAATGTAGCTGCCCTCCTTATGTTTATATACTTAGGACAAATAAATTATGCCTATGGACTACCAATGGGTCTTGCGCAAATTGCAGGAGCTATTGTTGGTTCAAAATTTGCCATTAAACGCGGCAGTGGCTATGTACGTAAATTATTTATCGTTGTGACCATTCTATTACTCTTGAAAAATACATATGACTATTTTTCATGATCAGCCGTTATACTAACGTATGCCAATACTATAGAAGGATCAAACTTATCTCAATTGGGGTAAGTTTTTTTCATGGTATCAACTTTTTCCCTCTCCTCGTACGTCTAGTAAATGTATACAATTTGACAATGTTAAAAAAGGAGCTTCTTTGGACATGAAAACAAGAAATGCATTTCAACATGAAGAGGTGTTTGTCCAATTCATTCGAGAACAAAAAGAGCGTTTTTATTTGCTCGCGTATAGCTATACAAAAAATGAACAGGACGCACTAGATGTTGTACAAGACAGTATCCAAAAAGCCATGCTTTCATTAGATCGACTTGAGAATGTGACCTATATGAAAAGCTGGTTTTATAAAATAGTTGTCCGTACAGCCATAGATTTTTTACGTAAGCATAAACGCTTACAAGTGACAGATGATGATACATTACAATATTTAACACCTGCTCAAGAGGATGTTTATGAGAATGTTGACTTGGAGCATGCGTTGGATGAACTCCCGCAAATGTATCGAGAGGTTGTCATTCTCCATTATTTCGAGGATTTAAAACTCGCTGACGTGGCGAACATCCTCGACATTAAATTGAGTACAGCCAAATCGCGTCTTTATAAAGCATTAAAACTATTGAAAATCCAATTGGAAGATGTGAAGGGAGAAACTGCACATGGATAAAAAATTACAGGAGTTAGAAAAACAATATATGAAAGTCCCGATTCCAAAAGAGCTAGACTTCGTGGTTGAAAAAGCACTTAAGCAAGGTCGAAAAAAGAAAAAAAATCGTACACCTCAATGGGTCCTTGGATCTGCCGCTGCAGCCATGCTATTTACAGCTGGTTTAAATGTAAGTCCTGCAATGGCACGCACACTCTCAGAAATTCCCGTGGTTGGTAGTGTGATAAAAGTATTGACTTGGACAGAATATGAAGTGGCTGAAGATAATTATGATGCCAACATTAAAGTACCTTCTATTGAAAACTTAGAAAATCAAGATCTGGCGAATACATTAAATGAAAAATATCGTGCAGAAGGTAAGACACTTTACGATGAATTTATGGCAGAAGTGGGCGATTTAAAATTAAATGGCGGTGGTCATTTAGGTATTGATAGTGGCTACGAAATCAAAACTGATAACGAACAAATTTTGTCGATTGGCCGCTATGTAGTGAATACCGTTGCTTCTTCTTCAACGGTGATGGAATACGATACGATCGATAAAGAAAACGAAATTTTAATTACTTTACCTATGCTCTTTAAAGATCAACACTATATTGAAACAATTAGTGAAAATATTAAAGAACAAATGCGTACACAAATAGCTGAATCGAATCAAGATAAAGTTTATTGGGTAAAGGGTGCTGGCCTTGCCGATGAAGAGTTAATGGAGGAATTTACAACTATTAAACCTGATCAGCAATTCTACATTTCTGATAAAGGCAAGCTTGTGATTTCCTTTGATAAATATGAAGTGGCACCTGGCTATATGGGCGTTGTAGAGTTTGAAATCCCAACAGATGTCTTAAAAGAAGATCTTGTAAGCACAAAATATATTCATTAATTTAGCTTACTTTTCCTATGACGAGGTATTGGATGATGGTGTCATCCAATACCTCGTTTTTTCATGAAACCATACCATTTTCTGCTTATAAAGCCGACTTTTTTTGTCAAAGCTAATATGTATCAATCAATGTTAGAGGGTTTTCAACATGAAAAGTGTAGGATCAATCAGTATTTTACATGTCATCTTCCTATCAATGACTGTTATTGGCTTAAAAAATCATGTAACCATTATTCCTCCACTACTAGATGTGGCCAAAAGAGATGGCTGGCTATCGGTATTGTTTGCTGGAGGAATTATTTTCTTTTGGCTATTTTTATTAGTATATATTCAATCAAAATCTAATCAGGAGCCCATCCGAGATTGGCTCGATTCAAAAATCGGGAAAATTGGCTCTACTATTGTTATTTATACAGTTGCTATTTTTTTAATGATTATCGCAGCTTTTACAATGGTTGAAACACTGCAATGGATTAATACTACATTTTTACCGCAAACCCCTGTAATTATCTTACTATTTATCTACGTCATTCTGTGTATTCTTCTTGTGACGACTAGCTTACAGACGCTCGTCATTTTAAACGTTTTTGTATTATTCGGAGTAGTTATCTTTGGCTTTTTCGTGGCCTTTACGAACATGCAGGTAAAAGATTATGAATTATTACGTCCATTTTTTGAACATGGATTCCAGCCTGTCTTGCGAGGTATGATTTTCCCTGCATCAGGGTTTATTGAGCTTTTAATGTTGCTATTTTTACAGCATCAATTTAAGGAACGTATTCGCTGGTACCACTTTGCTATTATGCTGGCCATTTTAGTAGGACTGACATTAGGACCTTTAATTGGAGCCATTACAGAATTTGGACCGAATGAAGCGGCTAAGCAACGCTATCCTGCCTACGAAGAATGGGGATTAGTGACAATCGGTCGCTATATCGAGCATCTTGACTTTTTCTCCATTTATCAATGGCTGACAGGAACCTTTATTCGTGTTAGCTTCCTTTTGTACATTGTGGCAGATTTATTGAAGATGACAGGAGATCCCAAGCGTATATGGCAAATGCTTGCTCCTCCCTTCTTTATTCTTTGTTTACCATTAATCATGCTAAATGAAAGCCTATTTTTAAAAGTAAAAGGAAATTATATTCTGGCAGCCACTTTTATTTTTTTCTTTTTACTGTCAATATTTTTCGTAGTCGTAGCTTTCTTGTCGGATAAATCTTCTAAAAAGGGGAAAACTGAAAAACAAGATAAGAAAAGTGGTGAATCATAATGCCTCAGCAAGAACAAGCGCTAGATCTTAGTACGCTCAGAAAATTATTTCAAAAATCAGCAGATATTCAATTTCAGGAATATATGTTTAATCAGCAGAAAGTACACTTTATTACGTGTGATGCTATGATTGATCAACAAATGCTTAATGAAGTGATTATTCAACGTATTCAATATTTATATGATCATTTGGATGAGGTTCCCTTTGAAGAGAATATCGCAAGGCATCTTCATGTTCCAAGTATTCAAAAAGTACAAGACAAGGAACAGCTGATAACTTTTGTCTATAGTGGCTTCTTGTTGTTGTATTTTGACGAAGACAATCTTTTATATGCAAGCAATATTGCCCAAAAGCCGAATCGCCAGCCTGAAGAAACGCGCATGGAGGTTCTTGTTAAAGGGCCCAGAGATAATTTCATTGAAGATATTCGCGTCAATATCGCACTCATAAGAAAACGCTTGCCGACCAACTCATTTTGTGTGGAAAAAGTGGAGCTTGGGAAACGATCAAAAACTACGGTAGCCATTCTTTATTTTGATGATATTGTGGATATGGATATTTTACATGGCATCAAAAAGCAGCTTGCTGCTGTTGATACAGATATTGTTTTTAGTGGCGATTTATTGATGGAACGGGTGAATAAAAATTCCAAGCTTTTTCCGAAGTTTGATTATACTGGACGACCTGATTATGCGGTTCAGGCCTTAGCAAGAGGACGTTTTATTATTTTTGTAGATGGCGTCGCCTATGCCATCATTACCCCTGTCAATTTGTTTCTCTTACTGAAATCAGCTGAGGATAATGAATATCCTATTATTTTCAGTTCACTGGAACGATTATTAAGAATATTTGGTATTTTAATCGGCTTACTACTTCCTGCATTCTGGCTTGCCTTGACAACCTATCACCAAAACCAACTGCCGCTTCAACTACTCGCAACCGTCGTGCAAGCGAAGGCTGGCTTACCGCTCCCCTCTTCGCTTGAAATGTTGCTGATGCTGCTGATGTTTGAATTATTTCGTGAAGCAGGCTTGCGTCTCCCTTCCGTTATTGGTGGGACCATCAGTGTTGTAGGTGGATTAATTATTGGGGATGCAGCCATTCGAGCAGGTGTAACGAGTCCTGAAATGATCGTTGTCATCGCTATTTCTACCATTGCTTCCTTTACATTAGTGAATCAGTCACTTGTTACTTCAGTTAGCATATTACGCGTTGCCTTTATCTTTGCTAGTGCCTTTTTCGGGTTATTTGGCTTCTTTGTTTCTTTATACCTGACACTGCTTTATTTAAGTAATATTCGAATTTACGGCTACTCTTACATGAATCTAGCAACAGATCTAAATTGGGCAACCATTAAAAAATCCATCTTTCGATTATCACCCAAAGGCTATACTGAGCGGAACAAAGCGCTTGCTCCTCAAGATTATACACGAACTTCAAAAGGGCATGAGAACAAAGATTCTCCACATAAAAACAAATAGCATCCCTATCCATTGTGAAGGGATGCTATTTTTATTCGCTCAACTATTTTGGACTCTTTCTTTTATAAGGTCCAGTACACTTTCCCAATGACCTTTCATTTCTTCTCGTACTGTCTGATCAGAAAGATGTTCTTGATGAAAGCTAATGGTTGTTTTATTACGCTCTTTGGGTAAAATACGAATTTGTACAGTAGATGGTTTTGACCACTCTTCCTTTTGCCAAGTCAATCGAAGCTGCTCTAATGGTTTAACAATCCTGATTTCGCCTGTCCCTGTCTTTGAATGATATTTGTACCCAGGTTCGAATATAACTGAAGTGTCTTCCCCCAGCCATGTACGTACTCCTTCTGTTGTCGTAATCAATACCCATGCTTGCTCCTGCGAAATTGGAAATGTCCTTCTAACCCCAATTTGAAAACCCACACTTTTCGTTTGACCGATAATTTTTTCGTTATCCATTGCTTCACCTCTATTTTATGACCTTTATTGTGAACTGTAATGTTCTATTCGATTTACCTGCTAAACATTCCTTCTATGATTCATAAATGAATGTTCCATTTTCCATATTAAAGATTTGACCTGTTACCCTATGCATATTCGATGGCATTACCTTCAATCGATTCCCTCTTTCCACATAAACCTTCACTATGCATGTCAGTGTCCTTTGGCTACCACATGAGCAGTTGTACAAGTAACTTAGGGAAGCAACCAAAAAAGGGAAATTGTTTTAAAAAACAATCTCCCCCTCCTTCATTTACGTCAATTCCACAAACTCTTTCTGAACGCTTTGTTCTATTTGTCCCTTGCGAAATTGAATATGATGAAGCTTTGCAAAAATCCCATTTTGAGCCACTAGCTCATCATAGGTACCATCCTCTTCAATGCCCTTCGGTGTCACAACTAATACACGATCAGCATTGCGAATAGTTGCCAGTCGATGGGCAATAACTAGTGTTGTACGATTTTCAGCAAGCTCTGTTAACGATTGCTGAATAATCATTTCTGTTTCTGTATCTAAGGCAGAGGTTGCCTCGTCTAAAATTAAGATAGGCGGGTTCTTTAGGAACATACGAGCAATCGCTAGTCGTTGCTTTTGTCCTCCTGATAATTTTAAGCCACGTTCACCTATTTGTGTATCATAGCCATCGGGCAGCTCTGCAATAAATGCCTCTAGATGTGCTTTTTTCGCTGCCTCTCGAATTTCCGCTTCACTTGCATCTAATTTTCCATAGGCAATGTTTTCACGAATCGTACCTGTAAATAAAAAGACGTCCTGCTGTACGATACCAATTTGAGCACGTAATGACGCTTGTGTCATATTACGTATATCGATACCATCAATCGTAATAGCGCCTTTTGTCACCTCATAAAATCGAGGAATCAATGAGCAGATTGTAGTTTTACCAGCACCCGAAGGCCCTACAAAGGCAATGGTTTGGCCAGCTTTTACATCAAATGATATATCATGTAAAACCTGTTTGGATGCATCATAATTAAAATGAACATGATTGAAGGCAATATTTCCATCTAAATGTTTTATAACCTTTGCATCCTCACGATCTTGAATTTCTGGCTCCTGTTCAATTAATTCACGGAAGCGCTTAAAGCCAGCCATTCCTTTCGGATAAAGCTCTAATAAAGCACTAATTTTATCAATTGGTTTAATCAGGACATTCGTATATAAAACAAAGCTCACTAGCTCCCCATAAGATAATTTCCCATTAAAGCTTAGCCAAGCGCCGACCACTAACACCATTAATGTAAGGAGGCGCGTCATCATGTAAATACTGGAGTGTGTCCCTGCCATAATTTTATAGGCATATAATTTAGCCGTACGGAAAAATCCATTTTGCTCCTTAAAGCGTTTAATTTCAAAATCTTCATTTGTAAAGGATTTCACAACACGGACACCAGATACACTATCCTCTACACGTCCGTTCACATCAGCAATTTTGCCATACATCGTTTTCCAAGCATTGTTCATTTTTATATTACTAAATGTCACAAGCCATGTTAAAAATGGCACCATAATCGCTGCAATCAAAGCGAGTGTTGGATTGACATTAAACATAATGGCAAAGGCCCCAACAAAGGTCATGATTGCAATGAAGAGATCCTCTGGTCCATGATGGGCAAACTCGCCTATATCAAACAAATCATTGGTAATACGACTCATAATATGACCTGTTTTCGTATTATCAAAGAATCGGAAAGATTGCCTTTGTACATGCGTAAATAATTCCTGACGCATATCCGTTTCGATATTTATGCCTAGTTTATGCCCTAAATAGTTAACGATAAAGTTCAATAATGTACTAATGGCATAAACAAGCAGTAATAGGACACTTATTTTCACGATCATGCCCCAATCCCCTGTTGGCAATAACTCATCGATAAACCATTGAACAGCCAATGGAAACGCAAGCTCTAAGATTGCTACAATAATGGCACTCGAAAAATCGATGACAAACAATCGTTTATGTGGCTTGTAGTAGGAAAAAAATTTTCTATACATGTTTGTCTCCTCTCTAAGTTGTAAAAATTTTGCCTATCTTTTAATAGTACCATTTGTGCAAACGTAACGGAAAAGTATTTTTTCTCCATAGCAGTATATTTTTATTTACTTTTAAAATGTTGCATGTTACTATGTTAGTAAGAATTGAATAGCTTTTGACTTTATTGTCAAAGGGGAGTAGCTAGCAGATGCGATCGAAGCATCTGATTCACATTCGTCATTACATGGTATATTACCATCGGGTGTGATGGCATTTCTTGTCACACAGAACACTTTCTGTGCAACGAACAGTTAATTGCTTAGCAAGACCTTTGCCTATTTTTTAGGCAGGGGTCTTTTTCTTTTGCTTAAAATAGGGAAAGAATAAGTTAGCAAGCCATTCATTTCTGTTCAACAATTAAAGGAGGCAATAAATTTGGAGGCAATATTTTTAGAATACGCATGGGTACTTGTCGTATTAATTGTACTAGAAGGTTTGTTAGCAGCAGACAACGCCGTCGTAATGGCTGTTATGGTTAAGCATTTACCAAAGGCACAACAACAAAAAGCTTTATTGTATGGTTTGGTGGGGGCATTTGTTTTCCGTTTTGCCGCATTATTCCTTATTACAACGCTCGTTAATTTCTGGCAGATTCAAGCAATAGGTGCCGCTTATCTACTGTTTATGTCTATTAAGCATATTTATGATTCGCGGAAAGCATCTCAAAACTCCGAAGAAATTCAAGAGCCGAAAAAACAATCTGGCTTCTGGATGACGGTTGTAAAAGTAGAACTTGCTGATATCGCATTTGCTGTGGATTCTATTCTTGCGGCGGTTGCCATTGCTGTCACACTTCCACATATCGGTGATTTTGATATTGGCGGTATTAACGCAGGTCAGTTCGCAGTAATGTTCTTAGGTGGTATTATTGGTGTCATCATGATGCGTTTCGCAGCTCGTTGGTTTGTAAAGGTTCTCGACAAATTCCCATCACTTGAAACAGCTGCTTTCCTAATTGTCGGCTGGGTTGGTGTAAAATTAGCTGTATTAACATTAGCACATGAAAAATTGGGTGTGATTCCACACGAATTCCCCCACTCCACTCTTTGGAAAGCTATTTTCTGGATTGTCTTAATTGCTATCGCATTAGGTGGCTACCTAATCGGTGTCAAAAATCAAAAGAAACAAGAACAATAATAATGAAAAATCGCTTCGATTACGATCGGGGCGATTTTTTTATTTTCTTAAAAATATAAAAGAAGTTATTTTCTAATTGAGAACGAATATCAATTATTTTTTGCATGAATTGCTTTAAAAATTAAATTTTTTGTATGTTACTGCCTCTACGCTGTATACTAGTAAAGAAGTCATTTACTGCAAAAGGAGGAAAACTTTTATGTTATCTGAAAAACTACACACAGCTCTTAATGAACAAATGAATTTTGAATTCTACTCTGCGCATGCCTATATGGCAATGGCAGCCTATTGCACAGATCAAGATTATGATGGCTTCGCTAACTTCTTTTTAGTACAAGCAGAAGAAGAACGCTTCCATGCCATGAAATTTTATAATTTCTTAAGTGATATGGGCTACCGCGCAACAATTCAAGGTTTTGAAAGCCCAGGCAATCATTTCGAATCCATTTTAGATGCCTTTAAAACGGCTCTATCACACGAAAAAGAAGTAACACGCCGTATTTACAATTTATCAGACATTGCTTTAGATGAACGTGAGCATGCGACAATGGCCTTCTTAAAATGGTTTATCGACGAGCAAGTAGAAGAAGAATCTACATTTGATACATTAATTCGTAAAATCGAGCGTATCGAAACTGACTCAAACGCAATCTTTATGCTAGATGCAGAATTGGCTACACGTACATTTACACCAGATACAGAAGCATAATATTTCTTATAAAAAATCTGCCATTAAGGCAGATTTTTTTAGGTATCTATCTTGCTTGTGGGATTTTCAAAAGATGCAATAAAAGAGAAACGTTGAAAAATCAACGTTTCTCAGGTTCTTTATGGTTCCCTTACCACTCCATCAAAGGCAGCTTGATAGATTTGATAGATATCTTCACGCTTTAATGGCATTGGACTTCGCGCTAAAATACGCGTTTGTTTTGTAGCATCCTCTGTTAGCTGTTCAAGTGCTGATGCAGGGATATTGAATCCTTGTAATGTTGAGGGAATTTTCACATCTTGAACGAGTTGTTGTAAGGCGTCAACACATTTATAGGAAGCCTCTTCTTGCGATAAATAGGAAGATGATATCCCCATGGCATCTAAAATATCTTTCATTCGTTTTTCACAGCTTTGACGAATATACCCCATGACATATGGTAATAGTACTGCATTGGAATCACCATGAGCTATATGGAACTGACCTCCCAGGGGATAGGCTAAAGCATGGACGCCTGCTACACCGGCATTGAAAAAGGCTAACCCTGCTAAATAGCTGCCATAACTCATATCTGTGCGCGCTTGCTTGTCTTGCCCATTATGGACAGCTGTTCGGATTGACTGGCTAATTAATCGGATAGCTTGTAGTGCAAGTGCATCTGTTACTGCATTCGCATTTACTGATACATAGGCTTCTATCGCATGAGTTAACGCGTCTACCCCAGTCGCAGCCGTTACCTTCGATGGTAAGGAAATCGTTAAGGCAGGATCTACAATCGCTACATCCGCTAATAAATAATCATGTGTCACAACATCCTTGGTCGTATCCAGTGATAGCACAGAAATATTTGTAACCTCTGAGCCTGTCCCAGAAGTGGTAGGAATTAAAATTTTAGGTAACCCCTTATTATCCAATGTTTTCGTTCCTGTTAGGTTTAAATAATCTGCAACTTTTCCATCATGTTTTGCTAATACGGCGGCAAGCTTCGCTAAATCCAGTGCACTGCCCCCACCTACACCAATCACCAAATCAAATGGATGCTTTCTCGTAAAATCAACCAGTTTTTCGCCAATTGCAAGCGGAGGCTCTGGTGCAATATCCGTATAAATGGTCGTTGTATAGCCTTTCTCAATCAAAGGCTTTTCAACATTGTCCGTTAGACCTATTTCTTTTAATAATGGATCTGTCACGATCAAAATATTGTGAGCGTTAAACTTCTTTACCTCTAGCAGAAGCTGACTCAAACAGCCCCAGCCAGTATAGCTAGCAGGCGTAAAGGTTAATTTATGCATGGCTTCTCTACTCCTATCTATTCATAATAGCCTTCCGTTGATTTTCTAAATGATTTAAATTGAATAGGATCATGGCCAAACCATACCTGTGAATTTGTTTCATTTGCTAGTCTTCGAATCCGTTCCACTGTTGAATTATAGCCTACAGAATCGTAGATAATGCCTGGTGGCTTGACAGGAGGCCCAAAGCTTTCTGCCGTATAAATGGCATCTGAGGCTAAAATAATGCCACCTGTGTCAGGCATTTGAATATGCAAACCTAGCATTCCCCAAGCATGACCACTACCAAAATTTAATACTTGTATCCCTTCAGCTAGTTTTACATGATCCTCGCCACGTTTGATTAAGCGCCATTGTAGATTGTTTTTAATCCACATATCAATGTCACCCCAAACATAGGCACCGTCTTTCACGTTTCTAGCATATGTTTGTAATGTGCCATTAAACTCATCTTCCTGTACAATAATTGTGGCATTTGTAAAGAGTTCTAAGCACCCTGCATGGTCGAGATGCAAATGGGAAGCAACAACATATTTGATATCCTCTGGACGAACATTTAATTCTTCTAGACGATAATGTAAATAGCATTCTTCTGGCATATTAATAGGAAATGCTTTTTGCGTAAATTCACCCCATCGCCCTTCTGGACCCATCGAGTTTGGATTGCATGCAGTATCAAATAGAATTTTGCCTTCTGGATGATCAATCAATACTGTATAAACAGGGAATTCAACAAATTCATTTGGCTGGTTTGGATGATCGATGGTTGCGGGATTGTGCATCGCAATCATATAATTTTTATCCATTCGCATCGTACCATTGTCCATCACATACAATTTTGGATGTTGTTTAATCATTTTCATTTTCCCATCTCCATTCGTGATTATTAGTTATTGGTTATTCCAAATTACTAGCTTCATTTCCGTCATTTCTTCTAACGCATATTTAATGCCTTCACGGCCTGTGCCGCTTTCCTTTACACCACCATATGGCATGTGATCTACTCGATAAGTAGGTACATCATTAATGATGACTCCACCAACGTGCAATGCTTTTGTAGCCTGAAAAGCTGTCTGAATAGAAGGAGTGAAGATGCCTGCCTGTAGGCCATAGTGAGAATTATTGATAGCCGCTATCCCTTCATCAATGGTGGATACCGTATTAACGATAACAACAGGTGCAAAAATTTCTTCACAGGATACACGACTCTGTGGCTGAACATTATATAAAACAGTGGGCAATAAAATATGATTGTCAATGTGACCACCTGTAATTACTTGTGCCCCTTCAGCTACTGCCTCTTTAATCCATTGATAAGCACGCTGTTGTTCAGCTTGTGAAATCATCATAGCAAGATCTGTTTGATTATCCATTGGATCACCAATTGTAAGCTGCTCTATTTTTTCCTTCAGCCGAATTAAAAATTCCTCCACCATACTTTCCATGACATAGATACGTTGTAAAGAAATACAGACTTGACCTTGGTTGGAAAAGGCCCCCATCACAATGCGATCCATAATACGCTCTAGCTGTACCCCTTCATCGATAATTACGCCTGCATTGGAACCTAATTCTAAGGTTACTTTCTTCAAGCCTGCACGATTGCGTAGAGAAATCCCTACCGCTGGACTTCCTGTAAACGTTATCATCTTAACATTTGGATGTGCTAAAAATGCATCGCCTACTAATTTACCTTGTCCAGTTACAAGATTAAAGGCACCTGCTGGTAAATTTGTTTGCGCCAATAATTTTGCCAAAAAATGGGCGGATAGCGCTGTTTGTGTGGCAGGTTTCAATACAATCGTATTGCCTGCAGCTAATGCTGGCCCAACTTTGTGTGCTACTAGATTTTGCGGAAAGTTAAATGGTGTAATCGCTGCCACAACACCGATTGGCTCTCTTAATGTATAAGCAAAGCGCCCCTCTCCATTTTTTGATGCATCCATTGGAACCATTTCACCAGTAAGTCGCTTTGCTTCTTCTGCCGCAAATTTATAGGTTTCAACTGTGCGATCAATTTCAGCGTAAGCATACTTTAACGGTTTGGCTGATTCCATTGCAATGATACTTGCTGCTTCATCTCTATTTTCTGCAAAAAGGGTGGATAACTGCTCTAAAATCTCTGCTCGTTGAAAAGCAGTTAATGCAGCCATTTGAGGAGCTGCAGCATGCGCACTTTCAATGGCCTCCTGTACATCTTTTTCAGTGGCCATCGCAAAGTGTGCCAATACCTCTTGTGAATAGGGAGATTGGATCTCCATCCATTCAGCAGTCATCTTCCATTCTCCATTAATCCATAAGCCCTTTTTCAATCGTAATTCACTCCTTTCTTTTTATGGTTACGTATTCATTTCAGAAAATAAAGAAATGAATACGTAACCATTTTGGTGTAAAAAATAAACTGATGGTCTATCAGTTTATTTTACACGTTGTATTTCTTGGGAAAATCTTAACAGACTCTGTTTGTCTAATGCAAGTACTTTTTTTCTCCATTACCTCAAATAATTTTTCGATAGCAATAAAACCTAAGTTCTCTTCTGATGTTAAACCTACAGTTGTTAAGGCAATAGAGTGATGTTTACTAAGCTCTACATTATCAATACCAATGATATTAAAATCTCTCGGAACCTGAAAACCTCTCTCTAAACAAAGATTCAATATTTCAATGGCAATGGCATCCGTAGCAGCACAAATAGCTGTTGGTCTTTTTTCGAGTTGTAAAAGCTCTGCAAACGCACGTTCAATATCCATTTTATTGGTGTTCGTTAAAAAAGTAGGCACTAATTTTGCATCTAGCCCATAATCCTGTAAAGCTTGTTCAAATCCCAGATAGCGTCCATAGAAGGTACTCATTTGATGTGGACCCCCTATCCAACATAAAGAGTCATGCCCTAATGATAGGACATGCTTGGTCGCAAGGTAACCTGCTTGAACATTATCAATTTCTACAAAATGTCTATTCTCTTTATGCTTACGGTTAAACATAATAAATGGAATAGCTAGTTTTTCTAGTTTATAAAATAAATCATCTTGATACAACATAGAAGACAATATAATTGCGTCTGCTTTCGTTTCTAAAACGGCATTGTAGATTGAATTAAGATTATCCTCTGTGCCAAAATAGACATTAACTTTATAGCCACGTGCATTAACATAATTCACGATGGCTGTAGTTGTATCAACAAAAAAAGGGTTGTGTAAGGGCCCCGAAATCAATGTAATAATGCCTGTTTTTTTCTGAACAAGCGATCTTGCTATATCATTTGGCACATAGTTTAGTTCCTCTATCGCCTGCATTACTTTTTTAATTGTTTTTGGCTTTACAAGCTCTGGTGTATTCAATACTCTAGATACAGTTGTTTGTGAGACACCAGCATGCTTCGCCACATCTTTTGAAGATACCAAAAAAACCACCCATTTCATCATTGTGAAGCTATATTATATCATCTATAGAATAATGATTATAGTGATGATTCCTTCTCGACCTTAACGCTTTCGCTCATATGGCTTTGCAGCTTCACTCGCTTTAAAGTTATAAACAGGTTTAATAACTTTAACAATATCTACAGTTTCCCCAATCGCAGAAGTAATTTCTGTCATCGGCTTATAGGCCATTGGTGCCTCATCCAATGTTTCTTCATTGACTGATGTTGTCCAAATCCCCTGCATCGTATCTTTAAAATCGGCCATATTCAAAGCTTTTTTCGCTGCGCGTCGTGAAAACATGCGTCCTGCTCCATGGGGGGCTGAATAATTCCATTCCGCATTGCCTTTCCCTATACAAATCAGAGATCCATCCCGCATATTCATTGGAATAACTAGCTTTTCATCTTTATTTGCACGCACAGCCCCTTTGCGAAGCGTCATCGTTTCTGTATCGATATAGTTATGAATCGTATCAAACGTATCTGTAAAATGCCAATCCATCTGTTTAGCAATGGTTTCTGCAATGGTCCAACGATTCATCCGTGCAAATTGCTGTGCGATCTTCATATCATGAATATAATCATGGAAAGCTTCCCCCTCTAAATATGACAAGTCTTTCGGAACGAACGGTGTTTGTTCTTTATAGGCTTGTATCATGGATTGAATCTCTTGTTGTCGTCCTTGCTGTTTCATTGCCTCTATTTTTTCTGTCAAATCTTCTCGACGTAAATTTTCATAAGCTCTTTTTTGATGCCAATTAGCAACCTTTGCCCCTACATAGCGTGACCCCGTATGGATGAGCAAATAGTGCTGATCATCTTCATCTTTGGCAAGTTCAATAAAATGGTTGCCTCCCCCAAGTGTACCTAATGACAAGTTCGTATAGTCGTCTTTCAAGCCGCTTGCTCGAAATTGTTTACCTTCAAACTCTACAAAATGTCGGCTTGGCGATACTTCTTTATGAATATCCTGCCCACTTGGTACATATGTGCGAATGATGGCATCGAGTTGAGCAAAATCAACTGTTGTTACGTCAAGTTGTGCTACAAATACACCACACCCCACATCAATGCCGACAAGATTGGGTACAACACGGTCTTGCAATTGGATGGTCGTGCCAATGACACATCCTTTACCCGCATGATAATCTGGCATAATACGTACTTTAGTGCCTGCCATAAAAGCCTGGTCTGTTAATTCTTGAATCTGATCAACAGCTGTTTGTAATGCTGTTTGCGCAAAGATTTTTGCATTCGTGAAGCGTCCATTTATTTCAATCAAGTGTATCCCTCCTTACTACTTATACGTAAAACTGGAATGATTTGTTTCATATCATAAAGAAAACGTTCTAAAAGCATGCTACTTTTAGAACGTTTGGTGAAAACCTAATCTTCATATTGTACAACTAATTTTTTAGGTATTTCGGGTATATCATTTGATTTTACATCTTCTTCCCTTAAGTCAAGCATTTGCAGGGGATATTTTTCTTGCACCTCAAAAGGTATTGCAATACTTTCCATTTTATTATTCATTTGACTTCTTGCGAGTAAGCCATTGTTTGATAAATCAATGGCTAAAATAGCCTGCACAGTTTCCTCAAGCATGGCAATATCCTTCGATTTCAACGGCATTTGCTCATTCATTAAAAATGGTTGAAGATGCTCTTTTATATAACCCTGTGCTTCGATTAAGCAAGAAAATTCATTTAATTTTTCAGCATAGCGCTTTAACTGACGCTTATCTTTTGCACGCTGTTGATTTAGTTTCTGTACCTTTTGTTCAATACGGCTCATGCGTACTTTCACTAAATCAATCAAAAAAGGCTGTGTATCTCGAATCGCCTGTAGCATTGAAACCTCTGCTTGTTGTACCTTGGCATATTGGGCGACACAAACCTCTTGCTGCTCATTGAGTTTTTGAACACGCTCTTTGAAAAATTCATTTTGCGTATGTTGGCCAAAGAAAGCTTTCATAAGACCTTTACCATGAATTTTTTTATGTTGTGCATCTAAACGCTCATATTCGCGTAAATACTCACTGTGCATGTTGCGGTATTCACGCAACATTTGTTGATAGTGCACAGCAATTTCAGTAAATTCTTCCACCTTGGAATCGTGTAAATAATCATGTTGCGCTATCGTTTGTAATAGCTGATACAGTGTTTGAACCTGTTTAAACGTGTTCGCTACCTGTTCATATTCTTGCTCATATTCTTTGACAATTGCTAAGTCACGTTGATAGCGAGAATATTCATATTGGGTATCGCCTGCATATTTTTCTATATTCTCTACAGCAGATTGAAATGGATCTCGTTGTGGAATTACAGTTAATTCGAAGCGGAATCGTTCAAGCCATTGTAAGAAGCGAATTAGGATGGCATATGTTTTTTTATCACTATTTTCAGCCACACGATGAATGTGAGCAATTAATTGATCATACTGACTTTTTTGCCAAAGCTCATGACTGTCTGTTTGTTTGGCTACTAGTGCATTAATTGCTGAAATCCCTATAAAATCACTCATCAAATGACCAATACGTTGTTGTTCAGAGTCCATAAATGCTGTGGCATGTTCCTCATCATCGATGCCGTTGATGACACATAAAGGTTCAACACCTTTATTCTTTAACGTTTCAATCAAGAGAAGTTCAGCATCCATTGCCATTGAACCAGCGCGTAACACCCAGAAAATTTCATCAACACGGTTCATAAGCGCCTCTGAAAAATAAGCCATTTCTCCTCCGCCTGCTTCTAATGACACAGAATCAATTATTGTCACGGATTTTAATAAATCATTTTTCAAATAGACTTCTAGGTAATCTAAGTGTTCACGTAAAATCTGGGAAGCAAACGTATCGCCAGTTGTTAGTAGCTCTAATTTACTGAGATCAAATACAGCGACAACACCATCTAAAAAATAAGCTTTAATCTCTTCTTGCTCGCCGTAGCGTATAAACGTATTTACACTTGTTGGATGCTGATCATCTACCGATAATATTTCGCGTCCTAGAAGTCCATTCACAAGTGTTGTTTTGCCCACCCGCTCTTTTCCAACTATTAAAATCATCGTCTGGTTATTGGCATCTTGAATGATTCGATTTAAATGTTTTGCTGTATCTTTCACATATGTATTTTGGACGATGATGCCATACAAGTGTCGTAGTTGGTCAACAAATTGCGGCAAAATATTATTCGCTGAGGTTGTATTTTCGATTGGCGTATTGTCAATGTTCGTCATCCTCAAAACCTCTTTTCGTATGTATCTATAAGACCATTATAAATGAAACTATGGCTTTTCTAATACATGGATTGATGAAAAGAGGACAATATACTTATACGTTTATACGACAAATAGGAATTCATCCTTACACCTATTTCCTGTCTGCTTCATATATGATTGCTACACAGACTAAAGGGAATAGTCCCAGCTATGAGTTTAGAAGTATTAGGCTTGGAGATTTCTCTCCAAGGTTGCTGAATAGCTGACCTTTGTCCTATCCCTCCAAACCAGCTATACGTGCATAAACAGCTCCAAGTAATGGCATTCCACCTTGGGCACCTAGTTTCTCTACAGATAAGGAAGCAGCGATATTAGCAAAATATACAGCCTCATCCAACGATTGCCCTTCTACTAAAGCATAGGCTAAAGCACCATTAAAGGTATCACCTGCGCCCGTTGTATCCACGACTGTTGTCATATAACCTGGAACATGAATTGGATAGGAGCCATCGAAATAACGTGCACCATCACTTCCTAGCGTCACGATTAATTTATTAGGATATTTTTCTAAAACTTGTTCCACTGGCTCGTTAAAAATTTCAGCACATTCTGTCTCGTTAGGTGTTAAATAGGTAATATCGTCCATCCACTGCACATCAAAATTGGCTGCTGGAGCAGGGTTTAACAGTATCGGAACACCCGCTTCTTTACATAAATGAATGGCATGGGCTGTCGTCTCTTTAGGGATTTCAAGCTGTATAATTACCAAGTGACTTTTTTGTATCAACTCTTTTGAAGCTTCAAGATGGGATATGCTTAGGTCATAATTAGCTCCAGGTACGACAACAATTCGATTATCGTTATTGTAAATAAGTATATTAGCAATTCCTGTAGGAGCAGTGGTGCTTTTTACAATGGCGTTTGTCTGAATCTGCTCTTGCTGTAAAGCAGCATGTAATGTCTCACCAAAATGATCATTCCCTAAACAGCCAACCATCGCCACCTCGCTGCCAAGACGAGCTGCGGCAACTGCTTGATTAGCCCCTTTTCCTCCTGGAACTGTTTGAAACGAGTGACCTAGAATGGTTTCCCCCTGCTTTGGAAAAGCATTCATTTGTACAACTAAATCCATATTTAAACTTCCTATAACTGTAATCATGGAATTCCACCTTTCATCTTTTGATCAAACAAAAAACAACTGAAATGAGTAGTATCATTTCAGTAGCTTAACAATATAAAAATTCGTATAAACTAAAAACCTATCGACTGTTTTAGGGATGCCCTAAATTCTTTCACTTACTGTAAATCGATACGAGCTTCTTTTACTCGTTAAATGAAAACGATCTAGTCACTCAGGCTATCTTCCTGTTATGCGAAGCAATGCTTCAGATGGCGCTTTCAAAAACTGGCTGGATTTGTCCTTTAATATACAAATATTTTTATAATGATAACATAGTGCCACCTTCGCATTTGATGTTTCCTTAATTATAAATAATTTCATATAGGAAATGCACTACAAACACAAAAAAACTGAAGACAACATCAAATTTGTCTTCAGTCATATCAATTAATAGGCTACTCGCTTCGCCTCATATGCGGCAATGTGGTCCTCATATTTAAAGGTTAAGGCGATTTCATCCCAGCCATTCAGTAACGTTTCTTTATAGTATGGGTCAATTGTAAAATGATAGACTGTACCATCTTCCCCTGTTACGGTTTGCTCTGCAAGATTTACTTCCATACTATAGGGTTTTGCTAAGCCTTTTGCTAAAATAGCATCACATTCTGATTCTGTTAGCTTAATCGGTAAGATACCGTTTTTGAAGCAGTTATTATGGAAAATATCTGCAAAAGAAGGTGCAATCACAACGTTAAAACCGTAATCTAAAATTGCCCATGGTGCATGTTCACGAGAGGAGCCACAGCCGAAATTATCTTGCGCCACTAGAATTTTAGATTCTTTAAATTCAGGTTTATTTAATACAAAGTCAGCTATTTCATTCCCTTGTGCATCGAAACGCCAATGGTAAAATAAAAACTGTCCAAAACCTGTGCGCTCAATACGTTTTAGAAATTCTTTTGAAATAATTTGATCGGTATCAACATTTTTTCGATCAAGTGGTGTGATGACACTATTTACGATATTAATTGGTTCCATTTTTCAATCATCCCTTCCCGAGTAAAGCAAGACTTACACTGTTTCCTTCACAAATTCACGTACATCGACGAAGTGACCTGCAATCGCAGCGGCTGCTGCCATTGGTGGTGACACTAAATGTGTACGAGCTCCAGCGCCCTGACGTCCTTCAAAGTTGCGGTTTGAGGTAGAGGCACAGCGTTCTCCAGCTGGTACGACGTCATCATTCATCGCAAGACACATCGAGCAACCAGATTCTCGCCATTCAAAGCCTGCATCCATAAATATTTTATCTAAACCTTCTGCCTCTGCTTGTTTTTTCGTTGTATGTGAGCCTGGGACAACGATGGCTGTGACCTTGTCATGCACCTTACGCCCTTTGATGACATCAGCAGCTGCACGCAAATCACTAATGCGTGAGTTTGTACAGGAGCCAATGAAGACATGCTGGATGTCAATGGATGTTAATGGCTGGCCTTCCTCTAAGCCCATATAGGCAAGTGCTTTTTGAAGTGCCGCCTTGTCTGATTCATCCTCATAATCTGCTTGTGTTGGAACATGCCCAGAAACACCAGTACCCATCGATGGGTTTGTTCCCCACGTAATGATTGGTTCAATTTCTTCAGCTTTTATAATACGAACCGTATCGTACGTTGCATCTTCGTCTGAAGCAAGACTTAACCAGTAAGCGGCTGCTTCTTCCAATTTTTCTCCCTGCGGTGCATATTTGCGTCCACGAATATAATCGACTGTTGTTTGGTCAGGTGAGATAAGCCCTGCTTTTGCGCCTGCCTCAATTGACATATTACAAATCGTCATGCGTTCTTCCATAGATAGTTTGTGGATAGCCTCTCCAGTGAATTCCACAATATGTCCTGTACCAACACCTATTCCGAACTTGGCAATGATGGCTAGAATAATATCCTTTGCCGCTACTCCAACTGGTAGCTCCCCTTCAACACGAATCTCCATCGTTTTCGGCTTATTTTGCCATAATGTTTGCGTCGATAATACATGCTCCACCTCTGATGTTCCAATACCAAATGCAATGGCTCCAAAGGCACCGTGAGTCGATGTATGAGAATCACCACAAACAATGGTTTTACCAGGCTGTGTTAATCCAAGCTCTGGCCCAATCACATGGACAATCCCTTGGTCAGGGTGACCCATGCCTGCTAACTCAACGCCAAATTCCTCAGCATTTTTAGCTAATGTTTCGATTTGATTGCGCGCAATGGGATCATGGATAGTTGGTAAATTTTTTGTTGGTACGTTATGATCCATTGTCGCAAAGCTTAAATCAGGACGACGCACTTTACGTCCGTTCATGCGTAACCCTTCAAAAGCTTGCGGAGATGTTACTTCATGAATTAAATGAAGATCAATATATAACAGGTCCGGTTTGCCCTCTTCCTGATAAACAACATGTTTATCCCAAATCTTTTCAATTATATTTTTACCCATTGTCTTCACCTATTTCTTTAAATATATGTTGTCATAATACTTTGTGATACAAAGCTAGTATCAATTTCGTTAATTACCTTATCTGTCCATTCATTAGTTGATAAAATACGACTGCCGTCACGAGCAAGATCTGCTGTAAAGTAGCCATCATCAAATACTGCACTTACCGCGCGTTCAATTTCTGCTGCTTCTTCTTTTAAGCCAAATGAATATTGCAGCATCATCGCTACGGATAAAATGGTTGCAGCAGGATTTGCTACACCTTGCCCTGCAATTTCTGGGGCAGAGCCATGTACTGGTTCATATAAGCCAAAATTATCACCACGAATGGATGCGGATGGTAAAACACCTAGAGAACCAGTAATAACAGATGCTTCATCACTTAAAATATCACCAAACATATTTTCAGTAACGACTACATCATAGTGTCCAGGATTTGTAATAAGTTTCATTGCGACAGAGTCTACTAGGTTATGTTCTACGATTACATCTGGATACTCTTTTTTCTTTGCTTCTACAACTTCACGCCATAAGCGACTTGTTTCAAGCACATTCGCCTTGTCAACAGAGCATAATTTGCCACCACGTAAACGTGCTAGTTCAAAGGCATTCTCAACGATACGCTCTACCTCTGCTTTAGAGTAAACCGTTGTATCAATTGCGCCATTTTCAGTACGCATACGTGGTTCCCCGAAGTATACGCCGCCTGTTAGTTCACGTACAATCATTAAATCAACGTTCTCAGCCACTTCACGCTTTAATGGTGAAGCATCTAGTAAACTCGGGAACGCCTTTACTGGACGTAGATTGGCAAATAAATCGAAGTGTTTCCGAATTCGCAGTAACCCTTTCTCTGGGCGCAATTCAGGAGGGTTTTGATCCCACTTTGGACCACCTACAGCTCCTAATAAAATCGCATCACTATTTTCACACATCTCGATTGTTTCATCAGGTAATGGATTATTGTGCTGGTCGATCGCAGCACCACCAATTGTTGCATATCCTAAATGAAATGTATGATTAAATCGTTTACCAATCACCTGTAATACACGTACAGCAGAAGCAACAACCTCTGGCCCAATTCCATCACCGGGAAGTACTGTAATTTTTCTCTCCATCGTCAAAACACCTTTCTTTGTATAGCGTATTCGCTAATTTAGTAAAGACGCTCACCTACCTTTTATCGAGGTGAGCGTAGTCATTACGTCTAAGCGTAATTTTTGGTTAATTGATACAATACGCCATGACATCATTGCATCCGACTTGTGAATGGTACTTCATACAATTCACTACCTCAGAAACCTATACAGGATGTGCGCGAAGGCTTGCTTGAATTAAATGACGGTTAATAGCATTTAAATAAGCTTTTGCCGATGCTTCTAAAACATCTTGAGAGGAATTACGGCCTGTAGTCGAAACCTCATCATAGCGAATATTAATAACCGCTTCACCCAGTGCATCTCGTCCTTTGCCAACCGATGTCACACGGTAATCAATGACATGTACAGCTCCAGGTACAAGTTGCTCCAGTGTATTAAAAATCGCTTCTACTGAACCAGAGCCAGTAGCTACAACGGTTTTTTCTAGTCCCTCAGGTGTAAGCACAATGGCTGTAGCTGTAGGAATATTTTCAGTACCATATTGCACCTGCACCATTTTCAACTCAAAGAGTGGTACATCTTCTACTTGAACTTGTTGCTCAGTAAGTAAAGTAAGTAAATCTTCCTCTGTAATTTCTTTTTTACGATCAGCCAATTTTTTAAATTCCACAAATGCTTTGTTCAACTTTTCATCAGAAAGATGGAAGCCCATTGTTTCCGCACGATCACGGAAGGCTGCACGACCAGAATGTTTCCCGAGAACTAATGGAATCTCACCTTCGCCGATTAAAGCAGGTGAAATAATTTCATAGGTTTCTGGATTTTTTAAGACACCGTCTTGATGGATGCCCGATTCGTGTGCAAAAGCATTTCTTCCTACAATCGCTTTATTTGGCTGAATCACAACATTTGTCAATTTACTGACTAATTGAGACGTACGTTTAATTTCTTGCAACTGAATGCCCGTTTGCACCTGATAAATATCCTTGCGAATATGAAGTGCTACAGCAACTTCCTCGAGTGCCACATTACCTGCGCGTTCGCCGATACCATTGATTGTTCCTTCGACTTGTGCAGCACCATTTTCTATTGCGGCAATCGTGTTAGCTGTTGCCATCCCTAAATCATCATGACAATGGGCAGAGAATTTCACTTTATCAGCACCTTTGACATTTTCCAGTAGGAACTTAAATAATGCACCATATTCTTGCGGGGATGCATACCCTACAGTGTCTGGAACATTAATCGTTGTTGCACCAGCAGCAACCACTTCGTTCATAATTCGCACTAAAAATTCACGATCAGAGCGGAATGCATCCTCGGCAGACCATTGTACAAGTGGGAAGTACTTTTTAGCGTATTTAACAGCCTCTACCGCTTGCTCCACCACTTGCTCAGGGGATTTTTTTAATTTGTATTCCATATGAATAGGTGATGTGGCTAGAAAAATGTGAATATGTGGCTGTTGTGCTACTTTTATCGCTTCCCATGTAGCATCAATATCCTTTTGGATACAGCGAGCTAGCCCCGTCACAATGGAATTTTTTACTGTACCTGCAATGCGATGGACTGCATCAAAGTCACCGGGTGACGAAGCAGGAAATCCTGCTTCTATAATTGTCACACCAAGGCGCTCTAATTGTTTGGCAATTTCAATCTTCTCGGCTGTGTTTAAGTTGATCCCAGCAGATTGTTCACCATCGCGAAGCGTAGTATCGAAAATATCAATTTTTCGCACTTGTCGCCACTTCTCTCACAACTTTTTCTTTACCTTCGTTGATGAATGGCATCATAGCACGTAGTTTTGCGCCTACTTCTTCGATTTGATGGTTCGCACCAGCTTCTTTGAATTTTGTATATTCTGGACGACCATTTTCATTTTCTTGAATCCAACGACGAGCAAATGTACCATCTTGGATATCTGTTAATACGTCTTTCATACGAGCTTTTACAGACTCATCGATAATGCGTGGTCCTGCAACATAATCTCCCCACTCTGCTGTATCTGAAACTGAGTAGCGCATTGTTGCCATACCGCCCTCAAACATTAGGTCAACAATTAATTTAAGCTCATGTAGTGTTTCAAAGTAGGCTAATTCTGGTTGATAACCAGCTTCTACTAATGTTTCGAATCCTGCTCTTACTAGTTGTGTTGCACCACCACAAAGTACCGCTTGTTCACCGAATAAATCTGTCTCTGTTTCTTCTTTGAATGTTGTTTCAAGAAGCCCACCACGTGCAGCACCGATTCCTTTACCATACGCAAGTGCTAAATCTTTTGCTTGGCCTGTAGCATCTTGGTGAATAGCGAATAGTCCTGGTACCCCAGCACCTTCTTGGAATTGACGACGAACTAGATGTCCTGGTCCTTTTGGTGCTACTAAAAATACGTCAACGTCTGCTGGTGGTGTAATTTGACCGAAATGGATATTGAAGCCGTGTGCAAACATCAATGCTTTACCAGCTTGTAAATGTGGCGCAATTTCCGCTTCATAAACTGCTTTTTGGCGCTCATCTGGTAGTAGAATTTGGATAACATCTGCTTCTTGTGCTGCTTCAGCCACTGTTTTCACGTCAATACCATCTGCTTTTGCCGCATCGAAGGATCCACCTGGACGAACCCCTACTACCACGTCAAAACCTGATTCTTTAAGGTTTAAAGCATGTGCATGACCTTGTGAACCGTAACCGATAATTGCGATTTTCTTTCCTTTTAATACGTCCTCGTTGATATTTTGCTCATAGTACATTGTAGCCATTGTTAATTTCCTCCTAGAATATGTTTTGTTTTTTATAGCTTTAGATACTTGCTCTGTCTATAAAGCTATTCATTTTTATATGCAAACTATTTTAAAATAGAGAGCTGCGGGTTTGATACTTTTTGTGTTTCACGAACGGAGGCAGTTGCCCCTGTACGTGTAAGTTCTTTAATGCCATATGGTCGAATGAGTTCGATAAAGGCATCAATCTTCTCTGGATGCCCTACTACTTGATACGTCACAACATTTTTGGCTGTATCAATAATTTGGGCGCGGAACGGTTCAACAATTGAATTCATTTCCAAACGTAAATTTGGTGGGGAAATCACCTTTACTAGTGCTAGCTCTCGCAGAACAATCGATTTATCGGTAATGTCATTGACCTTTAACACATCAATTTGCTTGGATAGCTGTTTCACTAGTTGCTCAATTTTGCGTTCGTCCTCTATGTTGACAACGAAGGTCATCTTTGAAAAATTCGGTTGCTCCGTATGACCTACTGTAATCGATTCAATATTGAACTGACGCTTCATCAATAAACCTGTCAAACGGTTTAATACACCACTTTGGTTAATCACAGTTACGGTAATTACTCGCTTCAATTTTTTTTCACCCCAATCATTTCATGTAAGCCTGTGCCAGGTGCTACCATTGGGTAAACACATTCAAGCTGTTTCACTCGACAGTCAATTAATACTGGCTCATCAGATAGCAGTGCCTCACGGAAAATAGACTCTGCTTCATCGATTGTGTTAATACGATAACCTTTAATGTTATAAGCATCAGCTAACTTAACAAAATCTGGTTGGATCGGCATAAGTGATGATGAATAGCGCTCTTCATAGAATGTTTGTTGCCATTGACGTACCATGCCAAGACAGCTATTATTCAAAATCACTATTTTTACTGGTAAGTTAAATTCCTGTAGGATGGATAGCTCCTGTGCCGTCATTTGGAATCCTGCATCTCCTACAATCGAAATAACTTTTTTGTCTGGCTTCGCAAATTGGGCGCCAATTGCGGCCGGGAAGCCGAAGCCCATCGTACCAAGTCCACCAGACGTTACCCATGAATGATCATTATTTAAATGATAATATTGCGCTGCCCACATTTGATGCTGCCCAACATCTGTCGTCACAATGGCATTACCTTCAGTTACCTTGTGCACTAATTGCAATGCCTCTTGTGGTAGGATTTCTTGCGTATTTGTATCCTTGCAATACCATAATGGATATTCCATCGCATGATTCCTTAAATAAGCTAACCAATCGGCTGTATCAGGACCTTGGAAATCCTTTTTCAATAGTGCTTTTAAAGCCTCCTTGGCATCAGCAACAATTGGAATATCTGTCGGTACATTTTTGCCAATTTCAGCAGGATCAATATCGATATGGATAATCGTTGCATTTGGTGCAAATGTAGCTAGATTACCTGTTAGACGATCATCAAATCTTGCCCCAATATTGAGTAATAAATCCGATTTTGTGATCGCTGTATTTGCTGTAGCTGTACCATGCATCCCAGCCATCCCAAGGAATAAGTCATGTTCACCATGGATGGAGCCCAATCCTAGCAATGTGTTCGTTACTGGAATACGATATTTTTCTGCGAAAGTCGTTAATTCCTCACGTGCATCCGCAAAAAGAACACCTGCACCCGCTAAGATGATTGGGTTTTTTGCCAATGAAATGGCTTGAATCGCCTTTTGGACTTGTAAATAATTTGGTTTATATGTTGGCTGATAGCCTGGTAAATAAATTTCATCAGGTGCTTGCGGTGGATTCTCTACATCAAACAACATTTGGGAAACGTTTTTTGGGAAATCCACGACAACTGGTCCCTTACGACCTGTGCTAGCGATATGGAAAGCTTCCTTCACAATGCGGGGAATATCATTGACATCCTGCACCTGATAGTTGTGCTTTGTAATCGGTGTTGTAATCCCCATAATATCGGCTTCTTGGAAAGCATCTGTTCCGATCACAGATGTCGCAACCTGTCCTGTAAAAACAACCAATGGAATAGAGTCGATCATGGCATCCGCAATACCTGTTACAAGGTTTGTTGCACCAGGTCCACTTGTGGCAATAACAACGCCCGTTTTACCTGAAACACGAGCATAGCCTTCCGCCGCATGAATAGCACCCTGTTCATGTCTTGTTAAAATATGGCGAATTGGGTTTTTATACATCGCATCATAAATTTGTAATACGGCTCCTCCTGGATAGCCAAAGACAATTTCAACCCCTTGATCGTGCAATGCCTGCACTAATACATCTGCACCGTCCTTCGCTTGATAGGTTTGTTCAGCTGTTGCTGTTGTAGCTAATTGTTCTTGTTCATTGATTGAAACATTCGCACTCATCAAATTATGCCTCCTTCATTTCTTTCAAACTCACACATCAGTGTTGTAGATTAGTGAAGTGTCAATAGCTGGATTGACTATTCCTCTCGTCCTTTTCGTTGAGAGGCTGTTCAATTGCATCGTGAAAATAATAAAAAGCCTTTTTCTCCACACGCAAAGAACTACCTTACGTAGGGATGAAAAAGACTTTCCATGGTACCACCCTTTTTTATAGCAAATAATTGCTACCTCGCGAATAAATGACAGCATTTATGTGCACCCATGCGGAATATACCGCATCCAATAGGGTGTCATAAAACATTTATTCATTAATAACGAGCACTTTCGACTATGCCCGAAGCTATCTAATGGTGTAAACACGTTTAATAGCTCACTCCGAGGGGATGTCGGATCTAGTTGTATCGCCGGCTTCCAGCACGACCGGCTCTCTGGTAGATACAAGGCTCTAGAACCTTTAACCTCATCAACGTTTTTATTTATCTAGTTGTTAAATTTTCATTACGCCTCCAGTGGAAGCGCTCGTCACTAATTTTGAATATCTTGCTAACCAACCACGTTTGATTTTTGGCTCAAAGACTGGTAATTTTGCACGACGTTCAGCTAAAACTTCATCTGAAACTTGTAAATTAATCGTACGATTTGGTAGATCAATTTCGATAATATCTCCGTTTTCTACTAAAGCGATTGGACCGCCTTCAGCAGCTTCGGGTGAAATATGGCCAATTGAAATACCACGAGATGCACCTGAGAAACGACCATCTGTAATTAATGCAACCTTTGTACCAAGGCCTCGACCTTGAATGGCAGATGTTGGTGCAAGCATTTCTGGCATCCCTGGACCACCCTTAGGTCCTTCATAGCGAATGACGACTACATGGCCCTCTTTCACCGTTCCATTATCAATGTTTTCTTGTGCTGCTTCTTGTGAATCAAAGACAATTGCCTCGCCCTTGAATACTTTGATAGAAGGATCAACGGCCCCTACTTTAATAACAGAGCCATCTGGTGCGATGTTACCGAATAAAACTGATAATCCACCTACAGCACTATATGGGTTGTCTTTTGTTCGAATGACTTGATCATTCGTGATGTGATAATCTTTGACAAGCTCACCCATTGTAACGCCTGCTACGGTTGGACGGTCTGGATGAATAGCACCTGGAATAGATGTTAATTCATTAATAATGGCACTTACTCCACCCGCTTTATTAATATCATCCATTGAAATATCTGAAGCAGGCATGATTTTTGCTAAATAAGGCACTCTTTCCGCTACTTTATTAATATCTTCAATGTTGTAATCTATTTCGGCTTCATTGGCAATTGCTAATGTATGAAGAACTGTATTTGTGGAGCCCCCCATTGCCATATCAAGAGCAAAAGCATCATCAATTGCCTCTTTTGTAATAATATCGCGAGGTTTAACGTCTTCCTTGACCATGCGAATTAATTGCTTAGCTGCTTCTTTAATCAGCTTGTGACGCTCTTCAGAAGTGGCAACGATTGTACCATTTCCAGGTAAAGCAACACCAAGCATTTCCATTAAGCAGTTCATGGAATTTGCTGTAAACATGCCTGAGCATGAGCCACACGTCGGACAAGCATTATTCTCAATATCCAACAGCTCTTCCGCAGACATTTTTCCTGATTTGTGTGCTCCTACACCTTCAAACACAGATGTTAAGGAAAGCTGTTTCCCTGCTGCAGAAGTTCCTGCCTCCATTGGACCACCTGAAACAAAGATAGATGGTACATTCGTACGAACTGCTGCCATAAGCATTCCTGGTGTAATTTTGTCACAGTTTGGAATATAAAATACGCCATCAAACCAATGTGCATTAATAACTGTTTCAGCAGAGTCTGCTATAATTTCACGACTTGGTAAGGAATAACGCATACCAATATGCCCCATTGCAATACCATCATCGACACCAATTGTATTAAATTCGAATGGAATACCACCCGCTTCAATAATAGCTTCTTTCACTACATCAGCGAACGTACGTAAATGAACGTGACCTGGTATTATGTCGATATAAGAGTTACAAACCCCAATAAATGGTTTGCCTAGATCTTTTGCTTTTACTTTGCCTGTTGCATATAAAAGACTTCGATGTGGCGCTCGATCTACGCCTACTTTAATCATGTCACTTCTCATTTTAAACGCCCCTCATTGCTATCCATACTATGTTCGTTGCTATAGACAAAATGTTCTGTCTTTTTAATTTTTGTTTATAGAGTAATAGCCTCTTAGACGACTACTGCTGTAACGAACGTGTTAAATTGTTGTTATCATAGTACGAAAAAAAGGTCTCGTCAACACTATTTTTTGAATTGTTTAAACAATTCAAAAAATCTGTCGAAATTGAAATCGTTTACATGCTGATTAAGCATCAGTTTTATCTCGCTTTGATAAAAATTTTGACATTTCGTTCAAATTTTAATTTTTTAATAATAAACAAAAATGGATAAATAAAAAATTTCCATATATTTGAATAAGCTAAGTTATCCAATCCTAGAGATAACGCTTACAATAGAAACAACTTTTTTAAGTATCCTGTAAAAAATATTTGCTCAGGATCATATTGGTGTCGAATGCTTAAAAACTTTTCAATCTCTGGATACAACGCATAGACCGTTTGCGCTGTTAAATGATGTTGTTTTCCCCAGTGAGGACGACCTTCATATTTTTGCATCAATGTATGCACCCATTTAAAGTAAGGCTCTTCTGCCATTCCCTTATACATATGAAAGGCTATAAAAGCCGACTCACGCCCTTGTGTTGGACTTAAAAAACCTGCTTCGCCTGCAGTTGTTCGACATTCTAAAGGAAAATGAACATTAAAAGTCCCTTTTTTAAAGGTTGCATGGATTTCCTCCAAACAAGCTTCAAACTGTGATAAAGGGATGGCATATTCACTCTCTTGAAACTTCACGCTACGAGGTGAGGGATAAATTTCATAGCTTATCCCTACTTTTTCACTTTCTACCACATTGGCAGCCGCTATCTTGCTCATGGCACCACTTAAACCTGGTTTCCACTTACAAAGCTCTGACATCGCAAAGAAAGCCCCGTTTTCTACTATTTGTAGCTTTAACGTTTCTATTTTTTTATTCCATTCACTTTGAAAAACAGGCGCGACCGCATTCATCCGTTTTACTTGAATTGTTTCACTACCAGGGAAATAAAACCACTCCACATGACGATGTTGACGAATATCCTGCGCAAATAACGAGAGACCATTTGTCAATGTTTCTCTTGCCCCCACATAATGCAAACCATATAGTGGTATGACCTTAATCGTTACTTTGACCAGAACACCTAGCATCCCAAGAGATACATGCAGCGCTTCAGATAAATCATCCATACCTCTCCTATGTTCCTGATAAGTACCAGTACCGTCTACAAATCCCCATGCCTGGACAGCTGACGATAGAGAACCAAGTGTAACCCCTGTGCCATGTGTGCCAGTTGACACTGCCCCTGCAATGGTTTGCTCCTGTATATCGCCCATATTGATTAACGCAAAACCGTGTTTCGCTAGCATTGGTCCAATTTCATATAGGTAGGTCCCCGCCCATAATGTTGCCTCCTGCCTTTCCTCATTCACAGCGATTAATCCACGCAGATTATGTAAGGAAATTGCTATATGCTCAGGCATAGCCACAGCGCTAAAAGAATGAGCAGCGCCTGTGACACGGATTGTCTTTCCTGATTGACACGCATGCTTCACAATTGCTGAAACTTCATCAATAGAGTGTGGTAAATACATTTCACTCGGATAGGAAATAACATTCCCAGCCCAGTTTGTCCACTTTTCACCATTTCGCCATTTTTCTATAGAAAACATTGTCCATCCCCCCTATATGTTGTGTAATGTCCTGCATACTTGTCCCCGCGAATAGCATGCAGGACCTGAAAACGCTCACAAAGCTCTCCAGCCTTCGCATGTCGAAAATAAATGGTATCGCCAATATTGATACTCTTCCCTTTGACCTTAATAGGTGTTTGCACTTCCCCTGCGCCTTCTAGGCTAAAATATGCAAAAGTGGTAGGGTCATAGAATACAGGCAAACGATCCATCCCAATGGCTCCAGAAGCCGTATAGCCTCCCCCATGACAAACAACGATATTTTTTTCAGGCATTCTTGTTACACGTAAGGCAAATCCAGCAGCCTTTTCTAGCTGTAAATGTGTAAATTGATCGAACAATGCTGGTGCATAAAAAGCCGAGCCAACTGTAATTTCCGTTACTTCCTTCTGTTGATTGGTGTACGTCATACTTCCTGATCCTCCACCATTAACAAAGCGTAGATTTGGAATATAAGCCTTGATATGGGCGATCGCTAATCGACGAAACTGCGTTACTTGCTTTTTGGCTTGTACTTGCATGGCTTCTATGACTCTACCTTTTAAAGCATTTGCAGGACGATTGCCAACCCCTGCTATTTGAGCCTCATAGCCCATCGCTCCTACCACTTCAATTACAGGAGTGTTTTGAATGGTTTGTAAAAAAGGTGTCAACGTTTCAAGAGAAGACAATGACGAACGTTTTGTTCCAAAATACAATACTTTAAAATCATTAGAAACATTAAGATCAATGCAAACCTGTACACGTACGCCAATCTCTTGTCCTAATTTCTCCAATAGTTGGATATGTTCTGGTCTGTCTACCATAAAGGTGACGATTTTTCCTTTCTTTACAAAATGCAACAATCGACGAATCGTTGCTTCCTCCATTACTGGATAGCCAAGCAATAAGTCATCAAACTGCTGCTCTAATAAAAAAAGGGTCTCTGCTGCAGTAAATGTCATAAACCCCACAACATTCACAAGTTTTTTCTGTATATAACGAAGGACCTCAATAGAACGAATCGATTTTGTTGCAATACGAATTTGTTTTCCCCCACAAGCATCTTGAACCATTTGTATATTTTTATCTAGTGCATCTAAATCTACCCATGCAAATGGTCTTTCCAAATCACAAAATGCTTGATCCAATCTTGACGTCATTTCATCACTCCCTTGTATAAACTATGTATTTGACATTTAGCAGAATAATTCCTTTTTTCAGTTAATTAAGCAAAATAAAACAACCGTGAGCCTGTTTTACAATAAGACTACACGGTTGTTTTAATATGAGATAAACATTTCATTCACCTTTCTATTAAATTGGTTACGATGCGTATAAGAAATCAGCTGCAAGATTTAGCATTACTAATAAATGCAAACCAGCAATTAAAAAGCCTTGACGATTTAAACGTTTCATAACAGCCATATTCATATGACCACGCTCCTTTTCTACATTATAATCCCTTTATACAGAATTTTCAAACTATTAAAAAGTGGAAATTTACCCATTTTTCTTTTTCTACACAAAAAACTCTCCCAAAGAAATAAGGAATCGCACATAGAATTGACATTCTGTTTCAATAAAAAATAATGTATTTTTTCACGAATGAAAAGGTTATTGTAGTAAATAATTTAGTTAAATGGCTGTTTTTTATTGTTACTGGCGATTGGGCGTTGCATGCATTTCTGGTACGAATTGAATACATGAACATACTATAGAAGTAATTGTAGTTAATGTGGACATTTTCACGGTAGTTTATGCAGTTGGATTAGCTATAAAGTGAGCACAGCAAAGGAGCTGCATTCACTTGTCTACAGCCTTATTTACAACATGTAATAATTACTAAACAAAATCACAGTGTTTAATCTACTCCATTCAGGGTATAACTAAGTAATCGCCATTATATCTTAAATTTAAGGAGATGAAAGTAATGATTAGTTTCATTTGGTATTTAATTATTGGAGGAATTCTTGGATGGCTAGCTGGCGTCATTTTAGGTAAAGATGTACCAGGCGGCATCATCGGGAATATTATTGCAGGGATTGTCGGTTCTTGGATTGGTAGTATGGTTTTAGGGAACTGGGGCTGGAGAGTAAGTGATTTCTACGTGTTCCCAGCACTAATCGGTGCCATCGTGTTGATCTTTATCGTCAGCCTTATTTTAAAAGGTATGCGTAAAGCAACTTAAATATGTAATGAAGAGCCATCCAATGTGATGGCTCTTTATTTTTTTTCATGTAAGAGAACAGCTGCTTGGAGCTCATCGTGAAAATCATCATACAACTGGTAGTAATATAACACATCCTCAACATATTTCTCGCTATGGTTGTATTGATAAACAGCTTTCTTAATATTCCCTGTCGCAGCACCGTATTTGGATAAGTAATTCGCAGCACTAAATACTGCATCCTCAATATCATAGGGATCAGCTATTCCATCCCCATTTGCGTCAACGCCATATCCTCCATATTTAGCAATTGTCTCAGGACTCATCAATTCAGTTTTTGTGATGCTTCCTTTTCCCAAACCTGAGCATGTGGGATGCTGCCAGCCAACGAATGTACAGGGCATGAATTGCATATGCCCCTCTGCCCCAGCAGATGATACCATTGATTTTACCGTAGAAAACCGTGTTTCAATACGATGATGCGCAGCAAGTAATGTCCAGGGTACACCATATTTTTCTTCTGCAGCTACATAAACGGGAATGTATTGCTCAGGAATTTTCATATCGAAATGCTGTTGAATCTCCTCAATTGCCTTTTGCTGGACAAGCTTTTCGAATATCGGTAATGTTTGAAGCTCCTTCCAAGCAAAAAATGTGAGAACATACACGGTAATTGCAATTGGAATCAATAATGCTATCATACCCAATTTTGTCGCGGGTGATAACAGAGGTTTGTTATTCTTTTTCTTTGCCATACGTCACACCTAATCTAGTATTCTTTTTCTATATTACCAAATTTTCCGTAATGTGCAGTATATCTTTTCATTTTGAAAGAATGAAGTCTTCCACATCTATGAAAGTACATCATTTCCACCATGAAAGCAGTTGAAAGGTTTGCTAAAAATATAGTAAAATACAGATTGATTCGTTTATTGGATAATAATAGGGAGGAATTTATTTTGTGGAAAGACTTTAAAGAATTTGCGATGAAAGGCAATATTGTCGATCTAGCAGTAGCAGTAGTCATTGGTGGTGCTTTCGGTAAAATTGTTACCTCCTTAGTTGAAAATATCATCATGCCATTAGTCGGTGTTTTAACAGGTGGTATTGATTTAACAAAGAGTTTTGTTTTTGGCTCAGGTGAAGCCCAAATCAATTTTGGTGTATTTCTACAATCCATCATTGATTTTTTAATCATAGCATTTGCCATTTTTATGGCCTTACGAATTATGACAAAGCTCACACGTAAAAAAGAAGAAGCAGTCGTGGAAGAACCGGCACCTGAACTCGATGCCAAAGAAGAGCTTCTCAAAGAAATTCGCGACTTGCTAAAAAAAGAACAAGCCTAACATGTTGTTAAAGCATCTGTCTCTCAAAGGAGGCAGATGTTTTTATTTTGTCTCCTTTACTTGTTTCTAACCGCTACTTCAAACCTATCCCTCACTTTGACTGCTCTATCCACCATTTTTCACGTTGTATCCGCTACTTTTCACGTTCTATCCGCTACTTCAGAACCTATCCCCCACTTTGTCCGCTCTATCCCTCATTTTTTACGTTGTATCCGCTACTTTTCACGTTCTAACCGCTACTTTAAATCTTGTATCCGTAACTTGAAACTATCCTCTCTTTAGCCCTATCTTTATTCTGGAATCTCCTACTATTCCTAGGTGATTAACTATAAATAATCTAGCTAATTTTCAGAAATCACCTTGTTCTTCTTTAGTATCCATGTTAAATTGGTAACAATTATTGAGAATACTATTAAATTGAAAGCAAAAGTTGTTGCTTTTAATAATATTGAAGAAAAGAGTGACGTCATGACATTAAACAGAAGTATTGAAACAAAGCTTGTACAACTTGGTAATTTAAGTGACCCAGCAACAGGAGCTGTGAGCCCACCCATTCATTTATCGACTGCTTATAAACATACTGGGATTGGTGAATCTACTGGTTTTGACTATACACGTACAAAAAATCCAACACGTACTCTTTTAGAAGCAGGAATTGCTGATTTAGAGGGTGGCGATATGGGCTTTGCCTGTAGCTCCGGGATGGCTGCCATTCAATTGGTGTTATCCCTATTTAAACCAGGCGATGAATTAGTCGTGCCAGATGATTTATATGGTGGTACATATAGACTTTTTAATTTCTTCCAAGATACTTATAATATTAAGCCTGTTTATTCAAAATTTGAATCGGTTGAACAGGTGGAAGCATTAATGAATGAAAATACACGTGCAATATTTATTGAAACACCTACAAATCCACTTATGCAGGAGTTTGATTTACAAGTGTATGCGGAGTTAGCACATAAGCATGGGGCATGGCTAATTGTGGATAATACATTTTATACGCCATACTTCCAACGCCCTATTGAATTAGGCGCAGATATTGTGCTTCATTCTGCAACGAAGTATATTGGTGGTCATAATGATGTTTTAGCTGGGCTAGTGGTTGCTAAAGGCACAGAATTAGCCGAACGCATTGGCTTTATTCATAATGGTAGTGGCATGGTGCTAGGAGCTATGGATTCATGGTTACTTATTCGTGGTCTAAAAACAATGCATCTACGCTTAAAGCAACATGATGCCAATGCGAAGGCGATTGCTGCTTACTTAGAGGAAGAAGAGTTAGTGACAGATGTCCTTTACACTGGAAAAGGTGGCATGCTGTCATTCCGCTTGCAAAAGCCTGAGTGGATTGACCCATTCCTTCGTAACTTAAAGTTAATTACTTTTGCTGAAAGTCTTGGCGGTGTCGAAAGCTTTATTACGTATCCTGCTACACAAACACATGCAGATATGCCTTATGAAGAGCGTGTGGAGCGTGGCGTTTGTGATCGTTTATTACGCTTCTCTGTTGGCATTGAGGAAGCAGAAGATTTAATTGCAGACTTACGACAAGTGTTTGATATCCTTAGAAAAGAGGCGTAATTGATGAAGCAACGTATTGAAACAAGCCTCATTCACGCAGGTGTTCGTGATGGCTATAGTAATAAAAAAGGGGCTGTTAACGTCCCGATGTATCTGTCGTCTACTTTCCATCAAGAAAGTATAGATGAATTTGGAGAATATGATTATGCTCGTTCAGGCAACCCTACAAGAGATGCGTTAGAAAAAGCTGTAGCAGAGCTTGAGGGAGGCGTTCGTGCCCATGCATTTTCATCTGGTATCGCTGCCGTATCAGCAGCATTAATGCTGTTATCGCAGGGAGATCATATCGTCATGACTGAGGATGTTTATGGTGGAACCTATCGTTTTGTAACAAAGGTGTTGCCGCGCTTTGGGATTTCCCATACATTTGTAGATTTTACGGATTTAGCAGCTGTAGAAGCAGCAATCACGCCAGCTACAAAACTACTTTATATGGAAACACCATCAAATCCAACGTTAGGCATTACAGATATTCGTGGTGTAGTGGCGCTTGCCAAGCAACACCACTGCCTTACATTCTTGGATAATACTTTTATGACACCGTTACACCAACGCCCACTAGAACTTGGTGTAGATGTCGTCATTCATAGTGCAACGAAGTTTTTATCTGGACATTCTGATATTATTGCTGGCTTAACGGTTACTGCCGATGAAAAGCTAGGTCAGGATCTCTACTTTATCCAAAATTCATTCGGTAATATTTTAGGTGTACAGGATTCATTCACACTACTACAAAACATCAAAACAACAGATGTACGTTTTAGTCGTTCTGCTGAATCTGCACAAAAAATTGCTGTGTATTTGGCTAGCAATCCACTAGTTGAGCAGGTCTACTATCCAGGGCTTGCTTCACACCCAGGCTACGCTATTCATCAACGTCAAAGCACAAGTCCTGGGGCCGTTTTATCCTTCCGACTACCAAGCTATGCAGCTGCAAAGGCATTGGTTGAGGCGATGACAATTCCAGTATTTGCGGTCTCTCTTGGAGGAGTAGAATCTATCCTTTCTTACCCTGCAAAAATGAGTCATGCGGCTATGGAGCCTGAAGAGCGTGCTAAACGAGGCATCACAGATGGTCTTCTACGTTTTTCTGTAGGACTTGAGCATGTTGATGATTTAATTGCTGATTTTGCACAAGCCCTAGAGATTGCTGCCAAGGCTTAATTGAATCAACATAAAAACCGCGTCCAATTGACGCGGTTTTATTATAATAGGTTCAATTTCTCACGTTTGCTAACAATCGGTATAAATAATCGCCATGCCCCTTTGCTAGCAGGGCATCTTGCTCAGCTGAAATCCAATAGAATGAAAAGATTAAATCCCCTTCGTTTAAGCCTGTTGGATGATGTTGCCATGCATCCCGTGTTTCATCGGATGTTAAATGATAAAAATACCGTTTCTGTAAAACACCTGATGGATGATTAAAATAATCCTGTGCTATTAGCGCTTGAACGACAAGTGTGGTTAGACCTGTTTCTTCTAGCATTTCACGTTTCACAGCATCTAAAGGTGTTTCCCCTTCCTCAACCGTACCTTTGGGCACCTGGATACCTGCCCCAACTGAATTCTGTTCAAATACGAGTACCTGTAATTGATCCTCATGCGTTCTCGTGATATAGCCAAAAGCTTTTTCAATTACTTGCATGAAAGTGACCCCCTTTGAATGATTGAATGTTACAATAAAGAGAAAAATTGGAATAGAAGGTGAAAAGTGTTGACACTTATTATACGACAGATGCAAGAAAATGACATTACTTTTGTACAAGAAATTGCTAGAATAAGCTGGCATCATACATACGAAGGAATCATTCCACGTGACATTCAAGATCGTTTTTTACAACTAGCTTATAGTCGAGAACGATTAATCGAACGTCTCATCAATAGTCCGTTTCTCGTTGCAATTTTTGATGAATGGCTAGTAGGCTTTGCTAATTTTTCAAATGTAACACAAGGTGAGGCGGAGCTACATGCGATTTATTTACATCCTGATATGCATGGTAAGGGCGTGGGTACTGCACTTTTACAGGAAGGACTACGCATGCTCCCAAATCTATCGTCTTTATTTGTTTGTGTAGAGAAAGAAAATAAACTTGGTATGCATTTTTATCAAGCAAAGGGATTTGTAGCAATAGAAAAATTTGATGAACAATTTGATGGCCATCTACTTAAAACAGTTAAATTGGTTAAACAATATGAAAAAGTGTAACGGTTCTTGCAACTACCGTTACACTTTTATTTATGTAAGATTTATCTGCTCCGCTTGGATAACAAGTGCTGTTAAGCCCGTTATACTACCAGATTCATGTGCCTGACCTTGATGCCATAGTACTCCCTGTCCTGTTTTTATCGTGATTTTTTCAGCATCTTCACCACTAATCCATCCCTCTCCATTAATAACGATAAATAGCTGTGGAATGGGGGCTTCATGCAAACCAACCACACCGCCTGGCTCAATATAGATGAAACCGATCGTCGTAGGTACTTCCGTTTTCGTGATTTTTCTATAAAATGTATCGATGGATTGGTATTGATGAATTAGATTTGCTAAATCTTGTGTAAATTGTATGAGTTGCATTTCGCGAAAATCCCTTCCTTTTAGGCTAGTTCTTCTTCAGCAAATGCTAAAAGTGTTCCATCTTCTTTTTTGAAATAAAAAGCAAATGCATCATAGCCATTTCTTTTAATCGTTTCCCAGTTAGCGGTTTCTCCATTTATGAGCCGTACATTTTCTTGTTCATCTACCTCATAGTCGTCTATTTCTTCGTCATAGTCGATATTATAGAAAAATGATAATACCACTTCTGTTACAGGCAGAATATATTTCTCCAGTGGACGGTTGTCATGATGTGCCTCGGTATACGCCTCACAAAATAGCGCATTATAACCATGTAGCGTGGCATCAAAGAGCAAAATTTCCTCCGCTGTTAAAGGATCTTTGGCAACGATTCTAGCGGTTGAGCCTGTAATAAAAGGCATCATTTCCTCTCCTTCAATCATTAGCAAATCACCGTGATACCAAATTTCAAATTGTTCATTGCCTGCGCTAGATTGGAGCTGAAACTGTGATTCAACTCCATCTATAAATTGCACGTTTTCTGCAAATGGCTGTAGATAAATTGGAATAGGCGTAGTAATCATAGCATTCCTCTCCTTTTCTGTTAGAAATTACTTATATTATACATCTTTCTCATTTTACACATAAAGAAAAACCCAGAATTTTTTCTGGGCTTGATGACACTTACTTTTCTAGCATGATTAAAACTGACGGGCCTTTGCTTCACTTCGCAAGAGACGGTTATGGAGAGTAATCTCCGTTTCACCATTTACTTGCGATTTTGATCGCTTAATCCTTGACCAGTTGCGGTGGATTTTTTGAGATTTGGGGTCTAGTTGTTCGAACCTACTCATTTTTCATCCTCCTCATCATTATAGATTTCATAAGTGAAATCTTCTTTATTATGACCAGCTAAGGTGAATTTATACTAATTTCATAAGAAGCTTAGTTACTTCACTTTATTAGTTTTCGCTTAACCAAGTTAACGCATATTGTACATATAATTCGGCTCCAACGCGCAAACCATCTTCATCGATATTAAAATGGCCGTTATGATGTGCCCAGCGTGTATCCTTTTCTGTATTGCCTGAGCCTACTAGAGCAAAACAGCCAGGTACTTCATCTAAGTAAAAGCTAAAGTCTTCTCCACCCATTGTCGGATCATCAATATGATAAGCATCCGCGCCAAAATGTTCAGCTGCAAGGCGCTCGACTAATCTGGCACTCGCCACATCATTGTTGACGGCTTGTGTACCATATTCATAAACGACCTCTGCTGTGCCACCATAAAGTGAGGCAATCTGGTCAGCATAATGACGAATTTGCGTTTCGATATGTGAACGAACCTCTTTATCAAAACAACGCACAGTCCCTTCTAAAATGGCATCTTCTGCAATTACATTAAAGCGTGTGCCAACCTCCATTTTTCCAATTGTAAGAACGGCAGGTTGAAGTGGATTGACTGTACGTGCCACAACTGTTTGGACATTCAAAGCAAACGTTGAAGCAATCATCACGGCATCAATGGCATCATGTGGGACTGCGGCATGACCGCCCTGCCCTTTAAAGCGCACTTTGAAAATATCAGCAGAGGCAAAGGCAGGACCTTTATTACACTGAATTTTCCCTGTGTCAATTTGTGACCAAATATGAATACCAAAGACGTTATCTACACCTTTCATTGCTCCTTGCTCTACCATCGCTTTTGCGCCTGTAGCTACTTCTTCCGCTGGCTGGAAAATAAAACGAACTGTTCCCTCAATTTCTTCTTGTACCATATGTAATGTCTTAGCTGCAATCAGCAACATGGCTGTATGCGCATCATGACCACAGGCATGCATCTTACCATCAGTTTTAGAGCGATACGGAATATCTTCTCGTATTTCATAAACTGATAATGCATCCATATCTGCACGTAAGGCAACGGTTTTTCCTTCCTTGCCCCCTTTTAACTCCGCAATAATGCCTGTTGGCTCTATTCGTCTAAACGGAATACCAAGGTTCTCTAAATATGCTGCTACATAATTCGTTGTTTCATATTCTTCCCAAGAAAGCTCTGGCTCACTGTGCAATTTTTGACGAATTGCCACAAGCTCACTATTTAATTCCGCAATAATTTCTTTCATTTTATTCATGCTGACTCTCTCCTTCTTTATAGCCAATTGACAAAAATACCCGCTAAAATCACAGATGTTATCGTTACACTAATGAAACCTCCCACAAGCATCGGTGGTAACATATGACTTAACAGCATTTCTCGTTCTTTTTGATCGGCTGTGGACGATTTCACTACTTCATTCGTTAAAATATAATCTGCTGGGAACCCATAGAGCGCTGTTAAGGATACAGCAAACGCTAAATTCGGGCTGACCTTTAAAACTTTTCCTGCGATGAAAGAGAAAATATACATACCAATGACTGCTAAGACAATAGACACTACTAATGGCACAATAATACGCATCAGCATTTCAGGGGAAGCCTGTTTTAAGCCATCAAATATAAAGAGCATTAACCCCATAATGGCAAAACCGAAGCCATTTGCTTTTTGCAATGGTTGTCTTTCTAAAAAACCAAATGTCGATGCAAGGACACCAAACACTAGGCATAGCACTAACGCATTGACTGTCACAACAGGTGCTAATGCTGTAGATGTACCATACGCTAATAATCCAACAAGCGCTAAACGGAAAAATTTAAAGTATTCTGTATTGTACTTGGTAGGAATTTTACTAAATAATTTTGGTTGCTCAGATGCCTGTTCAACATCTTCCTCTACCTGTGTTACCGATTGTATATTCCCTTGCTGATGTTCTTTTAATAAACGTTTTGCTTCACGCTTCAATACAATGGACGTGATGGGATATCCTGCAAAACCTTGAATAACATAAATTACAATGGCAAAGACGGCTAAATCCTCTAAGCCAGCTGCAGAAGCGCCTTCTGACATCACTAGCGCTGCCACAACACCACCGACTAATGGTGGAACTGCAACAATCATCGTTTTTAAATCAAATAGCAAGGCACCAATTGTAAATAATATGGCGATGATGCCTACAATACCAGCTAAAGAAATAACGATGGCTTTCCACTGGTTTTTCAATTCCTTAAGGGACAGAAGTGTACCCATATTCGTAATTAATAAATACATTAACATCGTGGCAACGACTGGACCAATCCCGGCAATACTAACAATATCTTTCGGGAAGAATGTCCAATAGCCAATTAAAAATAATACCGCACAGACGAACACAGATGGAATCCACGCCTTCGTTCTTGTTGCTACGATATCTCCGATGTAAAGAATAGCAAGTACTATCGTCAGTGCTAACATTTGCGACATATCAAAGAATTCTCCTAACTTAGTAATTTTTTAATGTCATCTATAATAATACTAATTATTCTTAAAATTCTATTTTTACAGAAAAGAAGAAAAACAGCGCATGAACGAGCATATTCGTGACACTAAAATTACGGTTTTCCAAATATTTAGATTTTAAAGAATTTTCATAAAGCGCTTACAAAAAAATAGAACCATTATAAAATGGTTCTACTTTTTCTTACATGCTATTTTTTGAAACGATTACCTGTGTTCGCATAGATCAATAAAAATATCGTAAGGGCGACAAAAAGTACAAGACCTACATGAAATAACCATTGTGTATGGAAAAATTCGTTTAGTATCGATAAAAGGACACAAAAACAGTAGCCATACATCATTTTTCCCATAAATCTTGCCAGTGCCTTTTCATCATATTGTTCTTTATCTTCCTGTGCCATCGTATGAAAGCCTTCAAGTAGAAAAGATCCTTTACCTTGCGATAGAACAATGGCGAAGATGAGAAACGGCAGCATGATTATTAAATAGACAAGTACTCCCAAGGTTAATCATCCTACTTTTCATTTTTAATAAATTGCTCAATTGCTGGTAGTAATTCTTCATGCAGTGGCAGCGAAGGGTCTGCATAGGTTGCTAAGTTTTTGGCGCGATCTGCCGGTGCCTTTTTCAATACGTGATTCATACCCGCTAGATAAAGTAATTTTGAGTCTTGTTTGCCTTTCTTCAATGCCTCAGCATCGGCTTCCTTCACTTGTAAATCCGTTGTTCCTTGTACTAGCAATACACGGCTTTTTACTTTTGCAAGCTCATTAGCAGGTTGATATTTTAGCAAGGAAATCAGGAAAGGCTGTACAGATGGACGGAAAAGGGCCTGTAGCTCTGGCGAAATATTTTTCACTTGCTCCCCTTGCTTTAAAGCTGTCAAAATATTCGTGGATTCATTAAAAAGCTTTGGTGCTAATTGACCTTTTAATTGCTCTAAAAGCACTTCATCTAACGATCTACCTGCACCGGCAATGGAGACAAAGGATGCTACGCCTGTCTTTTGAGCCGCGAGCAAACCAATGAGTGAGCCTTCGCTATGACCAATCACATGGACACTTGTGTAGGCTTTATCAGCCATCAATGTTTGGATAATTTGTACAGCATCATCAACGTATTGGTCAAACGTTCCATCCTCTTCCTTTGTTAAGAGCGCTTGATTGTCACCAAGTCCTCGCTTATCATAACGCACCGTCGCAATGCCCTGTTGTGCTAAACCTTCGGCCAACATTTTCAAGCTATTATTTTTTCCAGCCAAAGCGGAATTACCATCTTTATCAGTTGGCCCCGATCCTGCTATTATCAGTGCCACTGGTGATGGAGATGGAGAAGCCTTTTGTACAGCTACCGTTAAGTTACCGTTTTGAACGGGAATTTTTAATGTGTCATAGGTAACAGGTTGCTCTTTATAAGCCTTTAGTATTAAAGGAAATTTCCCACCATTTTGTTGAAATGTAGCCTCTATTTGTTCATTTTTGATTGTGCCATTAATGGCAATAGCAGAGCCGTTTAAATTTATGGACACTTTTACTTTATCACCTGTATACGTCACACTTTGAAATGGAAAATTAGATAAGCCCTGTGCTGGCACGGATAATGTACCACTTTCCTTCTTTAAATCGATAATAATCGGTAATGGTCCATTTGGCGTTTCAATAGTTCCTTCCCATTTTCCAATAAACTGTTCATTCATTGCATTTGTCCCCTTTGATCCTTGATGTTGTGCAGTGACCTCTTTTTGCCCACAGGCAGCTAAAAGTAAAATTGTACAGCAAATCAATAACCATTTTTTCATCTAATCTTCCTTTCTATATGAAAATCACCAATAAAATTGGCAGTAACGTAATCGCTATTAAGATGTAACACCATTTGTTCGCGAAATTTACAGTCCAACCAATCCCGAACTTTTTAGGCACTAATAAGGATGGATCATTTTTATTGCAATAAAAAATACCCCATTTCCAGTATTGATCATCTGTGGCAGCTGTTTCATTTGTATGTACCTCATCAAAACGTTCATTACTTTTACTGAGCTTCCAAATGAACACTAGTAAACCACCCAACGTAACGACATTAAAGACAAGAAAAAGTAGGAAGAAGTAGGGAGCCGTTTGGTCTTGTAAAATAACAGTTGTATAGTGTAAAACAACAAATAGAATTGTCATACTAAAATTAATGGCTGCCAGGTACCAGCTTCCGTATTTACGCTGAGTTAACTCCCGATGAATGGATGCTTCTTTGGCCTGTGCACTTAATTGAATTTTGGCACTTTTCATGCCTTGACTCATCATGAAAAAACTAATTTGTATTGCCAATAATATAAGTGGCATACTGATGACTGAAAGCCGCGATTTTTGAGTCCAACCATCGACCTCTCCTGCCCCATTCCAATGTGTTGCGAAAACCTCAGGGATTGACTCATAGTTCATGTACGTAAAAGCGATTAATGCAAGTGTGATGATAATGGGTACACTAAAAAATATAGGTGATAATGTTTCCTCTTTCTGACGGATAGACAAATCTGTCACATATACTGTTTTTATTTGTGCCTCCCACTGCTCCTGCACCTTTAATTTTTTCGTTTTAGCATGATAACTCATGTAAAGACCTGATGATAAAAGGAGCATGACATACAAAAGGATAAAGGAAATTAAAGATACCTTCTCCTCTTGTATAGGTGAAAGATAGAGAGCGATTTGACCTACTAAGAATAAGCCAGCAATCCCTGCGATGATTTGGCTATAATGCTTCTTCCACAGCTTTAATTGTGGATGTTTGACATATGGTTCGGGTATGGAAACACCAAAAACAAGTGTTTTTCTTGTTAAATGTGGTGTCATCATTTCCATAATTCCGACAATGATAAAGATGCCTACAATTATAAGCATACTACCCCTACTTCCATTGTTTTAAAATTCGCTGGAACAAACTTGTCATTTGCTCTTTCTCGAGGCCACGCGCAAAAGCCTCCGCCATGATAGGCTTCAAGGCATTTTCGACTTTTTCAACCTCCGTTTCTTCCAGCGCTCTCTTTTGACCACCAATAATGACCGCTTTTGCTTTCGGCTTCAATTCAATTAAGCCCTTCTCTTCAAGCTCATGATAACTTTTACTGACCGTGCTAACATTGATGCCTAGATCTGTAGCCATCGAACGTACAGACGGTAAAGTATCACCATTTTTCAGCTCACCTTGCGCAATGCATTCTATTATTTGATTGGCCAATTGTTTATATAGCTGCAATTCACTGTTTGGATCTAATTGTATTTGCATAATAACCCTCCAATCTGTATTGCTTGTAACCAAACAGAAATCTGTTATGTATAGAGTAATACAGATTTTCTTTAATGTCAAATGAAGGAATTTTTTATGGTGTTGAGTAGGGGTTTTTTCACAATAAGAGCGGGAGCCTTCCCTTAGTAGTGCTTTGAACTTCATTTAGAGCGGGTTCTCCTTCCTTATGAGCGCTTTAAATTTCATTTAGAGCGGATCTTGAGTACTTTAGACCCCAAATAAGAAACAAAAAGGACCCAGAATAATTCTGGATCCATGGACACTTATTGCTTCTATTTGATTTTTAACTGATATGGTTTACACTTCTTCTTAATCTATAGCAAAACAGAATGTTCTGTTTCACCTTTAGGCTTAAGATTTATGAAGCTTCAACCTTCAACAGTTGTGGCGGACTTTCCTGAGATTCTTGGTCTTTGGGTGTTTGACTATTACTACTCATTCTGCATCCTCCCCATCAGATTAGATTAATAAGTGGTTCCTCTCTTATTATGAGCCTTCTTCTATTTTTTATACATGCTTTAGCTTTTTTCTGCAAAGACTTGTTGGGCTATCGTTAAAGCATTTTGCACTCTTGGAAAACCGATGTAGGGTGCTAATTGTAAAAGTACCTCGACCACTTCTGTCTGTGTCAAGCCTGCATGTAATCCACGCTGAATATGCGTTTTGGTTTGTGGTGCAGCACCTTGTGTAACTACCGCTGTTATCACGACGAGTGCTCGACTCTTTGCATCCAGCCCAGGCCGTGCATAGACATCACCGTAAGCAAATTCAATAATCATTTTGCGTAAATCGGGTGCTATATCGGCTAATGCATCGGATTCAATCATCCGTGCTGCTTCTTCTTCTGTCACATATTGTTTAATTGTTTCGAGCCCCTTTGTAAAACGTTCATTCATTTCTTCATCCCTCCTACATTTACTTATACAAAAACCCCAATTCCGCGTCTCCAGAATTGGGGATTGTCCTTCACATATGTAAGGTTCTCTTCTTCACGTCACCCTCTGGCTCAGTGAAAAAGGATAAAGGTTTTCATAGTGCCTCACAGGACAGCTTTAATGAATATCTATGCAAAAAGTCACAAGGACATGCACGCAAAAATTAAATGGCTACAAGACAGGCTTTCGCTTTTTCAATTTGGATTTTTACTTGTTCAAAGCCAGTACCACCTAAGGAATGGCGGCGGCGAACAGCAGCTTCTGGCGCTAGTACATCATAAATATCCGCTTCAATTAACGTACTTTCTTGCTGCATTTCTTCCAATGGCAAGTCTAATAAATAAATGCCCTTTTGAATACATGTAAAGACAAGCTTACCAGTCACCTCATGTGCCTCACGGAATGGCATCCCCTTTGTAGCAAGGTAATCTGCTAGCTCCGTTGCATTTGAAAAATCAGCGTGAACAGCCTGATGTAAGCGTTCCGTGTTGACAGTCATTGTACGAACCATACCTTCAAAGATTTTAAGTGAACCAAGAATCGTATGAACAGTGTCAAACATCCCCTCTTTGTCCTCCTGCATATCTTTGTTATATGTTAATGGTGTGCCTTTTAACACCGTTAATAAGCCCATTAGATTCCCATAAACACGCCCTGTTTTACCACGAATAAGCTCTGCCATATCTGGGTTTTTCTTTTGTGGCATAATCGAAGAACCTGTTGAGAAGGCATCATCCAGTTCGATAAATTTAAATTCATCTGTAGACCAGATAATAATTTCCTCAGCAAAGCGTGATAAATGCGCCATAAGTAAGGAGGAATGACTTAAAAATTCCACGATAAAATCACGATCACTTACAGCATCCATGGAGTTTGCGTAAACCTCGCTAAACCCTAATAACTCTGCTGATTTTAAACGGTCAATCGGGAAAGTTGTCCCTGCCATTGCCCCAGCACCTAAAGGTAAAATATCAATACGTTTTATGGATTCTGTAAAACGTTGTTTATCACGCTCTAGCATCCAAAAATAAGCCATTAAATGGTGTGCAAAGGAGATTGGCTGTGCACGTTGTAGATGCGTATAACCTGGTGCAATCGTTTCAATATGCTCTTGTGCTTTGTCTAATAGTGTTTGTTGGAACGTCACAATTAAATCAATTGCTTCCTGCACACGCTTTTTCAAGAAAAGATGCATATCCGTTGCTACTTGGTCATTTCGGCTACGTCCTGTATGTAGTTTGCCACCGACAGGACCTATTAAATCAATTAACATTTTTTCTAAATTTAAGTGTATATCTTCATTGGCAACGCTAAATTCAAGCTCACCTGCGATTGCCTTATCTTTTAATTGGGCAAGACCACCTAGTATGGCCTCTACATCAGCTGCTGGTAAAATTCCTGTAGCACCAAGCATTGTGACATGTGCAACACTACCTTCAAGGTCCTCTAGCACAAGTTGCTGGTCAAAGCCAATGGATGCGCCAAATTCGTCTACCCATGCTTCTGCTGATTTTTGGAAACGTCCACCCCAAAGTTTTGTCATGTCAGCTCACCTTTTCCTCGATTACTTATCAAAAGGTGTAGTAAAAGCACAAATGCCTCACCACACCTTGCTTGTTCAACATTACTTTTTATTCACAGATGAGTTCACTACAGTTGGTAGACCCCATAACTCGATAAAGCCTACAGCGGAAGCATGATTGAATTGATCTTCCTTCGAGTATGTTGCTAGCTTTTCACTGTATAATGAATTTGGTGATTTACGTCCTTCTACAATCGCATGTCCTTTAAATAGTTTCACACGTACTGTACCATTCACATATTGTTGTGTTTGCGCAAGGAATGCTTCCAGAGCATCACGTAATGGTGAGAACCATAGACCGTCGTAAATTAATTCGGATAGTTTTTTCTCGATTACTGGCTTGAAGTGTGCTAATTCTTTTACAAGCGTTAAGTCCTCAAGCTCTTTATGCGCTGTTAACAGCACTTTTGCACCTGGAATTTCATAAACCTCACGAGATTTAATACCAACTAAACGATTTTCAACGTGATCGATACGTCCTACACCATGAGCACCTGCTACTGCATTTAATTCTTGAATTAAATCAGCAAGCTTCATTTCTTTTCCATTTAATGCTACTGGTTTACCAGCTACAAACTCGATTTCCACATACTCTGCTTCATTCGGTGCATTTTCAACAGAAACAGTTAAGCCATAAGCTTCTTCTGGTGGTGACACCCATGGGTCTTCCATAATGCCAGCTTCATTCGCACGGCCCCATAGGTTTTGGTCGATTGAGAATGGTGAATCCAATGTTGCAGGAATCGGTACATTATGCTTCATTGCATATTCGATTTCCTCATCACGGCTCCAGCCCCACTCACGTACTGGTGCTAATACCTCTAAATCTGGATTTAATGCTTTAATCGATACTTCAAAACGAACTTGGTCATTCCCTTTACCTGTGCAACCATGCGCAACAGCATCTGCGCCTACTTGATTAGCAATCTCTACTAGTTTTTTCGAGATAAGTGGACGGGAAAGTGCTGATACTAATGGATACTTTTGCTCATACCAAGTATGTGCTTGTAAAGAAATTAATGCATACCCTTCAGCAAATTCGTCTTTCGCATCTACCATATAAGATTCAGTCGCTCCTACTTGAAGAGCTTTATTTTTTACGAATTCAAGATCTTTCCCTTCGCCAACGTCAAGACATACTGCAATTACGTCCCAACCTTGTTCTTTTAACCATGGAATTGCTACCGAAGTATCAAGTCCACCTGAATAAGCTAATACTACTTTTTTATTTGCCATTAAAAATGCGCCTCCATTGCTCTATCGATATGTATGTTTATACATTCATTTAAAAGTTTATACACGAATAGTATCATGTTATAAAAATAAATACAAGTGTATTTTTATAAATTCATAGACTTTTATTTTTATTGTCAAAAGTAAGTCGTTCCTTGTATAAGGTTGACAAGAAATCCATGGCAATTCACTCGAAAAAACGTTTTTTTACTATATATATAAATGTATACTATATAAATTTAGCAACAGACGAAAAAAAAGAATCCATGATACAAACTGGATTCTTTCTAGTTACTCGGCTGATTGTATCTTATACAAGACTTTATTAGGATTAATCAAAATCAGTAGAACGGCCGCCGCCGAATATAAAATAGCATTATACATAATTAAATCAATTAGGTTTCCATTAATGGAGCCGATAAAAAAATTAAAGAGCTGATGAATAATAATAGGAATGATTAAATTCTGATTGATCGTATAAAATACTGTCATGATGATGGTCGTAGCTATAATCGTTAACATAAAGAAGAAGCTATATTTGATCAAATCCATTCCCATAAACCCTGTTGTAAGCCATATCGGTAAATGCCACATTCCCCACCAAAAGCCTATGATAATTGAAGCTATTAATGGCGAATACTTCTTTTGCAGCTCCAGCAGTGCAAAGCCCCTCCATCCTAACTCCTCACCCAGTGGTCCTGACAAAAGCGTTTTAACAAAATAAAAACTGAGCATGCCCCATGAAGACAGCGTAAAAATAGAGTTTTCTTCATAATTATTCATGATTTGAAACAAAATCATGATAAAGATAGCTGTTTGTATCATCACGATTAAAACAATTACTGAAAGTGACAATTTGTTTTTGAATTTTTGTTTGACAAAGTGTATAAAACGTTGCCCAGGATAGATTCTTGGAAATAGTAACGCAAAGGCAAAGGTGGATGACCAAGCCGATAGACAGCGTACGGTATCAAATAGCCAAGTAGGATAGCCTAATAGCTTGACGGCTCCTACAACACAGAAAAGTGGCCAAAAAATAATATTGGTTAAAATAATAAAGCTTGCTACTGGTTTTTTTAATTTCTTTTTTCTACGCAAGTAGATCCCCCATTTCATCTGAATATCTTCAGCATAAACCTAGGGGTTGCTCACAGGTCAAACCCATTTTGCCTTTATTTTATCGGTACATACATTTCTAAAAAAATACGTTCAAGCCCTTCTTCATAAGTGGTAAGCAATAAGTTGATATAAACAAGCCCTAAAAGCTCATAGCCATTTTCCTTAGCTACTTTTCTTATACTAGCCTCTACTTTATTGTCTGTATTTTTGCCACCTGTTGACCAGCGCCCATCTTCAATAACTGTATAAAGACATTTGGGATGCGCTAAAACTTCACCTTTAATTGGATGATCGCTATTTTCTACTTTCCTGACAACCATAAATTTATTTTCGAGCATTCCGCTATCATCGAATCTAATAACTCTTCTTAAAGAAGTAAGAATTACCGCTTTCTTTATACTGTCTGCATTTTCTTTTAACGAATCATATTCATCATAGGCTGTATAATGATCTATTACGCCCATTATTTCTAATGGTCTCATTTCCTTTATAGTATACGTGCCTAGATATTGGCTAATTTTTTGACAATCCTCTTTTACAAGCTGGAGCTTTTTTAATTGTAGCTTTTTATAAGCTATTTCCTCTAACATTATTTGTTCTTTTTCTACTAACAATGATTGGATGCCCTCTATACTCTTGCCTTTTCTCAATTCCTGAATCTTTTTGATTTCAAAATCAATTTCTCTATAAAAATTGATTGTTGTGATATCGTATATATCAAAATGATTGTATGTTCTATACCCATTTTCACTATTTTGCTGGGGCTTTACTAATCCCTTTTCTTCATAAAATTTTAAGGTATCTCTAGAAACTCCTAAAAATTTTGCAACTTGACCAATTGTATACATCTATGTCTCCTTTTCAACTCTTCCTTTTTACTACTATAGCTACAATTATATGTAAATATGAAAAAACCGTAGACATGCACGTGAAGCATGTTTACAGTTTCAAATGTTGTTATTTCTTATGGAAAAATGATTTGCCTAGCCATTCAATGGTCGCAGGGGCTAATGCATACAATTTACTCGACAATCCCATAATTCTAGGTAGATTAATCTCACGAACAGGACGATCAATCGTTTTCACTGTCTCTTGAGCTACTTCCTCCGCTGACAATAAAAAGCGCCCTAAGGATTCTCGGTAGCCACTTGTATCATTGGCTTTATCTAAAAATGGTGTATCAATGGGACCAGGATGGATGGCTGTCACTTTTACATTGTACGGAGCCAATTCCATACGCAATCCATTGGTAAAACCGACAATAGCATGTTTCGTCGCAGCATAGACACTCGCTTTTGGTGTGGCCACCTTCCCAGCCTGAGAACCAATGAATATTAAATGGCCCTGTTTGCGCTCTATCATCTTAGAGGCTAATCGTTTGGCAAGATAAATGGGTACGCTAACATTTAATTCGATCATTTGCGCAATATCCTCATCCTGTAAAGCAGGGGCTACAGCAAACTTCCCTACACCTGCTGAAAGAATCGCTACATCAATCGGTGGTAGCTGCGCACAAACATCATCAAGTGTATGTAGATTGGTTAAATCCGCTTGGATCACTTGAGCACCTAAACGCTCTAGCACCTTTAGTGCAACGGCATTGCGACCTGTGGCATAAACAATATGCCCTTGAGCTACTAGTAATTCAGTGATTTTTAAGCCAACCCCACTTGTAGCTCCTGTCACAAAGATTGTTTTGTTAGGATGTTTCATGTATAAACCTACTTCCTTTGAAATAAATAGATACCTGCTTCTGTCTTTGTTGACGTAATATACTCATTGGCCTCTAGGTAATCTAAATGACCAAGTGTTTTAGATAAAGTTAAACCAAGCTGATGCTGGAAGATAGCCGGATACAAGCGTTTTGTTACTTGGACAACTGTTAATTGATCATCGCCTAATAATTCAAAAACTTTCATTGATTGTTGGTGCTGTCGCTCTAATCGTTTATCAATTAACAACGGAATATCCTCTAGCTCTGCTCCATGCCCTGTATGCATCATTTTGACAGGTAATTGACGTAGAATTTCAAGGGATGCATTATATTGTAGTAAAGATTTTGTACGTCCTACAGTACGATCCAATGGTGGCTCTATTAATGGATTGGGCGTTATTTTTTCAAGCAATAAATCTCCACCAATCACTTGATGAGTTTTTTCATCCCAAAAAATGAAGTGACTTTGTGCGTGACCTAATGTTTCGATTGCCTTTAATCCTGGATGCCCAGGAACTTCATCTCCATCTTCCAAAATTTGCGTTAATGGTCGTTCCCCTACAAGCTCCAATTCACGACGAACATGGACACTTTTTGCAATATATTCTTGTGGTACCCCATGCTCCAATAAACGTTCACTGTAAAATTGTTCATGATAGCGTAAAAAGTCTTCATCATGACGAAGCCATTTGTCATTATAGGCATGCCCTAAAATTTCTGCATATGGAAAAGCATCGACCCATCCCGCATGATCTGGATGATGATGGGTTAACACAACCTGTTCAATATCTTGCATGTCAAAGCCTGCTGCTCGAATCCCCCATTTTAAAGCATCATAGGCTTCCATTGTTTTTGGGCCAACATCAAAAATGCTAAGTGCATCGCCTTTTACAATAAATGCATTGACATCTCCTACTGCATAGGGTGTTGGTATTTCTATTTTGTATATAGACAAAGTTGTCTCCCCCTTTTCACGCACTTGTGAATACTGATTCATTCTATTTTACAAGTTTTTTCTGTTTTCGTCATCCTCCTGTTGACAGGTTGCCTATTCCTCACTATAATTTTGAATAATCTAATTATTTATGTGCGTTGAAGAAGACGAGTACGTATCTGGTGAAGGTGTTAGAGAGTGTTACATTTGCTGAGAGTAACATCACCCGCTCCCATTACCGAACCTACTTCTGAGCAGTTATGCAAACATAACCGTTTCCCTTGCGATAAGAGGGCTAAGAGTTGTGCCAACAATTGGCAAACAAAGGTGGTACCGCGGAAACGAGAGCGTTTTCGTCCTTCTAGATAAGGACGAGAGCGCTTTTTTATTTTGAACTGGAGGTTTTGTTCATGAAAAAAATTTTATTTATCGGTGCAGGCTCAATGGCGGAAGCATTGATGCAAGGCTGGATTAAACAAAAGGTGTTCACACCACAAGAAATTTACGTCACCAATCGCTCAGACAAGGAACGCTTACATTTCCTACATGAAACATATGGTGTCCATTGTGTGTTTGATCCTGCGATTTTTCAACAGGCAGATCTGATTATCTTAGCGATGAAGCCGAAAGATGCTATTGCTGCTATGTGTGATTTAAAGCCTAAACTTACGGTACACACTGCTGTACTATCTATTTTAGCAGGCATTGCGATTGATACAATTACAGAATTTTTAGGGAGTCGCCCAGTAGCAAGGGTGATGCCGAATACTTCCGCTACAATCGGCATGTCAGCAAGTGGCATTGCATTCAATAACGAGGTATCTGCAGACCAGCGTATCCTATTCCTCCAGTTATTAGAGGCTGTTGGCTCCGTTATTGAAGTCGATGAAGATCAGTTACATGCAGTCACAGCCCTTTCAGGTAGCGGCCCTGCCTATATCTATTATTTAATGGAAGCTTTTGAACGAGTAGGGACGAAGGTAGGCTTATCGAAAGATACGGTGCGCTTGCTAATGACTCAAACACTTGCGGGGACAGCTGAGATGCTCAAGCAGTCATTAGATGAACCAGATGTCTTACGCAAAAAGGTGACGAGTCCTGGTGGCACGACGGAGGCAGGGATACAGGCATTAGAGCAATATCAATTTAATGAAGCCATCGAAGCCTGCATTAAAGAAGCGGAGGCACGATCTCGTTCACTTGCAAATGGGTAGCATTATGTGCAAAATAGAGTGTATCACTAGGAATTAGGAGGCTTTATTTTGAGTAAATTATTCGAACCCTATACATTGCAATCTATCACCTTAAAAAACCGTGTTGTGATGGCACCTATGTGCATGTACTCAGCACAAGACGATGGCATGGTAACACCCTTTCATTTCGTCCATTATGCAACACGTGCAGCTGGTCAAGTAGGCTTAATCATTTTAGAAGCTACTGGTGTTGTGCCAGAAGGTCGTATCTCAAATAAGGATTTAGGGATTTGGGATGATGCACATATTGAAGGATTAAGTCAATTAGTTGAGGGGATGAAAGCGTACGGCGCTAAAACAGGCATCCAGCTTGCACATGCTGGTCGCAAAGCAACAGTAGATGGCGAAATTTTTGCTCCATCAGCTATTGCCTTTAGTTCAGACTATAAAACACCAACAGAAATGACAGAAGAGGACATTCACTATGTCATCGAGGCATTTAAACAAGCAGCTATTCGTGCCGCAAAGGCTGGCTTTGATGTACTAGAAATTCATGGCGCACATGGCTATTTAATTAGCGAGTTTTTATCACCTGCTACGAATAAACGTCAAGATCAATATGGGGGCTCACAGGAAAATCGATATCGCATTCTACGTCAAGTCATCGATGCTGTTCGCAGTGTATGGGATGGTCCTTTATTGGTACGTGTCTCTGCGGAAGATTATGCGGAAGATGGTACAACAATGGATGACTTTATTGTTTTTAGCCGCTGGATGAAATCTCAAGGTGTTGATTTAGTTGATGTGTCAACAGGGGGCGTTGTACCAGCAGCCATCAATGTCTTTCCAGGCTATCAGGTACCACATGCAGAAGCGATTAAGCATGGGGCTGATATTCCTACTGGTGCAGTTGGTCTTATTACCACAGCCATTCAAGCCGAAGAGATACTCCAAAATAATCGTGCAGATTTAATATTCTTAGCGCGTGTTTTATTACGAGACCCTTACTGGGCACTACATGCAGCTAAAGAGCTAGGAGAAGACGTGCAGCCTCCCGTACAATACGTTCGTGGTTGGTAATTACATTTCCATCAAAAAACAGCTTGTGCTCCAGCAAGCTGTTTTTTCATTAGAAAAGTGGATTTTGTTTTAATTCTTCATCAATAGCCTGTACCAATGTCTCCGCGTTATCTGCTGTCACAACTTCCCCATTTACTATCGCAAAAATACCTTGCTCACAGATTTCACAATGGGATGTACAACCAGATTCCTCTATCTCAATATCTTCTCGTTCTACTAATACATCATACGCATCTGCCGCACCAAGTGCTAAATTAGTGATACAAAACTCCACTCTATTTTTTAGCTGCTGTGGTTCCTTCTTTTTTTTAAAAAGAGAAAATACCATGTTTATTGACCCCCTACTCTCTAAAAATAATCATACCACAATTCCATAAACTTCATGAAAACTGTAGCGTTAAGCAAAATGATTATCATAAAATACTATTAATCTTTCAGCTCAATCAACATAAGTTTTTCTTATGAAATTAATGTACAACCATTAAACGAAGATGACTGCTTTGAAAAAAGGTAGTTACAAACTTATCATGCAAAACCTTCAAGTACAATTTTGCAGTCAACTAAAATAGCTATTTATGTTGTTCAATCAAATCATCAGTCTACTCCATAGATCGTGTAAACAAAACTCCCACACAAATGTAGTGCTTTTTATTAAGTAAATATTAAAAACAACCAAGTCTCTTATGTATGACCTGGTTGTTTTATCTATTATTTAACGTATTGAGTCTTTTTAATAATCGATTTTAACGCCACCCCTACTACACATATAAATCCAATAAATAACAATAAAAATCCTATTGGAATAAGAAAGAATGGTTCTTCTAATGTACCATCAGGTGCTACATTACTCCCTTTCACCATAAAGATTAAAAAGCTAAGTACGCCTAATATGATTGGCATTAATGCAAAAATATATTTTTTCATAACTTTTTCTTCTCTCCTAAATATTTTTATGTTTAATTCCTACACGGCAGCTTTCTACAACTCGCTGTAACAATCATAAATCCAAAATATATTCTAAGTCAATCATTTATTATTGATAAACAATAAATTTTTATTCTAATTCAACCAATCTCAAAATTGACATTTTGAAATTCTAACTATAAAATGACCATAATCTCAAGTGATAATATGGAAGGGTGATTTGTATGAACTATGAAGATTTAATGCAATGGAAAGGTTATTTGTTTTTAGATAATATAGTAGAGCCAGGGACAAACTCTTTGAGAGTTTCTATTTCTAGAGCTTCCGTCAGCGCCGAAAGCGAGGATATAAGTTTTGAGGAATATACTATAAATGATGTCTATCCTATTGAAATTGATAAGACATTACCGGTCATACATATAGAATTCGATTCATATGTAGCCTATACTGTTTTTGACGAATCATTTCATTTTGTCAATCAAGAAGATGATTTCTTGGGTAACTCAGTACGTCTTTTTACAAAATCAACTTATTTAGATTTTATAAGTAAAGGAACTATAGCTCTCGATATCTATTCCTACAAGGAGCTATTCCATTATCAGATTGTTTGTTTAGACCATATTATTGATATTGTCTCATTCGATAAACCCACTATTATAGGCGAATAAGTAGTTTTTAAAACAGTCAATGAAATTTTGTTGTCTGTTTTCTTTATTTCTATTAAAGCATCTCGTAAAAGGTAGCTCCCGTAAGTTCAATTATTTTTTAATAGAAACTTTAAAATATTTTTTGTAAACTCTTCGTATGAAGTATTCTTTCCACGTTGGTTATACCACTTTCGTATTGTTTCTACTAACCAAAACGGCACAGAATTTCCATCAATTAAATGATAGTATTGCTCATATCCTTTTTTTAAATGCTCCCATCGATGATCATTACCCTGTAGTGTGTACTCAGAGACATCAATTATTTTTGCCCTTCCATTCTGTAGCAAAATATTTTTCAAATGAATATCACGAGGGTTAAGGCCCTTCTTCCGAACATATTCTCTTGCATCCTCCACTTCATTTATAACCTGTTTTGGAATATGAATACCTTGTAGAATGCAATCAAAAAGCGTTTTTCCTTCTTCGTAACTTAAAACAAGGTATTCGTCATGTGAAGCAAAGCATGTTGAAAAGAAAGGTGAATCTCCAAGTATTTGATACACATTTGCTTCAACTTTTACTTTGTGCACTTTGTCTTTGGCATATACTTTAAATGCATACGCTGGGGCGCAAAGAGCTTGAAAAACAGCCGCATCTGTCCCAACACCTATACATTTCAAATCATCAGCTTCACCACTTATGGTAACAGGCTCGTTATTTGGATTTGAATAAACGTTTATTTTAGAAAGAGAACCTATAGCTTTATCCCAATCGTTTTCCATTTCCATCTCTCCTATCATTTGCATTGAAGTATACTACACTATCTAATTACTTTAGTAGGGATTCTATATCGCCCCTAACAATATTCAAATCTCAAGTTTCCTACACATACTCTTTAATTTTAAAACGTTGGGAACTACTAGAAGTTTCTATATCCATTTCTCCATATGGACAGTATACGGCTTTGTTAGTTACAGAAGAACCAGTTCTATCCTCTATTTACCCTTAACCACCTTTATTAAAAACTCAAAGTGATTTGGGTTTTATTTTTATCATGATTGTCACGAACTTATAGCTAGCCTTGACACAAAAAGAAACGCTGTGTCAGACTACTTCACAGCGTTTCTTCTATTAATCTTTAAAAATCATATTCAGCATCTTTTTTGGCTCGAATTTCTGCAAAAGCCTCTGTAACCATCACGGTATCCTCTGCTAACCGTTCTAAACGAAAAAGGACATCATCATTGACAATTTCTTTACGTAAAAAATCCTTTTCTTCTATAAATACATAGGTCGGTACGATGTGCGCTTTCATATAAGCAAGGATCGGCTTTAGTTGCTGTTCCACCATTAAATAATGCTTGGATGTACCTGCTGTAACAATAACACTGACGACTTTATCGCGGAAGGCATTGACAGGTAAAAGGTCAAAGATGTTTTTTAATGTAGCTGGTATAGATGCTTGGAATGTTGGCGTCCCAATAACGATTGCATCTGCAGCCATAATGGTTTCCGTCACATATTTTGTATCGCCTTCATATTCAAAGTAATTACGTCCATCACTAAAAACTAGCTGATAGTCAGCAAGATCTAGTAATGTTACTTCATGCTGTGGGTATTTTTCTTGTAACATCTCGACTAACTTTTGTGTAGCTGTTCTTGTCTTTGAGCCGACAATAGAACCCGCAAGTGCGACAATTTTCATAATGAGCCACTCCTTATTTTGCTGTGTGTTTTTTTATCGCTGGAATTATATCATTACCAATGATTTCAATATTTTTCATCAATTTTTCGAAGGGTACGCCACCAAAATCGATTTGTGCCATAAAGCGTTGCATGCCATATAGTTCGTATTGACAAAGTAGTTTTTCAATAATTTGCTCTTTACTGCCCACCATTAAAGCATCACGTGTATCAGGCGCTTGTGCAAATTGTTGCTTTGGATAGCCCCCACCACGAATAGCTTGGAAACCACCGTTTAAATGTGGATACATGCCCTGTAATGCCTCTTTTGTTGTGTCTGCTACATAAAACAAGCTTGTTGTGGCAATAGGTAATTCATTTGGGTCAAAGCCTTTGCGCTCTGCCGCTTCGCGATAGGCATCCACTGATGGTTTAAAGTTGATAGCAGGTCCACCTAATGTTGTAAGCATCATCGGAATGCCCATATATCCTGCTTTAATGGCGCTGGCAGGTGGTCCACCCACCGCACGCCATATTGGCAACGAGCCGTTTTTTGGCTGCGGTAAAATTTGTGCATGATGGAGAGGTGCTCTAAATTGCCCTTCCCAAGTCACAAGCTCCTCGTCATTGATTTTCATAAGAAGCTCTAATTTTTCCTCAAAGATTTCTTCATAATCTTGTAAATCAACACCTAGTAAGTGATAGGCACCTACACGTGAACCACGTCCCGCTACAATTTCTGCACGACCATTTGATAATAAATCAATTGTGGCAAAATCCTCATATACTCGTACAGGGTCTGAAACACTTAATACGGTTGCGGAGCTAGACAATTTAATGGTCGAAGTTGCTTGTGCGATAGCACCTAACACGACCGTATGTGCCTGTGTTGTAAAATAAGACTGATGACTTTCACCTATGCCAAATACATCAATTCCAGCTTGCTCTGCTAATTGACTTGCCTCGACTAGCTCTTTTAGTCGTTGTTGAGCAGAAATACGCTCGCCTGTTAGTGGATTAGGGATATGATCACCTAAAGAGTACAGTCCGAATTCGAGTCCTTGTGCTTGATCAATACGATATTTTTCCATCATGTGTTATCTCTCCTTATTCTAGCGGTTCTAAAATAGCTTCAATTTCTGAACGTCTCTCTTCTAAAAATGGCGGGAGGTCTAACTCTTTGCCAAGTTCTTCGACTGCTGAATCTACCGTAAACCCTGGCCCATCTGTCGCCATTTCAAATAAAATACCGTTACGATCTCTAAAATATAGACTTTGGAAATAATAACGATCAACCACACCAGTACTATCCAATCCAAGCTCCTTAATTTTGGTATCCCATTGCTGTAATTCTTCAACGGTTGCAACACGTAACGCAAGATGGTGAATACTGCCTTTACCAGGTTTCTCGCTTGGTCCTTCTAATTCTTTGACAACAATCTCGCCAAGTACTTCCCCTTCTATCGATTGTAGGACCGTTTCTTTGTCCTTTTCTGCAATAACTGTATAGTGAAATAAATCTTGTAATAAATTGACCGTTCTTGGTAAATATCGCACAGTGATTTCAATAGTCCCCATGCCTAAAATACGATGTTCCTGCGGTATATCATTTCCATCCCATGGTTGCCATTGAGCAGGCGTTTCTTGTCCTTGGTGGTTTAACAATACCATCCGTAAACCTTCATGATCTTCAAAAAATAAAGCCTCTTTGCCTGCATAAGTAGTGATATCGCTATGTTCTACCTCTAGCTGCTGAAAGCGTTCTTTCCAATATAGTAGGCTTTCGAAGCTAGGTACAAGTAAGCCAATACGTGTAATAGCATTCGTCCCTCGCACTGTACGTCCTGCAACAGGCATTTCAAAAAATGTTAATTCTGTACCTGCTGCGCCTGTTAAGTCTCCATAAAATAAGTGATACATGGAAGGTGAGTCTTGATTCACCGTTTTTTTCACACGTCGTAACCCTAAAATAGTTGTGTAGAAGTGATTATTCTGTTTACCATTTTTCGTTAGCATTGATATATGATGGTGTCCGCTTAATTTGTTCATCCTAATTGTTCCTCCTCATTATTTTCACTTGACTAAGCAAGTGATTTTACAAAAAAAATTACACGGGTGGCAATTTTTTTTCTCGACTATGTTTTTCAAGCTTTGTCATCGCAATATATAAAGATTTAATTTCTTCAGCTGTTAATACTTCTTCAAAAAACGAAGACTGGAAGTGAAGTTGACTAGGTGTTGCTGCATCAATCATTTGCTCCCCTTTTGATGTCAATGAGATGGTTTTCGTCTTCCAATTTTGTTTACGCTCGATTAGTCCCTCTTTTTCTAGTCGGGCAAGCATGCGAGACATGCCACCTTGTGTTACAGTTACTTTTTCTGCTAATTGAGACTGTGTAATCGGGGCATATGTTTTAATCTGGATTAACACATCAAATTGTGCTGTCGTTAAGTCGAAACGTTTTAAAAATTCATTCGATAACTGATTACTTTGCGTTGTAAAGCGCATCATCCGAATCCACGTTAAGGTGCCTAGTGTATGATTTCTCATGACTTCACCCTCCCTTCAGTTATCACTTTACCACGCAAGTGATACTTCCGCAAGAAAAATATCTCGAATTCAAGATATTTTTTTAACATAGGGAGACCCCCTATATGATGCCAGGTGTTGTAACAGGATATAAATTGCCCTTAAGAGCAAAAGAAATTCTACCCGTTTCTTCTGATACAACCATTACAAGTGCATCACTTTGCTCACTCAATCCCAGCGCTGCACGATGTCTTGTTCCTAACTTCTTTTCCCCTGTATACCGCTCTGACAATGGCAGTACATTGGCAGCTGACTCAATTTGATTTTGATGGACAAGTACCGCTCCATCGTGAAGTGGATTACCAGGGAAGAAAATAGATTCTAATAAAGAATGGGTTAAATCTGCACCAATATGAATACCAGGCTGAATTAAATTCTCTAAAGCATCCTGTCTTTGAATAACAATTAAACCACCATGCCTTCTCAAAGACATATTTTGCACACTGTGTGATAGCTCTGGATACTTTTCAGTAAACGGGGAAAGATAACAATTTAAATAGAACGTTGCAGCTTTCATTTCAATTGTCATAAACTTCTCTTTAATTTTTTCAAAATTACCGAGGAGACAATTTGCATCTGTATCCATTTCCTGCACACTCTGCTGTAAGGACATGATCACTTCGAGAAGCTCATCTTTTAAAGTTTCTTTCATTGGTGAAAAATCACAATTTGTTGGATCCATATGATACACACCTCTTCATTTCATCACTGTTTACGATAGTTTTTCTCTCTATATGTTTTTTATTCTCCTTTAAGTAAAACGACCTCCTACAATGTTGAATAGGAAGTCGTTAATATCCTTACATATGCCCTGCTCGGATTTTCTTTACGATGCTGAAAGTCGTGTAGGCAGCAGCGGGTGCTAATACGACAATAAAAATAATCCACACAGTTAAATTATTGGTTGCTTTTAATGTTTCATAATTTGTCATGACAAAAATAATTAGACCGAATAATAGTAAATAGCTCAGCACATTGGGAAAAATGACGATTAATCGTAATAATGCTGGCGGCATCTTTTGTTGATTCATTTAAACCACACCCCTTTTTTCAATTATACGGGAATATAGTGATTTATCGTACTATATTTTTCCTTTTATACTTTATATTTGCCTGCTGATAGTTGGAGGTTTGCCGCTGTTGTATTTAATTGGTCGATAAATGCGGTCATGCTCTCCATATTTTCCGCTTGATGTTTAGCCTTTTGAGCAACGGCATCAACACTTTGCGATGTCTGCTTAGCCAAGAGCGAAACATCTTCCATGGTAGCTGTTACTTCCTCTGTACTAGCAGCAATTTCCTCAGTGGAGCTTGATACTAAATCCACTTGTGTTGCTAACACCTGTACATCATTATGAATTCCTTCAAACGATTGCTGTGCTTCTTGTACGATTGCACGTCCTGCATGTAAGACATCTGCTGTTGCTTGGATGGTTGCTACAATATTGGCTGTTTCCTTTTGGACATTCATCACCACCTGGGTGATTCTATCCGCCGCACTCTTAGAATCTTCAGCTAATTTCCGAACTTCTTCAGCTACAACGGCAAAGCCTTTCCCCGCTTCACCAGCACGCGCCGCTTCAATAGATGCATTTAATGCCAGTAAATTCGTTTGATCAGAAATTCCCGTAATCACATTGGTAAATTCCCCGATCATTGTAGATAGCTTTTCAAGCTCCTGTGTTCCAATCACCGCAAAATTCGTTTTCTCATGAACAGTCACTAATTGCTTTTGTAAGGACTGCATAATTTGTAATCCATTATCTGCGTTTTCCTCAGTATTACGTGAAATACTAGAAATTTCTGCTATGGATTCCGAAATATATTGAATGCTGCGCGCCAATTCCTCCATTGAATGCGCACTGTCTGCCGTATTATTCTGTTGTGCAAAGGAGGCCTGAGCTACCTGACTAGATTCTCCTTGGATAATTGCGGCTGATTCAAGTGTTTCATGAGCATTTTCTTGAATTGTATAGGTAGCTTCTTTTATTTGATTGGCCCCTTGCTTTATCTCACACATAATTTGTTGGAAATTATCCATCATCCCATTAAATGATGTCACTAATTGGCCAATCTCATCCTTTGCATGGATTGGAATACGCTTGGTTAAATCGGCTTCTCCTTTACTAATTTCCTCTAAGGAATTGCGCACACTTAAAATACGCGATACTTGCTTTGAAATAGACAGGCCCGTAGTGAAGAAAATCACACAGACAACGATCAATGAAGCTACAATTGTGCCTACCAAAATTTGTGAGAGGATAGCATTGGATACAATAATAGCTAAGTATGTACCGTTTGATAATGGCTTTACATATTGCGTGACACGTGTGCCATCGTAGCGCCCTGAAAATTCAGTCGACTTTTGTGCTGAAAATTGGGCTGGCTCAAAACCAATATTCGCTAAATTTTGTTTTGCTGTAGCGGCAATGGCTTGGCCTTTTTCATCTACAATAGCGGCGAATAATACGGTTGAGGATAAATAGTTGTTCAGTTGATCGATATAAGATTCACTGCCGATACTTGCTTCTAAATCTAGTAGCTGCTGTCCATGGCGAGCCACCTGTACAATTTGTGGAGTTGCTGGATTCCAGCTACCTACCCCGACAAATTTGAAAAATTGATCATCGACATCGCGAATTTGTGCTTTTTGGACAATTTCTTTCGCTCTTCCATCTAAAAGTTGCATATATTCGGCAGCTTGTCCGTTTGGATCAGAGCCAAAGTTAAAATCAACAGTTGGAGCTACTGATGTCACCGTTGTATTCCCTTTATCATCTGTACTCCAAATCTCATCGATGCCACCACGCTCAGCAATGGCCTTTAAATCCTCATATGTAGCACCTTTGTCAATGATGTAAGAAGCCATTACAGATTCGGCAATCATTTCTTTTTCCATAATTTCTTCTGCTTTTTCTCTAGATTGAATCGCTCCTTCCAACCCCATGACAATGGAGTTGGCGATTGCTTCTCCATTGCTTTTTTCACTTTTATATGTAGCTTGATAAACATAAATAGAAAATGCCGCTATAATGAACACCACAATGCCCATAATCTCCAGAAGCATTTTCCATTTCATTGACTTTCTCATGATGAGATCCCCCTAAAAATTACGATTATTTCCACTTCATCATACAATATTACTTCCATATATTTCATTAACAATTTATTAAATATAAAATAATAATTTTTGAAGAAGTTTAAATTGTCATTAATTTGTAAAAATTCTGAAATAGATAAGCAAGGAGGATAAATCTAACTATTTTGTACTAGTAGAGGCATGCAAAAAAGGGTCATTCTCATGATTAAACAGTAATATTTAAACAAAATTATCTACACACCTTTAGGACTATAAACTAAAAACATCTATTAGAAGAATCTCCTCTAATAGATGTTTCTTACTTATTAACTATATCAAAATAATTTATTATGTTGCCATGTATATACGGCTTGATCAGCTGTTAGGAATGTATTCGGAAAAATCCCCTGTGCTTCAGCTAAAAATTGAGGTAAGTCATATGGAAGAAAACGTGCGCTTAAATGATTTAATAATAAATAGTGTGCTCCAGCTTGCTGTGCGACTTTTGCTGCCTCCACATTTGTTGCATGACCGTAGCTTGCTGCTAAATCTGTTGTTGTACCATCAAAAGTTGCTTCATGGACAATGATATCAGCGCCCATTGATAATTGGATTGCTTCTTCACAATATTTCGTGTCGCCTAAGACTGACAATGTAAAGCCCTTTTTGGCTGGTGCCACCACGTCTTTCGCAAGTACCACATCACCATTTTCAAGTACAATATCGTGGCCATTTTTTAATTGGCCTAGTAAAGGTCCCTTTGGAACACCAAGTGCCTGTGCTTTGTCGATTAATAATTCGCCTGGTAAATCCTTTTGTTCGATACGATACCCATAGCAAGGTACAACATGGCGTAATTCCTTAGCATGAATTGTAAAATGAGCATCCTCAAAAATAATGCCTTCTTGTACTTCTACAAAGCGTAAAGGATATGTTAAATGGGTTTTTGATAGGGCCAATGTTTGTTCAATCCACTGTTGTAAGCCAGATGGTCCGAAGATCGTTAGCGGCTCATCCCCACCTTGAAAGGAACGCGAGCTTAAAAAGCCTGGAAGTCCAAAAATATGATCCCCATGTAAATGTGTAATAAATATTTTCGTCACTTTCCGTGGCTTTAACGACGTATGAAGGATTTGATGCTGTGTCGCCTCCCCACAGTCAAATAGCCACATTTCACTCACTTCGTCTAATAGCTTTACCATCAGAGCACTTGTATTTCGTTCTTTTGAAGGCATGCCTGCGCCTGTCCCTAGAAAATGTAGCTGCAACATAAGCCACCTCACTTCTTATTTATATCATTTTATTGTACCTTATCCATTCCCATAAGAAAAACCTTTGGTGTACAGTTTCTCCAAAGGTTTCTTGATTATTTTGGTTGCCATGAAACAAGCGCCGCATGGAAATCATGACGATAATAATAACGTCCATCCTTTTCTTCGATAAAAGGTAGCAGTGATTCTTCTACATGGGCTCGCTGAAAATTCGTCGTTAATATTTTTTTACTCTGCGTTGTCACAAGCTGCTCATAGCTTTCATATTCATAGACACGTTCTAGAGGGATAATCTGACAATCCGCGTAAATATCCATTTCATAGAGTAGATTCAAAAACTCGATATAATCTCTGCGCGGAAATTTAATGTCATAACCATACTTTTCATATAACTTTTCATAGTGCGGCTGAATGGGGCCTGTCGTCATCCCAATGATAGCACGCTTTCTCGCCAGCCGATTCATGTGATATAAAGCTGCTTTTATTTCATACATTCGGTAAAAACAATTCACGCCCAAGACGATATCATGTGGTTCAATCTCATCATGCTCTAAACTTTCCCACTTTGCATGAATATAGGAAACGTGCTCCTCCTGCGGCATACACTGCTGTAAGTAATGCAAAATGCTTTCAGAGCTATCCACACATGTGAGCTTCCTTACTTTATCAGCTAATGGAAATGTATAATTGCCCCACCCAGGACCAATTTCTAATACAGAATGCTGAGGTTCAATCTTTTTTTGAAGCTCCTGAAAAATCAATGCAGCATAAGGATCTGTTTGTCCCACTTTTTTACGTGCCACTGATTGGGCCCAAAATTGCTCCTCTAGCTGATCATTCACCATTCGTTCAGGCATATTGCCATGCCAGTCCTTCATGCCTTCCTGCCATAATGCCTCATAGTTAATGGCTAACGGTCCTTTTCTCGTCATATAGATACCTCTAACGATAATATTTCATATATTTTTTTCATATCAAGATTTGCACGAACGTGGTCGGCTAACATATTATAGGCATCTTCTCTTCGTTCTGCGTCACTTTTCACATCACTTGGTAAAGCTGCTAGCCCTTTTTTCACTCGTATTTCATTGACGAGTTGGCGGGTAAAGGGACGATTATGGAACAAGCCGTGGAAATATGTGCCAATCACTTGCTCATCTTGACTAACCGCACCATCTTCTCTTCCATCCTCTAATAGTAAAAACGGTGATACCGCACCACGTAAAATTTTTGTACGCCCTAGATGGATTTCATAGCCTGTCAATGTGTCCTGCCCTCTTACGCCTGTCATTTGCACCGTTTTTTTATTGCCTACAAAAATGGTTTCCATCGGTAATAGCCCAAGACCATCTGCAGATTCACCATTCCCCTCCACTGCTTCTGGATCAAGTAATGTTTCACCAAGCATTTGGAAACCGCCACAAATGCCAATAATTTTAGTACCGTACTCACGTAAATGTGTGATGGCTTGATCGAAGCCCTGTGCTTTTAGCCAAGCTAAATCATCCATTGTACTTTTCGTTCCTGGCAGAATGAGTAAATCTGGTGTACCTAATTCATTGACATGACCAATTAAACGTACACCCACCTCAGGCTCATCGAAAAATGGATCAATATCGGTGAAGTTTGAAATACGAGGTAAACGAATCATGGCTACATCTACAGCAAATTCGCCTGGCTTTGGTTTTTTAAAACGTAGTGACGATAATGCAAGAGAATCCTCTGCTTCAATATTGACATCGACATAAGGAATCACACCAAGTACCGGAATACCAGTTTCGCGCTCCACCCATGCCAAACCATCATCCAGTAATTCACGCATGCCTCTAAACTTATTGATAATTAATCCCTTAACACGTGCTCGTTCTTCCTCATCTAACAATGCCAGTGTACCAACAATCGAGGCAAAGACACCGCCACGATCAATATCAGCAACGAGGACTACCGCTGCATCTGCTAAATGAGCCATTCGCATATTCGCAATATCGCGATCCTTTAAGTTAATTTCTGCTGGGCTACCAGCGCCCTCTAGGACAATAACATCATATGTATGTTGAAGCGTGCGAACTGATTTTTCTACGATTGGCATCGCTTCTTGCACAAAATTATTGCGGTAGCTTTTGGCATCCATATTTAAAAAATGCTTACCATGAACGATAACCTCTGACATCATATCTTGCTTCGGTTTCAGCAAGATAGGGTTCATATCTGTCGTTGCAACAACACGAGCCGCCTCTGCCTGTACCCCTTGCGCGCGGCCGATTTCACCGCCATCCTTTGTAACAAATGAATTAAGAGCCATATTTTGTGATTTAAATGGGACTACCTTCAGTCCATCATCTGAAAATATACGACATAGTGCAGTACAAATCATACTTTTTCCAACATCGGAAGCTGTTCCTTGAATCATGATTGATTTTGCTGGCATAGTCACTCTCCTCCGTAATTATTCTATGGCAGAACGCATGTATTCGTTTTCGCTTCGTGTGTATTTCCTCCAGCAATTGTAAAGGGCTTTAAAATTCGAGCCCTTTCACCGCTGGAATCCCTTCATCATAGTAATGCTTTGTCGCCTCAATGGTTGACACTAAATCAGCCATTGCTAGTAATGCTGGATTCGCACTTCGTCCTGTGACAACCAAATGCATTGTAGAAGGGCGGTGTTGGATTGCCTCGATGACTTCTGCTAGGGGAAGGACATCATCGATTGGAAACTTGGTGATCGCTAGGGCATTGTTGAGTTCATCTAGGACCAATATATCAATGCTGTCATCCTGTAGAGCTGCCTTCGTTTTTTTCCAAGCCTTGGCTAATGCAGCTCGATGCTCCTCAGGTGTTTTTGTCCATGTAAAACCTATGCCCATTTGTTCCATTTCTACGCCTAGCTTACGAAGGGCAATTTGCTCTCCATAAGTACGTTCTGGGGATTTGATAAACTGCAGATAACGCACATTTAAGCCTCGACCAACTGCACGCAATGTAACGCCAAGAGATGCTGTCGTTTTGCCCTTACCTTCACCTGTATATACTAAAAACAAGCCTTTTCTTGCCATGCTGATAGCCTCCTTACAGCCATGTTGTCTTTTCTGCAAACGGTGTTCGTTTCTTGTCGGTTTGTTCTTGCTCCTGTGGGTAGCCAATAAATATTGTACCAACTACTTTTTGAGCGTCGCTTGCACCAATAAACGTATGCATACGAGGATCATGTACAAGGCCAACACCACGTGTACGCCAAACAAAGCCAAGACCTAGCTCCTCTGCTGTCAACCACATAGACATAATGGCACTACATACAGCAAAGACATTATCTTCTGTCGCATCTGTGTCCCCTTCTACTATGTCAGCTGTCACCACAATGGCTACAGGGGTTGTTTGTACAACCTTTAATGAACTTTCCACTAAATTTGGCTTCGTGGGAAAGCGTTCTTGTAAATAAGCACTTGCCATTTCTTCATAACGCTTCATGGCTTCATCTTGAATGACATAAAAATGCCAGGGCTCACGCATCCGGTCATTTGGTGCATAGGTTGCTGCCTGTAAAATTTGCTCAATTTTTTCTTTCTCTACTGGTTGTGTCGTGTAATTACGAATTGCTCGACGTTTTTTTAATGCTTCAATGACAGTCATAGTGCTTCCTCCTTGTGCGCTTATAAGAAATGATTATGAAAAGGTAAGACCTTGCTCTTCAAACCATTGAATTTTTTCCCGTACATTGACAACCTCGCCAACAACAATCATAGAAGGGTTATGGTACCCTTCACGCTCAATGATGCTGGCTATCTCATCTAGCGGCCCTGTAATCGTGCGTTGCTGAGCAGTTGTTCCCCACTCAATGACCGCTACTGGCGTTGTTGCCTTCCGTCCATTTTCGATTAATTTGCGAGCAATGTAGGCAATATTACCAACGCTCATATAAAAGGCAACGGTATCTATACCCGTAGCTAAAGCGGGCCAATTCAAAAAATCTTGTCCTTTTTCTTCACGACCATGTCCAGTTACAAGGGCAAAGCTTGTCGCGAAGTCCCTATGTGTAACTGGAATTCCTGCGTATGCAGGAGCTGCAATTCCTGCTGTAATCCCCGGAACGATTTCATAGGCAATGCCATGATTTTTTAATATTTCAGCTTCCTCCGCGCCACGTCCAAAAACAAAGGGATCGCCACCTTTTAGGCGTGTAACAATTTTACCTTCTTGTGCTTTTTCAACGAGTAATGCATTTATTTCCTCTTGAATAAGATGATGCTTCCCAGGTAATTTGCCACAATAAACTAGCTCCGCATCCTTTTTTGCAAAATCAAGCAATTTAGGATTTACAAGACGGTCATAAGCAATTACATCAGACTTTTGAATACATTCCAGTCCATACACAGTAATGAGCTTCGGATCGCCAGGACCTGCTCCCACGATATATACGATTCCATCCTTCATTGCGTTGCTCCCATCAATAGTTGTTGTAAATATGCTTCTCGTCGATCGATCTCACCATGACGTGTCCATTCAAGGATGTTTGGCTCTAGCAATGCTTGTAATGCCGCACGTCTTTGTGGACCTTTATCATACTTAGCAGCAATCATTAATCGAGCTTGCTGTAAAAAGCATACATAGTCATCATAAGCATCATCGAATTGCTCTTCTAAATCTGCTTTAATCTTGCGGGCTAGACTTGGGCTTGCTCCCGATGTCGAAACAGTTACCACCAATGGACCACGGCGAACAGTAGCAGGCGTAATAAAATCACTTTCACTTTGTTTATCTGTTCGGTTGATTAATTGCCAATGCTGTGCTGCTTCTTGAACGGCTTCGTTAACTGCTGTCACATTCGTTGCAGCGATAATGAGAATGGCGTCATCTAAATCACGAGGTTCAAATTCCTTTTGCTTCCAAGTAATTTGCCCTGACTCTGCAAGTGACTGTAATGTGTTATGTAAGGTTGGACTGACAATCACGATGTTTGCCTTTGCTGGTAACAGGGATGCTACCTTCTGCGTTGCCACGTGACCCCCGCCTACAATCACAACTGTTTTATATTCTAGATTGATATGAATAGGAAAATAATTAGTCATTACTTTTCACCTTCTTACAAGCTGTTAACCAATTGTCAACTAGCTTTGGGTTTGATACAAAATGGAAATGAGTATAGCCAGCCACTAAATTTCCTTCTTGATAGCCTTCTTTCTTTTTGCCAAAACGACCAATCGTTTCATAGGCTGCTGTATTGTGAGAACCACTATATTTGGAATAATGGAACTCATGGCCCTTCGCTTGTTCCTCAGCACCAATTAAGAAATTATCGGCTGTGCCAAAAATTTCACGATAACCAAGTGCTGCTAGTTTTGTTTGCATCGCCACTTCTCCAGGAATTACCCCTACCATGTCATAGCGGTCGCCATGGCTATTTGTAATGGCCTCTGTTAAATACATAAAGCCCCCACACTCAGCTAATGTTGGAAGACCTTTAGCAATGACTTGACGAATAGAGTCTTTAACGACTGTATTGGTAGCAAGTGACTCTGCAAATTCCTCAGGAAAGCCACCACCAATATACAAGCCATCTGCTTCAGCTGGTACAGGCTCATTCGCAAGCGGTGAGAAAAACTGTAGTGTCGCACCTTTCGCACGTAACAAAGCCAAGTTTTCTTCATAATAAAAATTAAAAGCAGCATCTCTTGCAACTGCTATACAAATATTTCGTGAAGGCTCCTCCCTAAATAAATGGCCTGATTCTTGCAAGATAGGAGCCTTTGTTAAATGTATTAATTGATCCAAATCAATCGTTTCCGCCATCAGGTTCCCTAGTTTATCAAAAAATGAATCTAGCTCTCCTCTTTCAATAGCAGGTACTAACCCTAAATGACGACTCGGGATATCGATCCCTTCCTCACGCTTTAGGTAGCCAATAACAGGTATGCCGCATTCTTGTTCAATAGCTGCCTTCGCAATTTCGTAATGACCGACACTACCAACCTGGTTCGCAATAACACCAACGATATTCGGCTTATCTGATAGTAATTGGAAGCCTTTCACAACTGCTGCTACGCTACGTGCCATGCTAGCACAATTGACAATTAAAATAACAGGACTCTCTGTCACTACGCTAATATCAGCAGCAGACCCAGCGTCAGATAAAGGGCTTTTACCGTCATAAAAACCCATCACACCTTCAATAATAGATACATCTGCATCTATACTTGCACGTGCCACAATATCACGGACTGCTTCGTGTGAAAACATCCAGCTATCAATATTACGTGATACTCTGCCCGTTACAGCTGTATGATAGGTTGGGTCGATATAATCAGGACCGCATTTAAAGCCCTGCACCACGTTCCCTTTGTTTTGAAGTGCCTTCATCAGTCCAATGGTAAAAGTAGTTTTGCCTACACCACTACCCGTACCAGCTAGTACAAAGCGATTTGTTTGCATGGACTTCCTCCTTAAAATAGGTATCTAGCAACTGAAATCGTAGCATTACCCGATTTTTTCTTCTCTAATAGAAGTGATGGAACCTGTGCATAGCGCATAGCTGCTGGTTCACTCACTCCGTATGCACCCGTATATTTAAAGACTGTTTCAGAGGGTGATGGAAATTCGATTTCATTTAATTCATCCGGTGTATACGTAACGAACTCCCAATCATATTTCTTCGTAATCTCTAAGAAACATTGCTCATCTTTCTTCAAATCAATCGTGCATAAGGCTTTCACACTTTTTTTCGAAAGCTTTAGCTCTGCCAAGGTTTCATCGATTACTTGTTCAATTTCCTCTAAAGATGTACCACGGTTACAGCCCATTCCTAGCACAATGGATTTTGGGCGATAAATAACACCGTTTTCTAGAAGAACCTCTTCTTCAGGTTCAATGATTCGATCTGTTATTAATAATGTGGCATGGGGAGTAGCTTGGATGGCTGCCTGTGTTGATGGATAGATTTTAATTTGCTCTGGCATCGGTGTATCACGCATCCACCAATCACGTTCGCCTGTTTCCTGTACAATGGCTACATGTTCCTCATTTACAACAGATGCACTAACTGGTGTCAATTTATCCGCACTATCCCATACCCAGCCAAAGCGGGCTCCAAATAAATCAACTGGAATCGTCTTTTGTACATCAGAAGCCGTTGTAATAATCGGATTTGCACCAAGTGCAGCTGCCACCTCGTGTGTTAGCTCATTGGCACCACCTAAATGCCCTGATAATACGCTAATAACATTTTCCCCTCGATCATCAATCACCACAACACCTGGGTCTGTCTTTTTATCCTTTAAAATCGGCGCAATCATTCGTACAACTGCCCCTAGTGAAATAATTAAAATCAACCCTTTATATTGCTTAAATAGTGTTGGCAATAGCAGGCGCACTGTTCCTGTAAACAGTTGAATATGCTTTTCTTCTTCATCGCCTTGTTCAAATTTACTCATATAATATAAATCGCTTGCTGCAAAGGTTTGCTGCAGACGACGTCCTATTTGGACACCATGCTTCGTAATGGCTACAACGGCATAAGGATTACGTTGATCAACCTCTGGTAACACACCCTCTTGTAACTCAATCACTTGTCTTCACACCTTTTCTAAAGCCATGTGTAAAGCTTGCATCATATAACTTCGAACGATATTGATCTTTATCATGAATGTTCGGGTCTAATGCCCAGCCCGCTAAAATCATCGCATGCTTACGAATACCATTCACACGCATCGCTTCATCTAATTCGATTAAAGTTGTTCGTACGATTTTTTGATCGGGCCATGAAGCTCGTTGAATAACTGCTACAGGCGTGTCATCAGCCCAACCAGCACTTTGTAGCTCTTTGACAATTTTTTTCGTCAGCGTTGCACTAAGGAATAAGGCAATTGTACAATGATGGCTCGCTAAATCACGCAACTTTTCAAATTCTGGTACAGGTGTGCGCCCCTCTGCACGTGTTAGAATAAGGGTTTGTGTTAGATCAGGAATTGTTAGCTCAGCTCCGATTGCAGCGGCTGATGCAAATACAGAGCTAACTCCTGGAATGACTTCATACCCAATGCCTTCCTTTTTTAATAGCGCAACTTGCTCCATAATGGCACCATACATCGCTGGATCACCTGTATGCATACGTGCCACTGTTTTACCAGCATTGACTCGGTCCACCATCACAGCAACCATTTCCTCCAAATGCATACCAGCTGTACGAATGACCTCCGCATCTGGTCTAGCTTTCGCAATAAGGTCCTCACTCACTAAAGAATCTGTATACATGACAACGTCCGCTGTTTGTAACATATGTAAACCTTTGACTGTAATTAAATCTGGATCACCAGGACCAGCGCCGACAATATAGATTTTTTTCATTATTTACGCACCACCATTAATGTTAAATATTCTAAATCGACACCATCCAACTCACGCACATCCCAAATGATTTCTTCATCAGATGTTACCTTTGTCACCACGGATGCTTTATCTAATAAATCTAAATCGCGTAGCACTTCAAGCATTAAATCAATCACTTTCGCCACTTTAATAAAAACAACAGCATCATGTGTTTCAATCGCTTCACGCATAGCTTCGTAATTGTCATACGCAGGAATAATCGCAACACGATCATCACCATCCGCTAACGCAATGCCTAAGCGTGATGCAGAGCCATTAAACGAAGAAATTCCTGGTACCGTGCGAATTTCGACATCTGGATGCTTGTCCTGCATTAGCTTCATCATATGAATAAACGTACTATACAATAAAGGATCGCCCTCTGTAACAAAGGCTACATCTTTGCCTGCTTGTAATTTTTCGTAGACAAGTTCTACTGACTTTGTCCATTCACGTTCTAGAACAGCCTCATCTTTCGTCATTGGGAATACAAGACCAAGCATATCTTTTTCTTCTGGATTAATATACACATCTACAATACGATGGGCATAGCTTTTACTGCCTTTTAGCTTTTTTGGGTAAGCAATAACAGGTGATTCCTGAATCACTCGAAATGCCTTTACTGTAATTAATTCTGGATCGCCAGGACCAACGCCCAAGCCATATAAAATTCCTAGATTACTCATGATTTTCTTCCTTTCGATAAGCGGAAATAATGTATATTGGATTTAATGGAACAAAGCGTGTCATATCTAAAATTGGTTTACTGCGTGCCAGCTGAGCCTGTAAAATGTCAACAGCAAAACCACAAGCTTTAAATGCCTCAACAGCTTTATATAAATTTTCAATAGTCGCCGCATTTAAGACAATGCGCCCATTTTGCTTTAAACGCTGACAGCATAATTGCAGTAACTCAACCATTTCACCACCAGTGCCCCCGATGAAAATGGCATCAGGGTCTGGAAAGTTGTCTAAACCCTCTGGTGCTTTACTATGGATAGCAGTTATATCGACTCGAAACTTTTGTTGGTTTTGAAGACAGTTTTCTAAATCAGGGGCATTTTTTTCTACGGCAAAAACTTGTCCCTCAGGAGCAAGCTTACCTGCCTCAATGGCCATTGATCCCGTACATGTGCCAATATCCCAAATAATGCTATCCTGTTGAAGCTGCATGGCTTGCAAACTTAAAACTCGAATTTCTTTCTTCGTAATAAGTCCTTTATCTGGCTTTCGTTGTGAAAATTCCTCATCATCAATCCCGAGCGTGTAGCGTTTCGGTGCTATTGTTTGTTTTAAAATCACGACATTTAAAGGAGAAAAATGAGTAACTTCCATTTCATCGAGCGAGTACCAGCCACTTTTTTCGTTGTCGCCCTGTAAATTTTCGGCGACAAACGCACGATATTCCGTCATACCAAAATGCTTTAGATATTTAGCAAGAGCATTCGGACTATTCTCTGCATCGGTTAAAAGTGCCACTTTCTTTTTGCCATCAATTCGCTGTGCCAGGCCCTTCATTGGTCGTCCATGAATACTCGTTACGTAAGCATCCTGCCAGCTCTCTCCCATTTTCGCAAAGGCAAGCTGGACGGAGCTCATATATGGATAAACCTCTATTTGTAGCTTTTTTGCTAAGTAGCCTCCGATGCCATAAAATAATGGATCTCCAGATGCAAGAATCACGGTATTTCTTGTTTCTTCAGACAATCTTTCAACAAGTGTTGAAAGACCTCCTTTTATCAGGATTTTTTCACCCCTATAGTCTGGGAAAAAATCAAGTACTCGCTCACCACCAACAAGTACCTCACAGTCTTCAATCCACTGAAGGTATTGAGGTAATAAGCTTGCTAATCCGTTATCCCCGATCCCAATCAACTTCATCGATCGATGCAATGTCATCAGCCCTTCCTAATAATTGTCCCTGCATCGAATAGATCGATGTGGAAAGCGTTAAACCGCCCTTAATATGATGGATAGAGGAATAGCAGCAAGCCTCACATAAACGATGGAAGAACGCATCATAGCCCTTCTCCATCATCATCTCACCTACTTGTGAAGCTGTATTTGCCTCCAGAACTTGTGCTATCGTTTCTCTATCTGCCCCTATATCCTTTGCCAGTTGTGCTAAAAAATTAAAATCGATTGGTGCACTTTTGGAATGCACCATCATGACTCCTTGTGCGACTTTAGAAAATTTCCCCATCATCCCAACGAGTGAAACTTGTTTGATGCCTAGACGCTTACAATGCTTTAATGTAAAACCTACAAAGTCACCCATTTCAATAAACGCTTCTTCTGCTAGATGTGGGTATTGTTTCATCGCAAACTTCTCACTTCGTCCACCTGTTGTCACCACTAAATGCTCACAGCCAGCCTCTTTCGCTACACTGATGGCTTGGACAATACTGGCCATATAAGCAGAACTCGAAAAAGGCACGACGGTTCCCCTTGTGCCTAAGATTGAGATGCCCCCAAGTATACCGAGTCGTCCATTTAACGTTTTTTTAGCAATCTCCTCACCCTTAGGTACAGAAATCACCACATTCACGCCTCGAGTAATGTGAAATTCGTCCAACACACCTTGGACCGTGCTATAAATCATTTTACGGGGTACAGGATTAATGGCTGCCTCTCCGACAGGCACTGGCAGGCCAGGCTTTGTGACACGCCCGACACCAATACCTCCATCTAAATGAATCCCAGGTGTATCTGCCCAGCTCACTGTGCCAACGATGAGTGCCTGATGGGTCGCATCAGGATCATCACCAGCATCTTTAATCGTTTCACAGCTGACAGCATTTTCTTCAAATATACATTTTTCAATTGTAAAGGTTGCATCTCGACCAATAGGTAAATGAATCGTACTTGTCTCTTGCTCCTCCTTAGTAATAAGGGCAAGCAGTGCAGCCTTTGATACAGCAGTTGCACAGGCTCCCGTCGTATAACCGTGACGCATGTCCTTGGGGTCCTTTTTTGGCTTCCGCTCCATTATTTTTTCGCCTGTTCGTCCGCTAAAAGTGAGATGGCATTTAAAGCAGCAACCGTCACTGTACTACCGCCTTTCCGACCAACATTTGTAATGTACGGAATCCCTTCTAGTTTAAGCAGCTCTTCTTTTGACTCAGCTGCTGACACAAAACCAACAGGCATACCGATAATTAAATCTGGTTTTGCTAGCCCTTCTTTAATTAATCGAATCAATTCCAGCAATGCAGTCGGTGCATTACCAATGGCATAAATACCACCTTCATGTAATTTTGATGCCTTTTGCATCGAAATAATGGCACGTGTTGTATTTTGTTTTTTCGCTTCTATTGATACATCTTCATCCGCAATATAGCAATGCAAATCACCACCATGTTTTTGGAAACGCTTTTTACCAGAGCCACTTTCAATCATTTGCACATCTGCAATGACATGACGTCCTGCAAGAATAGACTTGATACCCGCTTCAATAGCACCTGGTGTAATGATGACACTACGACCTAGCTCGAAATCAGCTGATGCATGGATAATGCGACGTACAACTTTCCATTCATCTTCTGAGAAGTCATGCTCGCCCATTTCCTCTGCAATAATAGAGAAACTGTAATCGTAAATTTTATCTGGGTCTACCGTTAATGGTTTAAAATCTGTTTTAAAATCCATGGAAAATGCCTCCTAAATTGTATGTTCAACAGCCTGTAATACTTCTTCAAATGTTGAATATTGTTGGCCGTACTGTATATTTGGTCGTGCAATAAGAATCGTTTCAATCTGGCATGCGAGAGCTGCCTCTAGCTTCTCATCAACTGAGCCCACTTTACCGCTTTCCTTGGTAATCATCAATGTCACTCCGTATTGACGAAATAGAGCTTCATTTAATTCCTTTGAAAACGGACCTTGAATAGCCACAATATCTCGCTGCGCCACGCCAAGTGCCTCACATTTTTCCATATTATCCAGTCGTGGAAGCATACGAGCGATTACTCTTGTGTTTTCTAAGCCCTGTAAAACCCTTGTAAATGTAGCGAGTGTTTTACTACCTGTCGTTAGCATAATGACACCGCGTTTTTCTGCAGCTAGCTGAGCTGCCTCCTCATAATCCTTTACAACAGTAATCAAAGGATGGGCATAATGTTCATGAGCTCTTTCATAGCGAATATAAGGAATCTTTGCCTGCTTTGCCGCTGCCATCGCATTTTTAGAGGCTTCCTCCGCAAATGGATGAGAAGCATCTACCACCAATTGATAGCCCTGCTCTGTCATGATGGTCGCCATTTCCTCAGCTGTCAGTCTACCGATTAAATGTGGCAGGCCAACGTCAGCAAGACTAGAGGCTGCCGACTCAGTGACGACCGTAGCGGTTACCGCATAACCTGCACGTTGTAATGCTAGGGCTAGATCCCTTGCATCACTTGTCCCTGCTAACATGAAAATCATTTTACCGGCTCCTCTTCATGATGATGGTGATGGTCATGGTCATGATGGTCATGCCCATGATCGTGATCGTGATGGTCGTGATGATGATGCGCATGTCCATGATCGTGATCGTGATCATGATGGTGATGATGATGTGCATGTCCATGTACTGCCGCATAGGCGCGATAATCTTCTAGATCTTGCATACCTGTTGATGTACCGTTGATTGCCTGTTCAATACGCTCTAATAAAACATTTTGTAACCGTTCATGGTAGCCAAAATAGTTAGCAATTTGAATATCACAATCTGGATAAAGTTCATTAAACTTCTCACACATGCCATGCATGCGTTCCATCAAAATGCCTGTGAATAAAAAGTATGGTAACATGATGATTTTTTTTGCACCTAGTTTGACACAACGTTCAATTCCTTCTTCAACTCGTGGATCTGTGACACCCATAAAAGCACTTTCTACGTATTTCACAGGTAGTTTTTCCCATAAAAGTCGCGTAATTTTATAAAAATCACCATTAGCAGATGGATCACTGCCACCTCGTGCAATCAATAAAATCGCTGTGTCTTCCTGCTCTTGTTCTGAATTAAAGCCAATTTCAGCTAGGCGATCTTGTAAAATGGCAAAGATTTCATCATGGATACCAATTGTTTGACCATATGTGAAGGTAATCGCTGGATAATGCTCACGCGCATGCTCGATTTCCGCTGGAATATGCAGCTTTGAATGGCCTGCATGCAGTAAAATGATTGGAATTACATGTACCTCTGTAGCTCCCTTTTTCACACAGTTTGTAATACCTTCTTCGATGTTAGGTGAAGCAAATTCAAGGAAACAAGTTTCCACTAAAAATTGTTCATCAATACGCGGTGTCATTTGTTCGATAAATGTACGAACCTCATCATTTCCTGCTGCTAAACGGCTCCCATGGCCGACAAATAAAATAGCTTTCATCTCTCTACTCCTTACTAGTCGCCGCACGGAGCTGGCTCTACTTTTATTTTGGAAGACATATCTTGATACGTAAAATGCAGTATCTTTTTCACACGTTTAAAATATTTAAACAAGCGTTCATTTGGATGAGCATTTGCTTTATATTCTTCAATAATATCTGTAATGAGTGGAATCAGTTGCTCAGGCTCCAGCCCTTCTACAACAGGCTGTGCTGCGTGTGCTGTACGACCGACTGGTTTTGCTCCAATAAAGACATCGAATTTACTTTTGCGGTAGACGATGCCAATATCATCAAATACAGCCCGATAACAGGCCATACCACAGCCATTAAAGCCAATATTTAATGTCTTCGGTAAGGACATACCGCCTAGTTTTTCTTGTATTTCCTCTGCATATGGTATTGAATCAGCCTTTTCACCGTAGCAAAAATCACAAGCCTTCAGTGATAACACATCACCAATCGGGGCTAATAAAAACCCTACTTCCTGTAATTTCTCTGTGATCTGTTCAGGGGCAGTCGTTGGTATTTTCAAATGAATTTGATGATCTGGTGTGTATTCCATCGTCCCCTCATCCCCAACGACCTCCGCTAACGTCATCATTTGCTGGGGAGTAAAAAACTTATTGGCTACACCAGGACTTACTGCTAATTCAAAAATAGATTCTATTTTTTGCTGTACAAGCTTCGGTGTTACTTTGACTGCGCTTGTCCCTTTTACCATTGCAAGTGCCGCTGTAGCCATTTCAAGAGCTGTTTTTTTAGGCTTTGGCGTAGCGGCAATACTGGGTTTATTAAAGCGCCCTGCATTAGGGTCAGCCGTAAAGTCATTTCGCGCTGTTCCCGTCTCTTGGTTCATTGCCCAAGGTTCATTTTCTTCGCGTAAACGTTGATGTGGACGTAATGGCTGTTTCTCTTCACCCAGGGTATATTTACGTTGGTAACCGCGGGGCGTAATCATCTTATTGTCATAGAAAAATGTTGACGAATTCCCGATAATGACAGTTGTCAACATACCAATATCATGTTCTAGCATTTCTGCTAGTGTTGTCATGGTCACTTCTTGACGCTCTCGATAGGCACTTTTCACAAGCCCTACTGGTGTGTCTGGCGAACGATATTCTAAGAGTATTCGTTGAGCCTCGACAATTTGTCTTGTTCGACGTCCACTTTTAGGATTGTATAAAGCAATGACAAAGTCCGCCATTGCAGCTGCCTCGACACGCTTTGCAATTAAATTCCAAGGTGTTAGATGGTCACTCAAACTGATTGTACAAGCATCGTGCATAATAGGTGCACCAAGTATGCTAGCGCATGAATTAATCGCAGAAATCCCAGGAACAATTTCAACTTCAATTCCTGTTGCTTCTGTCCAGCCTAGCTCAATTAACACCTCATAGACTAATCCTGCCATGCCATAGACGCCTGCATCACCACTCGAAATTACTGAGACGATGCTCCCTGCTTCAGCTTGACGAACGGCTTCCTGTGCACGCGACACTTCTTCTGTCATGCCTGTACTAACAATCGATTTTGCACTTACTAAATCTTGAATCAGCTCTACATAGGTTTTATAGCCTATAATCATATCACTTTGTTGTAAAGCCTCTACTGCACGTGTCGTAATATGCTTAAAATCTCCAGGTCCAAAGCCTACTACGAAAATTTTTCCTTTTTGCGCCATGTTGTTACCCCTCTTTCACCTTTTCGATCCCTTTAATGGCAGTTGTTTGAGCAGTACGCTGTAATGTACCTTCACGAAGTGTAAAGACATGTTCGTTGTATAAGGATTCATGATGTAAATCTTGTACTAGTGTTCTAGCATGCTCTGTTGATGGCACACGATACCAGTTTCCTTGAGGATAAGCGATTACCACACAAGCATCCTTGCAGCGTCCATTACAGCGCGTTCTTGTCGTATGTATTTCCTGATCGAGTGCTTGCCGCTGTATCTCATCTCGAATGGCTAAGGTAATTTCCTCCCCATCCTTTTTCATGCAGCTACTGCCATTGCAAATAAAGAGATGTGTTTTCATCCCCTCTAAATTCCAAGTTGTCATCTTCTGTCTCCCCTCATTTGCTTTTTGGAAAAAGAAAAACCTTTACTCTATAACGAAGAGTAAAGGTTTTGTAGAAGCCAAATAAAAACGAATAGAATGAAATACAGGTACCCGCTTTCGCTTCAACTTCTCCCTCCGAAAAGTTTGCATGCACAATCAAATAAGCAGGTTTCCTGACTTAAGCTTCATTTTACTGTCGCACCTTCCCAAGTTTGCACCAGTGGCTTTGCGATTTCATCAGCTATTACAGTAGCGGGGGCTGTATTGGATTTTCACCAATTTCCCTATTATCTCGAGCTATTCGAGCACTTATTGACGTTTTATATGAAATTTTTAGTAGAATTTTAAATAGAAAACTGTCTTTATCATATCTTATTATTTTAAAATTTCAATATTTCTTTAAAAATTTATGACAAATTTATCAATTTTGAATGGAACTAGGTATGAAATTTATACAATCTATATAATTTGCGCACAAAATTTTATCAGAATATTCACCGTTGACCTTTAATTTAAAAAATTTCATAAAAGGTATAGCATATTTATGGAAATTCATGTTACACTTTGTCGTGAAATCTCACAATTTGAATGTTTTTCGGTGCAAAGTGCTTGTCATTTTGCTTAAAAGGGAAGCCGGTTTGAGTCCGGCGCGGTCCCGCCACTGTAATAGGGAGCTTTATAGAATATGTCACTGTCCAACGGATGGGAAGACCTATAAAGCATTGAACTAGAGCCAGGAGACCTGCCGAAAAATAAGTGATCGTTTCAACCTACGAGGATAGGTGTGCGGCTTAGCAGATGAGACTGTTATTTGCTTTTTTAGCTATGCACTTTTCCACCTAAGGAGAAGTGCTTTTTTTAATTACGCACGCAATATTCTAAAAATCTATTAATTAGTTAGGAGGAAAGCTTTTTGAAATTATCATGGTGGAAACTTAGTTATTTTTTACTGGCCTTTTTAATCGTGCCAAAACGTGCCTTTGCCATGCATATCATGGAAGGTTTTTTACCAATCGAATGGGCTATTTTTTGGTGGGTGATCTCTATCCCATTTATCATTCTAGGATTGCGTTCTATTCGAAAAACCATTGATGAAAATCCTGAAACCAAAATGCTTTTGGGGCTTTCAGGAGCCTTTGCCTTTGTGCTATCCGCCCTAAAAATCCCTTCAGTTACAGGTAGTTGCTCTCACCCAACTGGTGTAGGACTTGGGACAGTACTCTTTGGCCCTCTAGCAATGAGTGTAATTGGAACAATCGTTTTATTATTTCAATCTTTATTATTAGCTCATGGAGGAATTACAACTTTAGGGGCTAATGCCTTTTCTATGGCTATTGTTGGTCCTTTTATTGCTTACTTTGTCTTTAAAGGGGCTCAAAAAGTAGGGTTGTCATTTTCACTAGCCATATTCTTTGCAGCTATGCTTGGTGATTTAGGTACATACATTGTGACTTCTGTACAACTAGCACTAGCCTTTCCTTCAGAGGTTGGAGGCTTTATGGCATCCTTTACAAAGTTTGCAGGTATTTTTGCCTTAACTCAAATTCCTTTAGCAGTGAGTGAAGGAATTTTAACGGTCATTGTGATGAATTTCTTGAAAAAATACAATGTTAGCGAATTAAAAACGTTACGTGTTTTCTCAACAAAGGAGGCACATTAACAAATGAAAAAAAATTTATTGTTATTAGCAATTGTTGTGTTGTTAGCCATCATTCCCTTATTCATACAAAAAGGTGCTGAATTTGGTGGTGCTGATGGAGAAGCAGAAGCAGCTATTGGTGAAATTAATGCGGAATATGAACCATGGTTTGAAAGTCTATGGGAGCCACCAAGTGGTGAAATCGAAAGCTTATTATTCGTGCTACAGGCAGCTATAGGAGCTGGCTTTATTGGCTACTTCATCGGCTATATGCGTGGCAAACACAAAGAAGGTTAACCATTATGTTACTCATTGATAAGTATGCCTATCTGAATAAGCTAGCGTCCGTTCATCCGCTAGAAAAAATGATATTTTCACTTGGACTACTTCTCATAACGCTCATCATGAGAGATGAACGACTTTCACTCATTACATTTTTTGTAATGAGTGCTTTTATCATTTTAGGTGCAAAAATTCCGCTTGCATACTACGGCAAATTATTATTGCTACCTAGCTTTTTCTTATTAACAAGTCTCGTATCTATTTTACTTTCCTTTACATCATCAACGAATACACTCCCTGCCCATATTTGGTCGTTTACATTTAGGAATTGGACTGTCTTTATTGGGAATGCAAGTGTGTTAGCAGCGCAACAGCTGTTCTTTATTGTCCTTGGTAGCATTAGTTGTTTATACTTTTTAATTCTAACCACTTCCGTACAAGGAATATGTTATGTGCTACGACAATGGCGACTCCCCTCTTTATTAGTGGAGCTCGTCGAACTAATCTATCGTTTTATTTTTATGTTTTTAGAAAGCATGCAAAATATACATCTCGCCCAGCAAGCACGTCTTGGCTATCATTCACCGATGCAATGGCTACGCTCTGTCTCCATGCTTATTGTGGCATTATTTGTGGAAATGTTTCAGCGTAGCCGAGAGCTCAACAATGCCATGCAATCACGTGGAGGCGAGGCCGTCTACTGGCAAGAGATGGGCTCTTATAGCAAGAAAAATTGGCTAGGCATGGCAGCTATTTTACTAGTCCTCATCGTATATGGAGGGTATTTTACATGACAGCATTTTATTTTGAACTCAACCAATTATCTTATGCCTATGCGGATGGTACGAAGGCGTTGTCAGATATTACATTAGACATTCCAAAAGGTAAAAAAATCGCCATACTCGGACATAATGGCGCAGGAAAATCGACTTTATTTCAGCATCTTAACGGTATTTTAAAACCTACAGCTGGAACGATTGTATTCGAAGGCAACGATCTGGAATATAGTCGAAAAGCTTTAAAGGCCCTACGCCAAAAAGTCGGCATTGTTTTTCAGAATGCAGATCATCAGCTTTTTTCAGGGACCGTCAAGCAAGATATAGCATTTGGCCCATTGAATCTCGGCTGGTCTACTGAAAAAACGGAAGAAAAAATAGCATGGGCCGTTGCGCAAACCGAAGTGGAAGATTTGCTTGATAAACCCATTCATTTTTTAAGCGTAGGTCAGAAAAAACGTGTAGCAATGGCAGGTGTTTTAGCGATGGAGCCCTCTGTCCTTTTGTTAGATGAACCAACAGCAGGTCTTGATAATTATTATGCTACACAAGTATTACAATACTTAGCCAATTTAGATGATGGTGAGAGAACCATTTTACTAGCAACCCATGACATACCTCTCGCCTATGAATGGGCCGATCTAATCATTGTTATGGAGGCTGGAAAAATTATTTATAACGGTGATCCAATCACCTTGTTTTATGAAGACGAATTGTTACATCGCGCGCATCTTGAACGTCCATGGATTTTTGAAATGGTCATAGCTTTGCAAAAAAAGAAGCTATTGCAGGAAAATATCAACATCCCTCGTTCCAAGCAGGAGCTACAACAATTAATAGAACAGATCTAAAGCTTTTAACAATGCTAGGTTTTTTCGTTATACCTACCAAAAATTAAAATAGCAAAGAAAAATTTTCCTCCATTACGAAACTTTTCTAATATTTGTCCGTATTAATATAGTCGAGATTTAATTTATAACACCAAGGAGAGATAACAATTGAAAAGTTGGTATAAAAAATCAGTCGCTGTTGTAGCATCTGCTGCACTCATGGTTCCTGCTGCTTCTGCCTTTGCTGAGGCACCTCAGCATAAAGCGAAAAACATGCTGGCAAACAGTGCGAAACAAACAGAGAAGAATGAAGAAAAATGGATGAGTAAGGATACAATTGTTATCAAGCATTCAGGTCTTGATAAAAACGTACATAAAAAAATTGGCTCCAAGGTCATCCGCTCCATTCCTTCATTAGGGTATGATGTTGTACAACTAAATAAAGGCGTATCGATCGAAAAAGCCGTCTCTTACTATTTAAAGCAAAACGGAATATCAAGTGTATCTCCTAGTTACATCTATCATTCTTTTAATAAAGAAGCTGATCCTAAAAAACAAGAGATGTATCATTTAAACTTACTGCAAATGGATAAGGCACTAGAATTAGCAGGCAACCATGATGTCACAGTTGCTGTCATTGATTCTGGTGTAGATTTTAAACACCCCGATCTAAAGTCACAAGTACTCCCACCCTATAATGCAGCAGCACCTGCTAATACTACCTATTCAGGCGATCACGGAACACATGTGGCAGGTATTATCGCCGCAGCAAAAGATAATGGCGTAGGTGGGCATGGGATTAATCCGAATGCAAAGTTACTGCCAATTGATGTATTTAACGGCAAAGAAGGTGCTAATGATTTCATCATTGCACAGGGTATTCTTTATGCAATTGAGCAGGGCGTTGACGTCATTAATATGAGTCTAGGAGGCTATGGTGAATCTCCCCTGATGAAGGAAGCCGTTCAGAAGGCGATTGATAGTGGGATTACAATTGTGGCGGCCGCAGGAAATGAATCGACAGATGAATATTCCTTCCCTGCTTCTTTCGAAGGTGTCATTAGTGTTGGTTCAACAAACGAACGCAACAAACTATCAAGCTACTCCAATTACGGACCATCTGTGGATATTGTTGCACCAGGTGAAGACATTTATAGTACCGTTCATGATGCGAAGAAAGGATCATCTTTTGTCAAGTTTAGTGGAACATCCATGGCCTCTCCTGTCGTGGCAGGTATCGCCTCTCTTCTTAAATCCAAAGACCCATCTTTAAAACCGCATCAAATAGAAGCGATTTTAGAAATGACCGCACAAGATTTGGGCGAGAAAGGCTATGATCTTACTTATGGTCACGGATTAGTCGATCCTGTAAAAGCATTACAATTTGATTTAAATAAATTGCCTAAGCATTATTCAGAGACAAAGGAAGATCGTATTAAGAACGCCAAGATCCTTGCTAAAAATAAGCTAAATACAGAACAGGGTGCTTTTGAACAGCAAGACGAAAAGAAATGGTATAAAGTCGATTTAGAAGAAAATGAATATGCTCAATTAACATTAAAAGGCGCTGACAAATACGACTATGCCTTTGATTTATATTTCTACCCAAATAGCGGGATTGGAGATGTAGAGCCTATCCATGTCAATGATGTTCGCGTAGGAAAAAAAGAAGGTTATCTATTTAAAGCAGATCAAAAGGGAACGCTTGTTATTGGTGTCAAAGATCATAATGGAAGCTATAGTTTAAAAGGCAAATCTACTTACATTTTTACAGCACAAACGACGAAGGACTTGCCAATTGATACAATAGACAAGTCTACGATGGAGCCTATTAAAAAGTTCCCATATAGTACAGCAGGTAAAAACTATACATTACTGTCAAAAGATCAACAACAAGATCAAGATTACTTCACGTTCTCTGTCAAAAAACCGACGACGTTACAATTTGATCTATCGGGAATTCCTGGTGTCACTGCCTCTATGGAGCTTTATCTAAAAGATGACTTTAATCCTGTGCCACCAGAAGAAATCGATCAAGCTGAAAATGATGAAGGTGAAGAAGAAGCCTATCCAATGCAGACCGCTTATGGTACAGCAAAAGGTGAACCGGTTCGTATGATTATCGACGCTGTTCCAGATCAAGAGTACGTTTTAAGTGTATCTAATGAAAGTAATAGCGAGTTTTCTATGGAGATGTTCTTTAGTGGCGGCATCGAAAAAGAAGAAACGATCAGTGAATCGATGATCCCTTACACATTAAAAGGTGAAGTAGTTTCCCTCCCACCTGATGAGGATGGTCTACCTGTAGATGAAGCCATGATCGAAGAAAATGTTCCAGAGAGCCAATTACCGCTTATAGAAAACAACATAAAAAAACGTAATGAAATTGACAGCCTGATGAGTATGTTATTGAATCCTACGGCTTCAGGCAACCTAGAAAATGTTGACCCTATCATTAAGCAGGCAATCCGCTTTGAAATAGGTGACGATCAAAAAGCTTATTTCCAAACAGATTATGATGAGGATTATTTCTTATTTAAAGCGAAGGAAGACGCCCTTTATAGCTTCAGCTTTTTGAAAGGCATGAACCAAATGCCGACAGGTACAGTGTTTGAATATGATGAAGAAACAAAAGAATTAATTCCCGTTTCTTCCTTAACTAATGACCTTGGTATACTGGCATTACTACTTGGTTCAGCTGGTAACGAAGACGATGCAAAGGTCATACCATTGAAAAAGGACAAAACATACGTGGTAGCCGTTGTCAATGCTGGAGAACGATCTGCTGAGCCTTATACATTGAAAACAAAGAAAATAGGCGATATTCCAGCAGAGTACAATCCAAACAATCATGAGGAAGCAAAAGCGCTAAAAATTCAACCAGGTACTACTTATAGAGACCACCTGATTTATCAAGATGATGTAGATTATTACTACTATAAGCAACAAGGCAATGATGAGGTCATGAGTCTGCTTCTTTCTTCAGTTCCTTTTACTAATGAACAATTGGCTCAGCTACCTAAAGAACTGCAAAAAGACTTGAAATTTGCAGGAGCTATTATCGAAGATACGAACGGCAATATGAAGATTGATGCCAAAGAAATGGAGACAGAAATTCCATTTGGCTTAGGTGATAATATTCTTGAAATGTTACTTGGAATGATGGGTACAAACGATGTAAATACATCGTTTAAGGCGAAGAAGGATCGAGGCTATTTTATTCTAGTCAACAGCATGGGGCTTGGCCAAGTATCGATTCAGCCTTATACATTAACATTGTTTGATCATAAGCATGTGGATGAAGATGCGGATTCAAAATTAGTAAATGGAGTACCTAGCAAGCCATCTGTTCTTGTGAAAAAGGATGAGAAATGGGTTGCAACGCAATATTTAAATGCAGGTATACCATTTGGTGATAAAGACTATTTTGAATGGAATAACGATCAGAAACGCGAAGTCTTCTTCTCACTCCAAACAGAAAAAGCGTTGGATGGTGTTATTCGAGTGTTAGATGCAAACGGAAAAACCGTCAAAACATTCGATCTTTACGGTGTTGGTGATGCCGAGGTTGGTACGGTGGAGCTGGATGCAGGCAAATACTATATTGAAGTAAGTGAGTTTGATGGCAAAGCTAGCACACAACCCTATACGCTTGAAATAAAATAGTTAGAATTAAAAATATCCCCTAGATCAAAACGATCTAGGGGATATTTATGATCTGAAAGAAGCATTTTCATCCAACGATGAGATTCACCACTTCGGCTTACATAAAATATTTAACATAATTACAATATTCATCTTGCTTCATTTGTAGCTTTTCATAAAGCTTACGTGCATTTACATTATCAGCCGCCGTTTGTAACGTGACATAGCGAGCATACTGTTGCTCGCAATAATGAAATACCTTTTCCATCAATGCCTTGCCCACCCCTAGGCCTCTAGCATCTTCTGTTACATAAATATCATTTAAAATATAGGCTCGCTGTAAAGCAATGGACGAAAATGTTGGATATAATTGTGTAAATCCAATTATCTTGTCATCCATCAGCGCGATAAAAATGACGGATTCTTTCAAGGCCAATCGTAATTGTAAAAATGCCTTGGCACTGCTTATATCTGACTCAATTCCATAAAATTGACGATATTCATCAAACAGTTTTGCTAAGTCCTCTAGTTCACCCATTGTTGCTTGTAGTATTTCCATTCTAGTCTCCCCTTGTGTCTACCCATGATTGTCTAGCTTTATAAAACTAGTTTTTATTATATAGGAAATACTGGTATAAAGAAAAGAATACTCCTCTCAATCCAGAAAAGATTCACTTTTATTCACCTAAATAATTGGCAACCTTCTTGACGATCTGCCTCCAATTTAATTCCTTGCGGGCAAATGCTTGAAGCTGGACACAAGTATCTGCCAATAATGATTCGTGTGCTGCAACTTGTTGCAATGTCTGACCTATCGCCTCCCAATCATGTGTAGGATGGATTGTACCAAAACGCTGTTGTTGTGTAATATCAGCAGCACCATCCACATCTGTTGTCACGATATAGCAACCATTTTTAGCTGCCTCCGCAAAGACATGGGCATAACATTCGACTAAAGACGTTAAGCAAAAAATTTTAGCCTTACGATACTCCTCTTCTAGCTGGACCTTATCAACAATAGGTCCTACCATCGTTACTTGAGCGGCAAACGGATGACTATCTAGTAATAGTCTCAGCTCTTCTTGAAATGAGACTGACATCGGCCCTACTAAACGAAGCTCCCAATCTGGCAGTTGTGCTGCTAAAAATGCCTTGACTGTCAAAATTGTTTGCTTCTCTGGTGCATCCAATCGCCCAACTGTTAGAATTCTATTTTCTTTCTCGTGAAACGGCACTGGCTCTGTGGGGAAATGTTCATAAAAACCATTGGGTATATGTTTAACATCCAATTGTGAAAAGTCTTTGATTGCTGTTTGAATAGATATGCATTCAGAGGTAAGGAGATCACAAAGCTGCAACAACTCTAAAAAATAGGGATAGGTTTTTAATCGATTTAGCCAAAATCGATTAACATCTAATTTCATATAAATTTTGCCATTTGGATTAAAATGCTTATAGGTTTTCAAAATAGCTAAATAGGATGGATAGGGTCCAATAGCAAAGGCAATGTCGATGTCCCTTGCATGCTGGGCTAAATAAGCATTCATATTCACCACATAATCATCTTCAAATGGTACAGACTCAAATTTTACAGTGGGAAAGACTTGTTGAAGTAGAGCTTCATTCATTTCTGTCGTGACAATAGTGACCTCATAGCCTAAATGTTCCCCCAATAAAATAGGCACTAGACACAAATCTTTGAAAATATGGGCATCCGAAAGTTTGTAAGATTCCACGCTACAAATAAATGCTATTCTTTTTGTCATCGTATCCCTCTTTCTAAAAAAAGCGCTCTCGCTAGTTTATGACCTCTCTTGCTAAATGTGCTTATGTTAGTAAATTTTCGTCTTTCTTATGCCATATCTCTAGTAAACATAAAAATTCTATCTAAAAACACTCTCTTAAAAACATCCTAAAATAAGCAATTGCCTACAGTAGCACTACGTCTACGCATATTGTATTAAAGGATCTACTCAGTCACATGGAACAACTCTACTAATGAACATAGAATGGAGGGATCAGATGAAGATTAGTTTTTTATCACCTGCATTTAATAGCGAAGAATGGATCGTAACGATGCTTGATAGTATTCCTAAAGAATATGCCTATGAAATTATTGTGGTAGATGATGGCTCTACAGACAATACGCTAGCCATTTTACAGGATTATCAGAAAAACTGTGCAGCTTTAAAAATCATCGTTCACCCAACGAATTTAGGTGCGAGTGTTGCCTACAATCGCTGCATTGCAGAAGCGACAGGAGATTATATAGCCATCATCGATAGTGATGACCACTATTTACCTGCTATTCGCAATGTACTAGCACAAGTGGATGGCACATTTGATATTTACTATTACAACATGATTATTAAAAATGGCTTTGCTTTTATTAAAGATGAATCCAACCGCTATTCCTTACCTGGGCAATTTAAGATTATCAGGAGAAGTTTAATTGGAGATGCGAAATTTACGATACGCAAAGATATTGCAGGAGATTGGGATTTTAATTGCGCCCTGATGGATAAAAATCCGACAAGTAAATATACTAACGAATTTGCTTATTGGTACAACTACCCTAGGGAGAACTCAGAATGTGACCTACATCAAAGAGGATTGAAATAATAGCATGCAGGAGGTGTAACGAACTATACAATGTTTACAGATAAAATATTATTGATTACTGGAGGCACGGGCTCTTTCGGGAACGCCGTATTAAAGCGATTCTTAAATACGGATATCAAGGAAATTCGGATTTTTTCAAGGGATGAAAAAAAGCAAGATGATATGCGAAAACACTATCAGCATACAAAAATTAAATTTTATATCGGGGATGTCCGCGATATTCAAAGCATTCACAATGCGATGTATAATGTTGACTATGTATTTCATGCCGCCGCTCTCAAGCAAGTTCCCTCCTGCGAATTTTTTCCCTTAGAAGCTGTGAAAACCAATATTTTAGGAACAGATCACGTACTAACAGCAGCCATTCAAGCTGGCGTCAAGAAAATCATTTGCCTGTCGACAGATAAGGCCGCGTACCCTGTCAATGCGATGGGTATATCCAAGGCAATGATGGAAAAAACGTTTATTGCAAAGTCACGAATGGTTGACCCTCACCATACCCTAATTTGTGGCACTCGATACGGTAATGTCATGGCTTCACGAGGCTCGGTTATCCCATTATTCATTGAACAAATAAAGGCTGGGAAACCTTTAACGATTACGGACCCTCATATGACACGTTTTATGATGAGCCTTGAGGAAGCGGTAGAATTGGTATTGTACGCATTCTCACATGCTCAAAACGGGGATATTATGGTGCAAAAATCACCTGCTGCCACAATAGCAAATTTAGCACAGGCTTTACTTGAGATCTTTCAAGCAAACAACGCCATGCAAATTATCGGAACACGGCACGGAGAAAAAATGTATGAAGTATTATGTACGAAGGAGGAAGCAGCAAAAGCTATTGATATGGGCCATTTCTATCGAATCCCCGCGGATAATCGGGATTTAAATTATGGAAAATACCTCGATGAGGGCTCTCCAAAAATTACATTAACGGATGAATATAACTCGAACAATACCCAACAATTAAGTGTGGCTGACATTAAAGTAAAGCTATTAACATTGCCTCTTATACAAGAAGAGCTCCTTCATTGGACAGGAGGAAAACCATGAAATTTTTAGTGCTCGGTGCTACAGGCATGGCTGGTCATACCATTGCCATCTATTTATGTGAACAAGGGCATGATGTAACAACATACTCTCGAACCCCTTTTCCCTATGGCAATAATAGAACAGGTGATGTGACAGACTCCCATTTTTTAAGGTCGCTACTACTAGACAATGAGGTAGATGTCGTCATTAATTGTATTGGTGTTTTAAACAATGCTTGTGAGGCTCATCCTGCCCAAAGTGTTTTACTGAATAGCTATTTACCGCATGCCATTGTATCTCTCCTTGAAAATCGTCACACAAAGCTTATTCATCTAAGTACCGACTGCGTATTTTCAGGCAAAAGTGCTCCCTACTATGAAAATAGTGTACTAGACGGGGAAACCTTTTATGACCGCACCAAAGGTATAGGGGAAGTGAATAACGACAAGCACATAACATTTCGTAATTCCATAATTGGTCCTGATTTGAAAAAGGATGGCATCGGACTCTTCAATTGGTTTATGCAACAAAAAAGTCCCGTCTATGGCTATTCGGGTGCTATTTGGACGGGAGTGACAACACTTACTTTGGCTAAAGCCATTGAACGTGCTGCACAACAAGATTTAACAGGACTCTATCATCTCGTCAATACGACAAATATTTCTAAACACGATCTACTGCATCTATTTAATAAGCACTTACTGAACAACAGTATAAAAATTCTTCCTCATCACCTTGTTCAAATCAATAAAACATTAATAAATACAAGAAATGACTTTTCATTTATTGTCCCTAGCTACGAAGAAATGATGATAGAGATGAAGGAATGGATATTGCAGCATAAACACTTATATCCTCACTATTTTCAATGATCCATACATCAACTCCATTATGGATGACGATTCGTAATGGGGTTCCCCTACCGAATAACTGTCCCTTCAGGTAATTGACCATCCTTAATCCAATTCTCTACAAAGCGATTAAAAAATGCAGGCTGGGCTAATGAGACGCCGTGACCGATGTTCTTCAATAACACACCCTTGCTATTTGGATGACTTTGCACAAGTGCTTTAGCGGATTTTCTCATGTTGCTTTTCTCTTTTTCTCCCACAGTTATTAGGATCTTTCCTTGAGCTTTGTTAAAGTCAGCTGGGATGGAAAATGACATATTTTCTCGCAAAATTTGAATCAATGTATCTACTTTCATCGTGGCACTCTCTTGATAGTAACGCTCAAAATAATCTTCTTGAATGTACAGGGCTTTTGCTTGAAGTTTCGCAAATGTTTTATTTTTTATAAGCGGAAATGACAGCCGAATAAACGGTTGAAGCATCCTTTCTACAGTAGGAGAGGGTATCACGAGCGCACTATTGATGATCGTAAAATCGATTAAACTAGGCTGTAGACTTAGCATTTGAATAGCGATTTGCGCTCCTAAAGAGAAACCAATTACTATAACAGGCTTCCCATTGGCTTTTTTCTCAATAAGCAGAAGAAGCTCTTTCGCACTTTGTTCAATGGAAAATGGATTGTATGTCATTAGCTCAGGTATAACACAGTGATAATGGGAAAAATGGCGAACTTGCTGATCCCACATCCACCCTCCAACGCCCCCTCCATGAATAAACATCATGAAAGGATTGTTAGCATCCCCATACTCCTTGTATTGCATAGATACACCTACTTTCATTCTTTCTCATTCATGGTCATCTAAAAAATCTTTACTAAAGCTTGTTTGTGATTGATAGGAGGAACGTTTCCCTAAATCTACACCACGTTTTATAATCCCCTTGCCAAACCGTCCCTCAATTTCATCGACAAGCTTGAGAATCGGTTCATCTTTCGCATGCTCCTGAAAATCAAATATCGATAATTGCTGTGAATAATCTTTACGATCCACCACATTGGAAACCGTTACACCAAGTAATCTTACAGGAGATTCATCCCAATGCTTATCAAATAAAGTACAAGCAATGTCGTAAATTTCTTCATAACGATACAGGACATTGGACATTGTTTTCGAACGTGTATGATTATGCCAATCAGCATCCCGTATTTGAATGCTCACAGTTGAACCTGCTAAGCGCTTGGCATCAAGACGCTCCACCACTTTTTTACATAGACCTTCGATTGTTTTATGAAGTGTACGAACATCTGTTACATCTTCTGGTAATGTTGTTGAATTCCCAACGCTTTTCGTATCAAAGATTGCCTCAGGATCGACCATGCGCTGATCCACCCCATTGGCCCTTGCTCGAAGCCGTACCCCATTCTTCCCTAATATTTGCTTCATTTTAAATTCTTCTGTCTTAGCTAAATCACCTATTGTAAAGATGCCTTGTGCATTTAATTTTTTAGCAGTACTTGCTCCAATCCCATGCATGTTGACAACCTCACGATGCCATAATTGCTGTTCAATATCCCGTATTCGTAGTACAGTAATCCCCATTGGTTTCTTCATATCAGAGGCTGTTTTCGCTAAAAATTTATTCGGTGCAATACCGATGGAACAAGGTAAATCCAGCTCAGCTAAAATGCGCGCTTGTATTTCCTGGGCAATACTTAAGGCATGCCGTTCCTTGCTTAGCTCAGTCACATCCAAGTAGCCCTCATCAATCGAAACAGGCTCTACTAATGGTGTATAGCTTCGAAGAATGGTGAACATTTCTTTAGATGCATGACGATACTTTTGAAAATCTGGAGGTAATAACAATAGCTCAGGACATTTACGCTTCGCTTCATGAACAGTCATAGTTGTATAAATGCCTAGCGCTCTTGCTTCATATGAACAAGTTACTAAAATGCCACGCCGTTCCTTTGGGTTCCCTGCAATTGCGATAGGCTTCCCCTTTAAACTTGGGTCATGTGCTTGCTCCACAGAAGCATAGAAACTGTTCATATCCACATGCAAAATAACACGCCCTTTATGTGCCATGCACATCACCTCGTTTCTTTCTTAGCCTTATTATACGCCCCATAACCTCTAATCAACAAATGCATAATCACCATTACTTTCGAGGAGGTCCTTTAAAATAATTAACGCTTGCTCAAGTTGAGATTCTGGTGCTGCAATGGCTAAACGAACGGCATTGACAGGCTTTGTATTCCCTACGGCAAAGCGTTCCGCTGCATAGACTTGTACACCAGCTTTCGAAGCTAACAATTCAAATTGAACACCCGTAAATTTGTCAGGCAATTGGAGCCACCTAAAAATACATTCCTCATCCCCTAATATGTGATAATCCCCTAAATACTGATCGACAAGCGCATTTTGCTGCTTGGCATATGCTCGGTGTTTTTCTAATATCGTTTGGGCAACACCTTCATGGATTAATCGTGCTGCAAGCTCCAGCATGATAGGAGAAACGGAAATGTTGATATTATAGAGCGTTTCCATTATTTTTTTACGTAGCGCAGGTGGTGTCACAAGGAAGGATAATCGTAAACCAGGTGATAGTGTTTTAGATAGGCTAGCAATGTAAATAACCTTATCGGGTGCATAAGAAGCAATTGGAGCAAGCGGTTGCTCCTTGAGAAAGCTATAGATAGCATCCTCGATTACAAGCAAATCCTTCTGTCTTGCCACGTCTGCAATCATTTTTCTTGTTTCTACTGACATCGTATGAGTCGTTGGGTTATGAAAATCAGGGATCACATAGATTCCTTTGATATGCTCATTTTTACAAGCATATAGTAATCCTTCTTTTGTCATTTCACCCTGACATTGTTGGATAGCCACAAGCTGGATACCAAGCATATTTGCAGCTGTTTTAATGCCTGCATAGGTAATTGGATCTGTACCAATGCGGTCGCCTGGCTGAAATAAAGCTGCAAGGGTTCCCACAATGGCATTTTGTCCGCCTGCTCCTAGAAGAATAGGCTGGTCTGTTTGAAAATTTACTAGTTCGAGTAGCTTCATCACGGCTTCGTTTTGCCATGCATTGCCCTCAGGTCGTCCATATTGAAATAGCATGCTAAAACTAGGTTCGTTTATCATTTTCTTCATAAAGCGTGTAATATCATCATTAACAAAATTATCTGGTAAAACAGAGCCCATTTCAATGATAGGTGTGGCATGGTTGGTTGGCAGTAACATTTTATTGCTAGCCGCATCTGTTGAAACGAATGTACCGCTGCCAATCGAGGCATAAATTAATCCTTTTTGGCCACAAAGCTTAAAGGCTCTTGTAATCGTACTCAAATTCACATCTAAAAAATCAGCTAATTCACGCTGGGGTGGCAATTTTGTGCCTGGTACTAGCTTTCCATCCTTAATATCTTGTTCTAGCTGATGTGCGATGGCTATATATAACGGAGCAGAAATATTGCTAATATCCGGCTTCCAACTCATTGGATACTCGTCAAATGAATTAATAGGCATTCACTAGGCCCTTCTTTCTCTTAATTTGCATACAATAGTTTAATTGTCTTGCATACAATGATAATATTGTATGCACTCGATGACAATGATATAATTTTTAAAAAATCAGAAAAAAAGGACCGATAATTATGCAATATTCTGAAAGAATCTTAAAAACACCATCCTCATTTATTCGAAATATTTTAAAAGTGACAGATGCCGAGGACGTTATTTCCTTTGCAGGCGGGCTTCCAAACCCGATTTCTTTCCCGATTGATGCATTGAGAGCATCCGTAGACCATGCTATTACAGTAAATGGCAGCCGATTATTCCAATATTCATCCACACAGGGTTATGCACCATTGCGTGAATATATTGCCGCGAAATATCAACGTGTCCATGGACTTGATGTACATGCTGACGATGTCTTTATTACTACAGGTTCACAGCAAGCGCTTGAACTAATTGGTAAAGTACTTATCAATAAAGGCGATGGCATTATCATCGAAGAGCCAGGTTACCTAGGGGCTATTCAAGCCTTTACTTTAACAGAGCCAACTTTCCATGGTGTTACGCTAGAAAATGATGGTCTTAACTTAGAAGAGTTAGAGCGTGCTCTACAACAACCAAATGTAAAATTCATTTATACGGTGCCGAACTTCCAAAACCCAACAGGACTCACATATTCGAAAGAAAAGCGTGAGCAAATTTGCGAAATAGTGGCAAAATACGATGTTGCTTTAATTGAGGATGATCCATACGGGGAGCTACGTTTCCAAGGGGAGCCACTTCCATATATCGGTGCTGGTAAATTAGAAAATAGTATTTTACTAGGTTCTTTCTCTAAAACGGTCACACCAGGCATGCGTCTTGGCTTTATTATCACAAAAAACAAAGAGCTATTGCAGCATATTGAAACAGCGAAGCAAGCATCTGATCTTCATACTAATATTTTTTCACAATATGTTATCTACGATTACTTAGCAAGTAATGATTATACCGAACATGTAAAGAAAATTATTGCTTTATATAAAAATCAGTCGGATGCGATGCTTGATGCTATGCAGGAGTTTTTCCCTGCCCATGTTGAATATACTCGACCTGAGGGTGGCATGTTCATTTGGGCAACAATGAAGGACGGTACACCGGCCCTTGATGTATTCAATAAAGCGATGGAACAAAAGGTAGCCTTCGTGCCTGGCGATCCATTCTACACATCAAAAACGAATGTGAATACAATGCGTCTTAACTATACAAATGCAACACCTGAAGTCATCCGTGAGGGAATTAAACGTTTAGCTAGTATTTTATAAAACGAAAACGTATAAACGCTGTGAAAAGCGTTTATACGTTTTTTAATGTGGATAGTAAATAGTCATACTAAGTCGTGTTACTGTACTACCTGGATTGCTGTATGTGTGTGGACGGTCAGCCTTAAATCGTATGGCATCACCACTTGTTAATCGATAATCTTGACCCTGTATATGGATGATTAATTCCCCATCAAAAACGGTTATATATTCCTCCGTTCCTTCTCGATGAGCCTCAGCATCTAACATTCCATTTTCTTTGATTTCAATTGTATATATTTCAAAACGACTATCCTTTTGATAGGGGAAATGAGGATAAACCATATATCGGCCATGATCTTCCTTCAATACTTGAATTTCTTTACCGCGAATAACCTCCGTCTCAGGTTGGGGAGGATGAATAAGCTCTGTAAACGAAACCTTTAATCCATTTGCAATTTTCCAAATTGTTGTCAAAGTTGGACTGGATTCTCCCCTCTCAATTTGACCAATCATCGTTTTACTAACGCCACTAAGCTGAGAAACTTTCTCTAAGCTTAATTTCTCCCTTTCTCGAATTGCCTTTAAATTTCTCGCAAAGACGAGATGAATTTCTTCCATCCAAAAGCCCTCCTTGTATGTACAATATAACGTACGTTTTGTATAATAAAAAGACCGACGTTATACAGTCTATTTCGTGCATTATATCACACAACTTGAAAGAAGGGATTGTTTTGCCTGTATTTTCCTTTTTATTATTTATCATCATTACAAGCTTTACACCTGGCCCTAATAATTTTATGGCGATGGTTTTTGCTAAACAATATGGCTTAGCGAAAACGATTCCATTCTGTTTAGGTGTAGGGATTGGTTTTTTCATCATTATTGGTCTTAGTAGCTTTTTTAACAAGATCATGTTAAACATTTTACCTGCCATTGAATTACCCCTAACCATATTTGGTGTAGGCTATATGTTGTACCTGGCTTATAAAATTTTAACAAGCAAAGAATTAGAGGATCACGACAACGAAGAAGAAAAACGAAACCTATTTTTTTTAGGAGCGTGCGTTCAATTTATTAACCCAAAAGGTATTTTATTTGGTCTTACTGTTGTCGCAACTTACATCCTACCCTACTACTCATCCTACATAAGCTATCTACTCTTCTCGTTCTTTTTAGCGCTAGTAGGGGTAATCAGTACATTTAGTTGGGCATTATGTGGCTCCGTTTTTCAAAAAGCACTACAGCAATATCGAAAACCATTTAACATGATCATGGCACTATTATTAATGTACAGTGCTGTTTCCATTGTTGTACATTAAAAAACAGCCCTCTGTCGGTAGAGGGCTGCTTTATCAGCAACTTATTTTGTATACGTTAAAACGGCATTTTTCTTGAATTTTGCTAAAGCTTCTGTTGCCTCATTTTTGCTCGCGTACTCAAAAATTCGAACGTCCTTTTTATCAAAAACTGTAATAACCCACATGTGAAAAGCTCCCTTCACTCATTATTTTTGTAATATAACAACCACCAAAATTTGTGATACGACTTATCAACTGTTTTATAACAATTCCTTACTTGATTCTTATTTTACGCTGATTTTTTCAAAAAGAAAGCTTTATGTGAAGGTCTTCACAAACTGTTCAATTTCAAAACGCTTTCATTGAACAATTTGTGAAAACCTTGATTTTATAGGTATATCCACTGCCAGTGAAGTCAGGTCTATCCGTCTCTTTTCATCTATAGCCAAAAAACCGTACAAAAGTACGGTTTTTGCTGTAGTAGTAGATTTACATGTCATAAGTTTAACAAAATACTTCTTCTTGTTTATGTGTTAATTCAATTTCGAAGCCCAAATCCTCCAGCATGCGATAATCGCTATTCGCTTCCTGTCCTGCTGTTGTTAAATAATCCCCAACAAAAATACTATTAGCTGCATAGAGACCAAGTGGCTGAAGTGAGCCTAAATTGATTTCACGACCACCCGAAATACGGATTTCCTTTGTCGGATTGATGTAGCGGAATAAAGCTAAAACCTTTAAACAATAACGGGGATTTAAATCCTTTGTCCCTTCTAGCTTTGTGCCATCAATTGCATTTAAAAAGTTTACAGGAATAGAATCAGCGTCCAATTGATGGAGGGCGCGTGCAATATTGACGACATCCTCTTTTGTTTCCTTCATCCCAATAATGGCACCCGAGCAAGGTGAAATTCCATGCTTTTTCACAATCTCTACCGTATTGACACGATCCTCATATGTATGTGAGGTCGTGATGAAGGAATGATGACGTTCCGATGTATTTAAATTATGATTGTAGCGATCCACCCCCGCTTCCTTTAGTTGCTGTGCCTGTTCTTCTTTTAGTAAGCCAAGACAGGCACAAACCTTCAAGCCATACTTTTCTTTTATTTCAGCAACCGCCTCACTCACGACATTGACATCCTTACGTGTTGGCCCACGACCACTGGCTACAATACAATACGTCCCAATCTTATTGTCAAACGCTCGTTTTGCACCTGCTAAAATTTCCTCTTTTGTAATAAATGGATATTTCTCAATAGGAGCCGTTGATTTAGAGGACTGGGAGCAATAGCCACAATCCTCGGGGCAATAACCGCTTTTGGCGTTCATAATCATATTCAATTTAACTTTTTTACCATAATAATGACGACGAATCGTAAAAGCACCATCCATAAGCTGTAATAGCTCATCATCCTCACTATTTAATATGGCAAGTGCCTCTTCATTGCTAATGATCTTTCCAGCAATAACTTCTTGTGCTAATTGGTAATAATTCATATTACATTCTCCCCCTCTACGTGTGAAAATTTCACATTTCTTGCTGACTGAAATACTTTATACAAGCGCTCAGCTAATAGCGCTGATGTAATAGCTAAGCAAAAATCAGCGACAATACTACTTAAAAAGCCGACAACAAACACATGTGACCAGCTTGACTTCATGTCTAACCAGAAATTCAATGCTACATACAAATAAGGAACAGCCACAGCATAAATAATAACCAGCCCAATAATGGTTGCTGCAATAAAATGCTTTTTCGTCGGCGTCTCAATCCTTTCAATAATGAACCCAATCACATAGGCGGCTAGGGCAAAGCCAATCAGATAACCAAAAGTTGGCTGTAAGACATATGTGATACCACCACCCTGTGTAAAAACAGGTAAGCCTACTAAGCCCACGCTGATATAGACAAGTTGACTATAAAAACCATTCCGACTTCCCAATAAACAGCCTGCTAAAAATACAAAAACAATTTGTAATGTAAACGGTACGACAGGCAATGGAATTTTAACAAAAGCTCCGATTGCTGTTAGAGCAGCAAACATGGCAATCATGACTAGCGCTAATGTTTGTTGTCGCTTACCCACCCTTAGCCCCCCTGTCCTGGAAAAATTGTTCGATTGTCTCTTTCGTTGTATGAATCATAAATGACATTTCCTCTTCAGAAATAATATAAGGTGGCATAAAATACAGAACATTGCCGAGCGGTCTGATGAGTAAGCCTTTCGTTAAAGCCCGTTGATAAATTTGATAGCCGATACGCTCCTCACTTGTGAACGCTTCCTTTGTCCGCCGGTCCTTTACTAGTTCAATCGCTCCCACTAAACCAACTTGTCGGTATTCACCCACATAAGGCATATCACAAAAAGCTTCCATGGCTAACGCTCGCATGTATTGTCCCTTGTGCTGAATCATCTCCATCACTTGTTCCTCTTGAAACATCGTTAATACTTCTAGTGCCACACGACAGGCCAAAGTATTGCCTGAATAGCTATGCGAATGTAAAAAAGCCTTCATTGTTCCGTAATCATCATAAAAAGCGTCATAGATTTGCTCCGTCGTTAAGACAACTGATAAAGGTAAATAACCACCTGTTAGCCCCTTTGATAAACACATAAAATCTGGCATGATGTCCGCTTGTTGACAGGCAAATAATGTACCGGTCCGACCAAAACCGACAGCAATTTCATCTGCAATGAAATGCACATCATAATGTGAGCACAACGCCCGTAAGCGCTGTAAATAGACAGGTGGGTACATTTTCATACCTGCTGCAGCCTGAATTAATGGTTCAATAATAACTGCCGTGATTTCCTCATGATGCGCTTGAAGTTGTTCCTCAACAAATTGACTACATGGTGCATTACAGCTTGCTGGATCTTCCTGAAATGGACAGCGGAAGCAATCTGGCCCTTTAGCACGAACAGTATCTAATAACAGTGGCTGGTAAACTTCATTGTAAAGCCCTACCCCTCCTATGGATAAAGCACCAATAGTTTCTCCATGATAGGCATCCGTCAAGGCGAGAAAGCGCTTTTTTGCTGGTTTCCCCGTCTGCATATGGTATTGAAAGCTCATTTTCAGTGCAACTTCAATAGCAGATGAGCCATTATCGGCAAAAAAGACTTTATGTAATCCCTGTGGTGCTAATGTGGTTAATTTTTCAGCCAATTGTATGGCTGGTTCATGTGTAAAATTAGCAAAGATCGTATGCTCTAATGTAAATGCTTGCTCACTTAAAGCTTTGCTAATACGCGGATTGGCATGTCCAAATAAATTAACCCACCAAGAAGATACAGCATCCAAATAACGCTGATCATGTTCGTCATAAAGCCACACGCCTTGCCCCTTTTTTATGACGATGGGTGGAAATGCCTCATAGTCCTTCATTTGTGAGCATGGATGCCAAACATGACGTAAATCTCTTAGCTGTAAATCAGTTAATGCTTGTTTCATAGTTAAAAAGCCTTTCAAACAGTGTTGTGTGCGTCATGGCATAATCCATTAGCTGTGACAAATTTTGTAGCTTTGGAATAATCGCATAGGGCAAGGGATGGTACTGTAAAATCGTTTGTATATTATCTTGCTCCATACTGCTACCTGTGTTCCCATTAAACACAATGCCAAGAACGTCAACTTCACGAGAGCGCAATGCCTCTATTGTTAATAATGTGTGATTGATCGTCCCTAGGGATGTCCTTGTAACAAGCACTACTGGCAGCTTGCTACTGACGATGACATCAAGCAGCGTCATCCCATGGGGAGCAGTAAAAGGAACAAAAAGCCCACCCGCTCCTTCACATATCACAACATCATAGGACGCTTGTAATAATTGAATCCGCAATAATAGCTCATTGACATCAATTTGCTGCCCCTCCAGTTGCGCAGCAAAATGTGGCGATGCAGCTTCTCTAAATGAATAGCTATTGAGATGCTCTTGTTGAAGCTTTTGTAAGGAATACTTTTCATACATGGCTGTATCATGATAATAGCCACGACCGTTTTCGTATACCTCTCCTGTTTGCACAGGCTTGTATGGTGAAACTTTCAAGCCTTGTTTTTGTAAATGACACATCAACATGGTGGTGACAATTGTTTTCCCAACATCCGTATCTGTACCGACAACCCAAAAATGTTGCATTGTTAACCTCCCTCTTTTAAGTTAACCATTAACAATATTTAAGTTAACACATATATTTTTGTTTTGTAAATGCTATTTCTATATTTTTCTGAATACACTATTTTTGTTAATAAAAACAGCAAATTTTGTATTAAAATAAGAAAACGCTAAACTCCCACCATTTATGGCAAGAATCTAGCGTTCATTGATAGTCATGATAATAATCTCTCAAAAATGATTTCATAGTCTGTTGGTTTCCCATGACCATTATAAGCAATCGGCAATACTTGCACTAAACGCCAACCTTGCTTCGCGTATTCTTCGATTGTTTTCCGATAGGTAGATTCCTGAAAAAAGCTACCTAAATGTGTTTGTACAAATTTATACTCATACATTGACTCACCCCCTGTAAATCTTTACGTAACTACGGAGTCAGGGTTTCAATAATTAGTAGGTTCTCGCTTTTGAATATTATGATTATTTTAAAGGATTTTAATCTTCACTCGTAGTATTAAACTACATGGGGGTGGTAGTATGTTTGGCATTTTTAAAGAACCAGCGAAGATCATCGATACATATGAACAAGTGCATTCAATTTTAAAATCATTACTTACCTATGAACTAAAAGAATTACCTAATCGTTATGAATTTTGGTATCGTGTAGCCATCCGTCAAGAGGAGTATCGGACATTACAAGCAGAGCATCGGGCAAAAATCTCAATGACTTCTGCAGTAGGGCGTTTTCATCAAACACAATATGAAGTGATGACACAGAAATTAGCAAAGTTTGAACGCTTATCCGATGTTTATAAACTATTTTGTATTGAAGAAGAACGAGAGCTATTAAACCATCGTCTCTCTTTTCATCAAGAAACGATTGCTGCCATCTATGACCATGTTCAACATAAAGAGCTTTATACGTACAGTGATAGTGTTCAACAGCAATTTTGGGAGGCCATCCGTGATGATCTACTCCGAGCTATCGCACACTTAGATTAATTTTTTAGAGACTTCATTTCTAATGGGAAATAGAAGTCTTTATTTATTTTTAGTAAACTCGCATGATTATTTTGACTAAGGTTATGAGGGATTCTAAAATCATTCGAGTCCTAAGTCTTCTAATTCCCAACCTAGACAAAAGTTGGTATATTTGAAATAGGAAGGTGATTAATAGATATTCGAACGAGAAAATTTTAATAGTGGAAGATGATATAGATATTATGGAGGTTTTATCGCTCACGCTAGCTAATGCTAACTATAATGTATTAAAGGCATCATCTCTATCCAGTGGCTGGCATCTCGCTGTCACGCAACAACCAGATTTAATCTTGTTAGATGTTAATTTACCAGATGGTACAGGCTTCGAGTTAGCCAAAAGAATCCGTGATGTATCGGATGTCATTATCATTTTTGTGACCGTCAATCATCTAATTGAACAGAAACTTGAGGGCTTTGAGGTGGGGGCAGATGATTATATGACAAAGCCATTTATTCCAAAAGAATTATTGGCCCGTATCCAAGCAAATTTAAAAAGAAGAAACCCAACAAAGAAAAGTAATATTGTACATATAGATAATTTGTCCATACATTTAGATGAGAAAAATGTTTATAAGGATGGACAGCTTTTAAATTTATTTACGAAGGAGAAGCTACTCCTCTTTTTTCTAATTGAGCATGCGAATCAAGTGATTAGTGTCGATCAACTCATTGATCATGTGTGGGGCTATGACGGTGTCACTGATTTGAAAACCGTATCTGTCCATATTAGTACGCTTCGTCGTAAAATTGAAGATATCCCCTCAAAGCCGAAATGGATTCAAACAGTGAGAGGTTTTGGCTACCAATTCGTTTATAAAAAAGAGAGTGGTGAGAAGTAAGAAAACACTCACCACCCCTTTTTAATTTTTTACCAATACCTTAACTAGTGGTAATGTAAAGCTAAATATGCTTCCTTCATTTTCAAGACTTTCAACAAAAATCTCACCATTATGCTGGTGAACAATTTGTTTACAGATAGCTAAGCCAATGCCATGCGAATGTGCTTCATGGATGTTAGTTGCTCGATAATAGCTATCAAAAATAAAGGGAAGATCACTCTCAGCAATACCAATGCCACTATCTGCTATCGAACAAATCAAGTGCTTGTCCTCTACATGGAGGGACAATTGAATACCACCATTTGATGTATATTTCATTGCATTTGTCATGATATTTTCAATCACTTGATAGATTCGCGTTTTATCAATCAGTAGCTGAGCTTCTTCATGACCGTAAAAGTGAGCACTGAATGTTAATCCTGATTGTTTTACTTCATCCTCATAACGGGTTGCCATTTGTAAAAATAATTCCTTTGCCTTTACCTCTGTAAAAGAAAATTCTGCTCTACCAGCTTCTAGATTTGCTAAATCAAACAAATCTTGAATTAAGTTATTTAATGATAATAGCCTTTCTTTACTTCGTATTAAATATTTCTTTCTGGCTACTGCGTCATCAATCACGCCCTCTAGCATAAGTTCTATATACCCTAATGTAGAGGTTAACGGGGAGCGTAATTCATGGGAAATACTATGCAAGAGTTTTTTACGTTCCAGTTCATTTTTTTCTAAACGTTCATTCATTTTTATCAAATGCCGATTCGTCTCATCTAGCTCCCTAGTACGCAACTGAACACGTTTTTCTAAATCTCCATATATTTTCGCATTTTCAAAAGAAACGGCAATTTGAGCCGCAATTACTTTCAATAGCTGGACATGAGATGGATGGAAGGCATTCGTCATTAAAGTATTCTCAAAATACAATATCGAAATAATTTCATTTTGATGGATAATAGGTAGGCAAAGAATAGATTTAGCCGTCGAATAGGAGAAAAGAGGATGCTGTGTTATTTGTGTATTGTCGATAATCACATGCTCTTTACTATTAAGAACATAGCGTATAATCGATTGCATATTCGCATTAAAATTCTCCATACTTTGTTGATCATACATCGTAAATGTTTTTTCCGCAGCTTCCGCCTTTGCTAACACCAATAATTCATGCTGCTGTTTATGAATGAAATAGCCACTATCTGCCCCCACATGCTTTAACAGTGAAAACAATATTTTATGCAGTAATTCTTCCATACGAATAGCTGTTGCAAATGATTGAGTCGTTTCAAAAACCGTCATCATATCAAACGTGAGTGATTCTCTACTGTGATTCTCCAGTTTGCGATGCACTTGATATTCTCTTGCCCATCTGCTAGCAACTGTTTCTGCTCCCCACGTTTCAATACTTTGAATACCATTCAATATATAATGCCTTGCCGTTTTCTTTTGCTGTTTTGCGAGATAATAGTTAGCAGCTCGTTCATATGCTAAGGCTGTATCCTGGACAAAACCATTCATACTTGCTAATCGTATTGCTCGGTCATAATAGAGTTCTGCCTCACTGTCATTGTTGTGTAAACGGTAATTCTCTGCCATTAATAAAGCATAGAGATGCTCATAATTTTCTGAAGAATAAACAGCCCATTTCTTAAATTTCTTGAGGCTTTGACGTATATCCGTTAAAAATAACCTCTGCTCCTGTACCTGACAATTTTGACTATGCAGAAAGTGAAATTGCCACATGGCCCGATAAAAATAATAGACTGTGGTGATTGGTAATGTATAAGTGTCCTTACTTAGCTTCTTTAATTCAACCAGAATCGCTTTCCCTTGTATTTTATCCGCTAATAAAAAGGACATTTGTAAACGCACTGAATAATGCATGATTTTAATAGCAGGCTGATCCTGTATTGTGATAGGACAGGCCCAATGTACAGGATGATGTGGAGAGCGGAGGATATTCATCCATCTCCCCATTTCGGCTAAAAAGTCAATCGAAAGGGTACTTGCATGAATAGAAAATTCATCTTGTTGTCGTCTAATTTCTTGTTGTAAATCCTCTAGGTTAACACCCTGAATAAGGCGTATAGCGACAATAAAACATGATGCTGAGGATACTAAATGATATAAGCCGAGCTCTTGGCTTTTTGCTTGAGCCTCATTAATATATTGAATACTGGTTTCATAGGGCTCTGTCCAATGACTGATAAACACGCCATACACATAATAAGTATGGCCCTTGATATATATGCTTTCTTGGTTATCCGCAACAATGATGGCAAGTTTGCCAAAGCGAGTGGCTTCTTTTATATTGGCAAAACCTGCATTTAAAAGCATAGCATAGTTAATCAATACCATGCCGCTTTTCGATGTAGCGCCATACTTCAACTGTAAACGCAGCCCTTTCATTAAAAGAATGCCTGTTAAGTTAGGATTTAATAGGAAAGCACTTGCCGTCATATTAATAATTAAATGAATCAAAATATCAATTTCTTTACTATTCGTTGGCGGATGCTGCAACAAGTCTTGGTCAGACATATGTCGCAATGCCCATTTCAACAATAGATACTCTTTTAGAAGCTGTGACTTTTTAGGATATGCTGAAATTTTAAGATTCGCAACTTGAAAACCTGCCAAGCCTGCTTCTAGACCAATAGTAGGGTTATCGGACTCAATGTATAGTACCGTTTTCAAATTGTTAATCATCAGTTTTTCTAATTTTGTCTCTGCGTGCTGCAAAGCTTCTGTTAAATGCATTTCCGATTGTTCGTAGTGGCCAGTTAAATATTCACATTCACCTAAATTTGCATATAATTTAACCGACTGTTCTCTCCTAGTCTCCCAATGATCAGGCGTCAATAGTTCTTTACTAGTTGTAAAAAATTTTAGCGCATTATCAAAGAGCCCTATTCTTTTAGCCTCAATACCGAGTTGATAATTCCAGATAGCCAGCTTTTGCTTTTCTTCCCCAGTCAATAAGTGGCGACTGTAATTGAAATGCATGACGATTTCGCTTAATCGATCATGATCTGCAGCCATTTGAGAGTCATCTGTTAAAAGCTGGCCAATTTGATAATGGTATTTAGCACGCAATTGCCCTGATAAGTCCTGATAAGCTACTTGTTGAATACGATCGTGAACAAATTGGAATTTGGTAGAAAATGTATGTAAAATTCCTTCATGCTCTAACGTACTTGCCCATTTATAATGGGCATCTAACGGAATAATAAAGCCATTCTCAACAAGTGTTTCCAGGTGTTTTAATAACGCTTGAGCTGATAAGGACACGAGCTTTAAGACATCTGTAAATTCAAAGCGCTGACCAAAACATGCAACTATGCGTAAAATCTCATGGGCTTGTGTTGTTAAATTAGCCATTCTAGTTTCAATAAAGACAAGTAGCTCGTTGTTCAATCGGGATAAATTAAATTTCTTACGATTAAACTCCCATTCTTTTGTTGTTGCATTAAAATAAATTGTGTTATCTTGCTGGAGTGATCGAAACGCCTCTTTCACAAATAACGGATTCCCTTTGGTCAAATTAAATAATTGCTTGGCAATTATCTGTATGGTATGAGGCTTTGCCTGGAAAGATGCCTCCAACCATTGTTGAACATGTTGTTCCTGAAGCAAGGGTAAATGGATATGATGACCGCTCGAAAAACTAGAAGTTCTTTGCTGATTTTCCTCCTCTGCGCTGTCCTTATTCACTCGGAATGTACCAATCATCATAAAGTATCCTGCTCGGTGTTGCTCAAAAATTTGGGTCATAATTTCAACTGTACTTTGATTGGCCCAATGCAAATCATCTACAAACCATATAACTGGTTTCTTCTGCATAGCAAATGTTAATAAAATTTTTTGAATCGATATAAACGTATAGGAATGGAGCTGTTTTGTATTTTGGCTAACTTCTTTTTGGAAGTGTACTTCCTCCTTCACAAACCATTTAAGTTCAGGTAATAGATGGATAAGTTCATCTGTCACAACTAATTTAACCTCTTGAAATAATTTTTTCCATAAATGGACAGACCTTTCACCTTCCATATAAATAAATTTCAATAAACTCCTTAAAGGATGGATAACAATGGAATAGTCATTTTCTAATTGCAATTGCTCATACTTAGTTGTAATAAAATAGCCTTTTGCGGCCGCTATTTCACCCTTTAATTCTTGAACTAACTTGGACTTTCCATACCCTGCTTGTCCTGATATCGTAACCATCTTTTTGTCACCTTTTGCAACCTGACGAAAAACAGAGGAAAGCTCTGCGAATTGCGATTCTCTCCCATAAAGCTTAGTAGACAGTCCCGTATTCAGATGCAAATCCTGTTCACCAAGCAGGAAATTTTCAAGCGGTTCGTTTACTAAAAGTTTCTGTTGGATTTGTAGCAAATCCTCTCTCAAACCAATGGCACTTTGATAACGATCAGCTGGGTTTTTAGCTAATAGCTTTTCAATCATTTCCCAAAGCAATGAATGATAACGACTGTCTAAACTTACCAATGGTTCTGGTTTTTTTGTGATGATTTCATAAATCAAATCGACGGCATCCTTTGCTTGAAAAGGCAATTGACCGCCCAGTATTTCGTAAAAAATGGTCCCCAGTGCATATAAATCTGTCCGATAGTCTACCTCTAAATGTAGTCTGCCAGTTTGCTCAGGTGCATAATAGGGTAGCTGTTCTAGTCGTTCATAGGGATTTTCAATCACAACTGGAGATTCTACATCATATTTTGTACTAAATTCAGAGCTTAATAGTTTTATTTTTAAAGAATTAGGATTGATTAAGATTTGATTAGGATGTAGGTGTAGATAAAGTAAACCACTTTGTTGCATTTTCATACAAATATTGACAAGGTCAATGGCAATCTGGAGAAATTGATGCAAAGAAATCAAGTTATTACTGAATTGCTTTAAGGGGACTCCATTAAAATTTTCATAGATGATCGCATATTGATCATCTATATAATCAATAGCTATTGGCTTTAATAACCAAGGATTTTGCTCATTCGAAAACAAGGAAAATTCATATTGTAGTTTGGCTCTTGTCTCTGCTGAATTATGATGAACACTTTTTACCAGTACCAGTTTGTTATACTTCTTCATATACATTCTCTGTAGATGCCAATCTTGACTAGACTGTAAAAGAATGCAATCGTTCATACACAATCCCTCCTCTTCTATGCTAGTATTTATCATCTTTGTAACCGCTTTATATTTTTGCAATGCTACTCTTCGAATGAACAGATAGTAGCGCTTCTCAATAACTCCTCTTTACTTGTTGTAGTGTCGATCATAATAGGACAGATATCCTTTACATAAAAACACCAGTAAAGGAATACTTGCTCGTAGATTTTGATCGACTAGAAAGATGCCGAGGTTTTTGTTTTCGTATCTTTTGTTACTCTTACATTTTCTAACACTACTTGTTCTTTAAGAACATCGATTGGATGTACGGGAATAAAAATTTTTGGGATGCTGTCAGAAATGGTATGTTGCTCAATAAGCTTATTATAATATTTCTCCAATAAATGCGCTTCGCCTTTTATTAAAGAAAATTTTGGAACAAGTGATCTGGTGTTTCTACATAATATGCAATCTGCTCATATCGTCTTTTCGTGCTTAATTCTGCTAGTGCAGGCTGGAATTTTGTCATTTCAATCCGTTCACTACATACCAAAGGATGGCTGTTACTCTGTCATAGACTGTATTTGATTGATCTATTCGTTATTGGTACTTCCATATAGCCATGTTGAACATTGCGGTTTTTTAATCATGTACTAATTCGTGCTTTTATTACACTTCCCCTTTATCTCAGGCATACAATTTTCATCCTATCAATCTTTCGCTAAAACAAAGCCCTCCTGTAAATCAATCATTCTCAGTACATTAAAACTATAAAATTCCAAGGTTAAAATTAGTTTAAATAGTATTAAAATCAATCAATAAAAAAATAGTCAATGTTTTGATCACAAAACATTGACTACTACTTTATAAGTAATTTTAATGATGTTGGCTCATTGCCATTCCTTCTACAAGCATTTGTCTAAATTCTTGAACCTGGTCTGCTTTAATGGCTATGTGACTATAGTGCTTCTTGATCCCTAGCATAAACGTTACTTCCACAGGCTCCTTCATTTTCAAAATAAAATGCGGATAGGCCTCACCAAAATCACGTGCTATAAAGTCTATCGTATCTTTTGATAATTTTCCCTCTAACCGCTCCTTGTCTTCGATGATTTCAGCAATATGATCAAAACGAATTTCAGTACGTTTCATTAATCCCAGAGATAAGTACAATGTATCATTTGTGACATAAACAGGATTTAGGCGAATAGCCTGCATATCCGCAAGAAAGAAGATTACTGAATAAATATTAAAAACAAGCAACACAATGGAAAGTATCATTGACTTTTCATGTAGCCACCAGTGAATACCAATCGTTTCAATAGCAATCCCATGAATAATCATGAGCTGAAAAGCGATATAGCTAGAATTTTTATGCAAAGATAAACCTTGTCGTTCTTGTCTTTTCCAACTCGCGAAACCATAATAAAGCACTAATAAATCAGCACAGATCATCTGAATAACTGGATGCTTGGGTGCATGTTTTTCTACAGCTTTTGAAAATGAAAAGAGATCTGGTAAAGAGCTTCTCCGCACTTCCCCTAGGATTTTTGGCAGGTATCGTACAAGTGTTGCCACTAGGATAATTTCTAATAGAATAATAGACCCTTCAATCGCAAAGCCAGCCCATGTCACTGCCACATAAGGCTGAAGGTGTTCCATAGGAATGATAAAACGTGCAGCAATACAGCCAGCTGCAGCTAATAGGATGGCTTGCTTTAATGAAAATTTACCTTTATAAAGCATAAATAGCACAGGGACCACCACAATACAGTCAATTAATGAGCCCATGACAACACCATTTGTTTCGATAGGTAAAAGGGATGTGCCAAATCCTGTATTATAGAGTGTATAGTTACTCGCTAATACCACTAATAATAAGGCTAGCCAAATATTTTGCTTACTTTTTAAGACCATCATTCACAATGCCCCCTCTCTACTAATAATTTTACTTTATGCCAAATGGTTCATCTTGTATAGAATTTGAGAATAAAAGATGGTCCTATTTCCATTCACGTTCAATTATTTTTCACACTTAAAAACTTCTTACGATAAACATGTGGCGGATAGCCAGTGTATTCTTTAAACTTTTCAATATAATAACTGACGGTACTAAAGCCTGTATTAACAGCTATTTCTGTTATCGATAGCTCATTACCCTTCAATAATTCTATGCTTTTGCGCAGTCGATATTGGCATAAATAGGTAAACGGTGTCATGCCCACTATTTTCTTAAAAAAACGACTACATTCAGCGCGACTTATATACACATGGCTAGCTAAATCTTCTAATGCTATTTTCTGCTGATAATGTGCATGTAAAAAATCTAGCATAGCTTTTGCTCGTTCATGCTGCACAATAGTGGCAGAATCCATTATTTGTTCTGTCAATAAGGATTGGGTTAGCATGGATTCCCAAATAAATAGAAGCTCTCTCCGTACCTTTAACTCAAAAAAAGCGGTTTGCTCTCGCATTAATTCCGCAATCGTTGCTACTTTCTGTGCTAACTCTCCTGTTAGTTTGACATAAGGTATTCGATTTCTTGTAATATACGGTTCTACATATTTTGAGAAAAAGATACTGCCCTCATGCCCCCCCATTAACTTTGGATCTACATTTACACAATAAACGATCGCTTGCTCTATTTGATAAGGCTTTGCTTCATGTAATCCAGAGGCATTAATAAAGAGCCCCTCGCCTTGGTTCAAAACAAAAACGTCCGTCCCCACTCGATACTGAGCACATCCCTTTTTTATCAAAACAAATTGTATTTCTTTATGCCAATGGAGAGGTAGAAAATCCATGCTTTCTAATCGCATAATCGTTTCATACAAGGCAACTGGAAATTCTTTTGTTCCATGCAAGGTTAATTCTTGTAAATCCTTAGCAATTTTAATATGTGTTAACGGCATCTCTAACACCTCAATATATTGATATTTTATTGGATTAAATCGATATTTATTTCCACTTAATCACTTTATAATCATCTTATATTGATAGTTTAGGAGATGTAAACAGATGAATCAAATTATCCAAAATAAACGTACACTGGGCTTTCTACTAGTTATTCTTGGAGCAAGTTTCTGGGGAATCGGAGGGACCGTTGCCCAACGACTATTTCAGCAGGACAATTTAGAGGTCGGCTGGCTTGTTTCTAGTCGTTTACTTTTAGCAGGTCTGTTACTAATAGCTATATATAAAATGACCCATCGGCATGAATCCATTTTCGTCATATGGCGCACAAAGCAAAATGCTTTTAGACAAATTTTATTTAGCCTACTTGGCATGCTTGCTGTCCAATACACCTATATGATGTCAATCGCTATTGGTAATTCAGCTGTAGCCACATTATTGCAATATTTAGCACCACTGTTTATCATGGCTTATTACTTTCTAACGAGGCAAAGTCCATTGACAAAGCAGGATGGTATAGCTGTGTCACTTACACTTGTGGGGACCTTTTTATTATTAACAAACGGTTCTTTTTCAACATTGTCCGTTCCTTTAATGGCTGTGTTATGGGGTATCTTATCTGGTCTTTCTGTTGCATTTTATACCATTTATGCCGTCCCACTTTTACAGCAATTCCATTCATTACTAGTTGTCGGCTGGTCGATGATCATCGGTGGTATAGTTATGAGTATAGCTCACCCACCATGGGCTATCGATCTATCTGATTGGACGTTTTCAACCATTGCCTATTTTCTCTTTATTGTTATTTTTGGGACAATGCTCGCTTTTTGGTTTTATATTGCTAGCTTGCACTATCTTTCACCAAAGGAGTCAAGCCTACTAGGTAGTCTTGAACCATTAATGGCTGTCATCACAAGTGTTTGGTGGTTAAAGATTGCTTTTGGTGGCTATCAGTTTATTGGTACATTGCTAATTCTTCTTATGATTTTATACCTTACAGTATTTCAGAAAAAGCAAGCTTGAAAACAGAAAATTAAGAGAGTTATGATTTTTAATAGTCAATACCTCCTATTACCGAGATAGTAATATATGAATTTATACATAAAATTTACATATTTTATCTATCTTTTCTCCTTATTTGTCTACTATACTGAACATAACAACAGATATAAGGAGGTATTTTATGGATAAAAAAGTTATTTTTTTCGAGGTGGAAGGCGGCACAGATAAAGGACCAGATGGCTATCGCCCAGATACAATGCCAATGGTGGAAGCGCTACAGCAACGTGGACAGGATGCAGAGGTACTCTTCTTTGATATCACAAAAAAGCAGGAAATCTTTCACTATGTTAAGGAACATGGTATTGCCTATGTATCTCGCATTAACCCAGGCAACTTACAGCATGAGGATGAGTACTTTGCTATGCTACGAGAGCTATGCCAAGCTGGCGTTATAGGGATGCCACATCCAGACGCCATGATTAGCTATGGTTCAAAAGACGTATTATCAAAACTGACGACAACAAATTTAGTACCTGATGATACATTTGCCTACTACACAATCGAAGCATTCAAAAAACAATTCCCTACTTCCTTAGCCTTAACAGAGCGTGTTTTGAAGCAAAATCGTGGTTCAACTGGAGAAGGTATTTGGCGTGTAAAATTGGTGGAACCGCTAGCAGAGGGTATCACTGAAGTGCCACTTGATGCACAAATCAAATGTACTGAAGCAAAAGATAATCATGTAGAATATTGGCAGCTTGGCGACTTTATGACATTTTGTGAGCAGTATATTACAGGGACGAATGGTATGTTAATCGATATGCGCTTTCTTCCAAGGATTACAGAAGGCGAAATCCGCTTATTCATGTTGCGCGATCATCCTGTACACGTAGTACATAAAAAACCAGCTGCTACCGAGGATGCCTTTAGTGCAACTCTATTCTCTGGCGCTCAATATCGCTATGACAAACCTGAAGACTGGCAAGAGCTGGTACAAAACTTTTTAAAGCAGCTCCCTCAAATAACAAACCTACTAGGCAATTATGATTTACCGCTAATCTGGACAGCCGACTTTATGCTAGATACCAATGAAGTCGGAGAAGATTGCTATATTTTAGGTGAGATGAATTGTTCTTGTGTTGGCTTTACTTCAGAACTAGCATTAGCGCATGAAGTAGCAGAAGAAATTTTAGCTTGTTTAAAAGAGCATACTGAGGCTATTGCGCAATAAAAAAAGTGCGATCTTTAGGGATCGCACTTTTCATATATAAACCTTAATTCCTTGTATAAATTCATAGATAAAATAACAAGCAAAACCAATCAATAAGAATCCTGCGACAATGGTAAATGTCCTAATCATCTTCCGATTCATAGCTTTACGAGTAACCGAGACAATGGTCAGCAAACCGATATCGTGGAGTAAAATTCCACTTAAAACACCAGCAGCAATAATTAAAAAGCTCGTTGACTCCCCTTGTCCATAAGATTTTGCTAGCACCACACCAAATACGTTGACCCAAAAAACAAGATTACCAGGCGAAATGGCCACTAGTAAGCCGTTAAAATAAGAGGCAAAAAACGATTTGGTTACTTTTTCTCCTGCCAATGTAATATCATGGTCAGCGTTCTTGATAGAATCATAGCCTAACAAGAATAAAAAGCCCGCTCCAATAATCCACATAGGTAGTTGAATTAAAGGCATAGCCAAGATGGAAGCTAGTCCCATATACAAAGCAAAAACCAATACAATATCAATGGTCATGCCACCAAGTCCAACTGCCCAGCCGTGCATAAAACCATTTTTGAGTCCTTGCTTTGTCATTTCTACTGTAATAGCTCCTACAGGCATGGCAATGGCAAGTCCTACCAATACATACGCTACATATAAACTCAAAAAAACACTTCTTTCATGTCATCGATAAGCTTCATACGTCCGTTTATGGTTTCACTATAGCATAATTATACTTGAAAGGAAATAATTATTAATAGATACCTGTTAGAGCATTTGCTTTTTCCATTGCGCTAACAAATCTTTTGACTTCTCCAAATCCAATTTCAATGTGACCTGCTTAGCTGTACAACGTTTTTTAGCTTTCTCCCATGCTTCTTCCAAGGCAGGTAAATAGCTTAAATTTTTTGTCGCTGCTACTAGCTGGAAAAATATATTACCTTGAATATAGTGCCAACGAGGATTCATTCCATCTAGGATTATTGCTTCTTCAATCAGTCTTAATGCCAAATAAGGGCTACCTTCGTGACGATTTAAAAACTGTGCAAATGCTCCCCAATACAATGCCTTATTAGGCTGCAATTTGATTGCCTCCGCATACTGTACTGATGCCTTATCCTGTTCTTTTGCAAGGACATAATATTCTGCCATTGTATAGTAGGCGTTCGCCTGCGCTTCTATAGGTCCTGCTAATAATTCATGGACCACTTTACCAAATTGCTCATCATCCTGACTACCTATATAAGCTGCGAGAACATCTCGTTCTGGATACGAACCATCTGTACGTTCCTTACTTTGCTTTGCTTTGTCATCAGTAGGCTGAGGCATATTTGCATACCCATTTGCCTCTAGCATTGCCACATGCTGCTGAATGACTTGATAGGCCTCTTCTGCGATCGCTGTATCATTGCCCAATATTTCTTTAGCTAGTTGATAACTTTCCTTTACTTGACCACTCAAAAATAAGTCATTGACTTGTTGAACTTGCTCGTTCATTTGTTTTACCACCATTAAAATCCTCACCTTCGCAAAAGAAAAATCTTATTGCTAGTTTACCATTTAAGTAGTATTAGCAAAAGCCAACATGTCCTAATCTTTCTATTATTCTTTTAATTTAAACGCCTTTACATGCTGTTCGAGTGTGTGTGCCATGTGATTTGTTTCATTAGAGCCATGTGCCACCTCATCAATGCTTGCAGTTGTTTGCTGTGCTGCGACAGTAATCATATTCATCGTTTCTTCTATATCACGAATAGATTCTGTTAATTGTTGAATCATCTGCACAATACGTGTAGATTTTTCGTTTTCAGCGGTCATAGCATTAGAAATGGTAATCATTTCTTCTACTGTTGCAGCCACTGCTGTAGAAATATTTCCTAAAGATTGTGCGGTTAGACGTACTGTCTCTGTTCCTTTTTCAATATATTGCGTATTATCATTCGTAGATGACATGACCTGCTGCACATGCTTCATTATATCCTGAATAAGCTGTTCAACTTGCAATACCTCTTGATTAGATTGCTCAGCAAGCTTCCGTACTTCCTCAGCAACAATAGCAAAGCCTTTGCCATGCTCCCCTGCTCTAGCCGCTTCAATGGAAGCATTCAGTGCTAGCAAATTTGTTTGTGATGCGATGTTTGCAATAGACGTTGTAATCGTTTGAATTTTGGTTGCAGATGTAACCAAGTTTTCTACTGTTTGTTGTACCTCACCCGATCCGCTGTGGATTAATGCCATATCATTGCTTATATCTTTTGCTAGTCGCTCACCCTCTGTTGCTAATTCCATCGTTTGTCTAGCATTATCAGCACTGTTATTGGTATTGCTTTGAATCATTTGAAGGTCCTGCGCTAAAGAAGTAAGAACATCTGTCGCATTTTCAGCATGGTGCATCCCTGCCGTCACGGCACTTGTTACCTCTTCGATATTATTGGCGACACCTTGAATGGTATTGCTCATATCGTTCAGGGTGGAAGCGGTTTCATCTGCGTTATTCGTTAAAGTGTTAGAAGTGGAACGCATCGTCATAATCATATTTTGTAAATTAGCTGTCATTCGATTTAATGTATTCGCTAAATCCGCTACTTCATCTTTACTGTTAATTTTTGTTTCAGGTACAGCTAAATTACCATTGGCAATTTCTTTCGCCTGCTGAATCAGCACACTAATCGGTCTTACTTTACGACGAATTAAAAATCCTGTAATGATGGAAGCAATTAGCATAGGGAAAATACTAATTAAAATCCCATTTCGTACAACATCCCATGTTCGCTCCTTTACGATATTGGCATCAAAGTCGATGACACTAATGGCAATAATTTCTTTACTGGAATCATGGTCTTTAAAAATAGGGGCATAGCCAGATAAACGGTCCATCCCTGCATAGGTATAAGGCTGTGAGTATGTTGGATGCTTATGTGTAAGCAACATATCAATAGCTTCTTTATCTAAATAAAATTGATCACCAGGGGCATAACCTTTTTCAGCCAAATGATCATCAAGCGCTAATAATGTGCCATCCAACGATAAAATATATTGTGTTTGGAAAATATCTTTATGACCTGTTGTCCAGTTCAAATCGTTCCCAATGCTTTCCTGTACAGCCTTGTCGCCTTGAATGGCCTTTTCCAATTGTTGCGGATTGATCAAACCTGTCGTAATATTGGCACAGCCATAGGCCTCAACACCAGCAGCATCATAAAGTTTATTGTAAGCAGTTATGTATGTAGCGAACGAAGTAATCCCTAGCATCACCACTAAAATACCAGCGATAATCGTCCCAAGTTGAAAAGTTAATGAATTGCGTAATTTCACGATCCATCCTCTCCCCTTTCTTGTAATAATCTATGAATATTCCTTTTGTGTTTCATCATACTACAAAAAGATGTATTAAAAAAGCATCTTTAATTATTCTAGTAAGATAAAAACATTGGAAAAAGTTCTGAATTGTGCGATAATTGAAGTTAATTATCTTAAATCCTGAGCATTACCAATTCATCTAATAGGAGGGCTTGCTATGAATAAACGCTTTCATCTAGTATCGATTGTTACAGGCAACTTGTTAACAATAGGGGCCATTTTTATTTATGCCATGCAAAGTCAAGTGGGAGTAGCCCTCAGTACGTATGCTCTTGTGATGGGTTTTTTTAGTACTTTGCTTGTGGTTTTCTTCTATATATGGGGGGAAGAAAAACAACAAGTATCCAATCGTTTTCTGAAATAATATGCATCATTTTCCAGTACACAGATTTAATGTGGTTCCTTCCCTTTCTATATGTAGAGGGATTTTTTTATGTAAAGTTAGTAGAAATGATTTAGTAGTTGGTATCAAATCGTCAATCGGAAGAGATACTATGTCAAAACATTCATTTAGAAAAATATTTACTTGATGTCGTAGTATCTTGGATGAATTGTGATATAACTTCACCATTATTTAGGTCTATACAACAGCTATTTTTACTAAAATGGAGTTGTAGATTTATTCATGATTCCCTTCTTTTCCGAGGCATTCCCCTCCGTATACGTCTAATTGTTGTAGAAAAATAAAATTTTTTGTAGAAAATTTTAAAACAATGATTGAGTAGTATATCAATTTTCTGTATAATCAGCTTGTT